>CAXSHI010000012.1:0-38018 GCA_964236755.1 uncultured Acetobacteraceae bacterium
GACGTCGCCGTCGAGATCATGATGGAGGCGGCACTGAGGACCGGCGCCAAGATGCTGTATTCGGATGAGGACAAGATCGACGACTTCGGCCGTTACTCAGATCCCAACTTAAAAGGTGATTGGAACTACCGCCTTTTGTTGGGACAGAACTATGTCTGTCATTTCCTAGTTGTCGAAGCTGCAACGCTTCGTGCGGCGGGACCGCTTCGATCCAAATACGACGGTGCGCAGGACCATGATTTAGTCTTGCGCCTGTCGGAAATCGTGGACCCGTCCCGCATCGTCCACGTTTCAGAGGTCATCTATCACTGGCGCAAGACGCCAGGCTCCACCGCCACGGTCATCTCGGCGAAGTCCTATGCCATTGATGCGGGTGCTATGGCCGTGCGCGACCACCTGCAACGGCTAGGCCGGGAAGTGACGGTGACTCCCATGCTGGGGGTGACGATTTATCGAGTGGATTGGAAATTTCGGGAGGAGCCGAGCGTCACCGTCATTATCCCGTTTCGAGAACAGCTTGACCTTACGCGACGCTGCGTGGATTGCTTGCTCAGTGCGACGGATTACAAGAATTTTGAAATCGTGCTGGTTGATAACTGGTCAACCAGCCGCGATGCGGCGGTCTTTATCGCGAAGGCGCAAAAGCATGACCGGGTGCGGGTCATCCGGATCGAGGAGCCTTTCAATTACTCCCGCCTCAACAACATCGCCTCCTTGCAGTCCAACAGCGAATTTTTCGTGTTCATGAACAATGACGTATTCGTCGAGCAGCCGAACTGGTTGCGCTTGCTTGTTGACGAGGCGCTGGCCGACAAGGCCGTGGGAGCAGTCGGCGCCAAGCTGGTATATCCAGACCGCACCATACAGCATGGTGGTGTCATGCTGGGCGTGAACGGGGTGGCCGACCACGCCAATCGCGGACAAGCAGTTGACGATCCCTTTTACATGGGGCGCAACCTTGTCGCCCAGGAACTTTCTGCCGTCACCGGTGCTCTGATGTTGTGCCGGGCGGATGCGTTCCAAGAAGTGGAAGGGTTCGACGAGGCGGACCTGTCCGTCGCTTTCAACGACGTTGACCTTTGTCTCAAACTGCGCCGCGCTGGCTTGAAGGTGATTTACTGTCCCGACGTCGTGGCGGAGCACCACGAGTCGGCCAGCCGTGGCGATGACATGAGCGACGTGCATCTGGGACGATTCGTGTACGAGGAGCGCGTCATGCTGACCCGCTGGGGTCCCGAAATCCGGAATGACCCTTTTTACAACCCTAACTTCTCCAGCACTGGCGAAATCTTTCAGGAACTATCCGTTGCCGCGTTGCGCCTGCCAAGCACCGGGGAAGCGCACAGCACGCTTGAAGCAGCGAACAAGATGATACGGCTGGTTGCCAGCGGAGATTAATGGAGAACCCTCGCATCGGGCGCACGAGAAGCAGTTTAGGCATCAACCCCGCCGCGACGAATCGGGCAAGAGGTATGCGGCCACTGGCGTTAGCACCAATTCAGGCTTTGTCACAGTTGCAGGCGGCCGCGGGCGAGAATGCCAACCATGATGAGGCGTAACGACCAGCTTCGGCCGCATGGTTCAAAACGAATGCCAGACGTCTAGGAGCGCAATTTCTCCCGGAAGCTGGGAAGCCACCACTTGATCGGTTGCGGCTCCTTAACCTTGGGAACGCGCGGGATGCGAGGTGCTTTCCGTGCCGCAGGTTTCGGCTTCGCAGGGACTGCCGATGGCGCCGCCGCATCGGGCGCTATTAAGCGGACTTGCAGGTTTTCTTCTGCCGCCTGACGGGCGTTGCGCTCAACAGCCAGGGCTTCTTCGTGCGCAATCTCGGCATGCGCAAGCCGGGTCTGCATGGCTTGGGCGGCAGCTTGAGCCTCCTGCAGCAAACGGCGGGTGGTCCCATGCGCAGTCCGCTCTGCGTCCAATGCGGCGTCCAGTTCCGCAACGCGCGCCTTGAGTATCGCCGTCGGGTCGTTGTCGCTCCGGCTGTTCAGAACAACCACTGGAACTCCGCCATCCTGTACAAAGCGATGGCGTGGACGCACCTGATCGGCACGCTGTTGTGCCGGTTGACGGGACGGGCCTTGAAGGCCCAGGGCACGACGCATGCGGTTTTCAGTCGCTTGGCTGTCGCTTGGTGACAAGGGAAGGTTTTCGTCTGAGTCGGACATCCGCTCTCATTGGGCTATGTTGTAAAAAAGGTATATTCAGCATCAGAACCTACGCCAGAGCTGGCTTCATTTTGCTGTACTAAAACCAAAGGTTTCGCGCAAAGGCCGATTTGGCTGACTGACCTTCCCATATAAGCAAGCTGCTTGGATTTGTCCATCAAACTTTTCTGATTCAAAACTACTTATCACGTCCACGGTGTCGAAGCCGCCTCTACCGAGCCAGAGCAGCACCCAACGCAGCTAGGAGGGTCCTCACGCGGGCACGGTTCACGCCAAAGTCATAGTGGCCCTTTACGCTGTAAGAATACAGGACAAGACCACTCTGACCGTCGCCGACCGGCAATGCCTGCATCAATACAATATCCGGAAAACCGAACACTCGGCTCCGCACGACGTAGTCGGCGCGCAAGCGCTGGGGATCAGCGGCCAGGAGTGCCGCACGCGGCTGGGCCAGCATGATCTCCTGCATGATCGCGAGCAGCCGTTCTGGTGCCAGGTCAAAGCGCGGCGTCTGCAGGTCCGGCGCTGGCGTAAACCCGACCGGCCCGGCAAGACAGGTGTTGGGCGAAGCTGGCCGCCGAATTTCGGAGATGTTGCCAGGCGCAGGTACCGCGACCTGCTCGACCATGCCGCAACCGCCGGCCAGCAATGTTATGGCCAGTGCGGCCAACCCTGCGACAGCCGGCATCAGATGCTGTCAGCCATAAATCTCAATCACCTGAGTTATGCGTCATGGGGTGCAGACACCGCATCGCCGGACGTCACGGTGCCAGCGGCAACTGGCTGCAGGTAAACCCCTAGATCCGCATGGCCAAACATGGCGCGCAGCGCCTTGGGCACGTCGGCATCTCGCTCGGCTGTCATGGGATCGACGTTGGTGGCCGGGCAGCGCCGGGTACGGCGGACCACCCGGCAGGCCACGGAACCAACCATCATCGACGCGCCGAGCCAATCGAATTCCTTCCAAGGCGGCAGGCCATCGACGTAGATGTTGGCTCGGAACCGCAAAGGATCCAGTCGGCGACCCATCGCGCTTTCCAACGCCCGCAGGCTTGCGAGGTTGATGAGCGACACGCAGTCCATGAACTCCGGCACTGGCGCGCCGATGTCCGTGAAGCGGTGGCCGGGCGCCGACACGACGCGAACCCGGCCGCGGGCCGCTTCGCCGATGAACGCCGTGAAGAAGTTCTCAATCGTCGCCCGGCCCGCCGGGTCGTCGAGCACGCCCTCAGCCACGATCTGCCCATCAAGTCGCACGACTAAGCGATGGTTTGCGTCGAGCTGGGTTTGCAAGCGGGCCAAGGTCTCGTTCCTTGCCAGCATGAGGAAGTTGGTCTTCGCCAAAGGCCGTGGCTGCGCCGGGTCGAATTCCGTCGTTCCCAACGCTAGCGCGAAGCCGCGGTCGCGTTCAATGCCATGCGTGTGCGTCAGTGCCAGCGCATCCATAAGTTCGGGGCTGAGGCCTTTGACGGGATAACGGAACAGCCGCACGACCACCCCGGTCATGCCGCAGTCTTCCAAGGCACCGCAAACCGAGACCTATGGCGTGCGTCACCAAAACAGCTTAGCGCCACTTGCACAGCTTCACCGCGGTTTCGGCGCAGAAACACCCGGCCTCGGGCCGAAGCAGACGCTCCGGCCCCTACCCAAGATTTGATCACATGGCCCGGCGGCCAACGACGGCGTGGTAGATCCATAGGACGACAATCGCCCCGACGACGGCGACGATCATGCTGTAAATGTTGAAGCCCGTCACCGGCGCAGCGCCGAACGTCGAGAACAAGAAACCGCCCACGAAGGCGCCGACAACGCCGAGCACGATATCAAGCACAACGCCCTGACCGCTGCCCGCATAAAGCTTGCTGGCGATGAAGCCGGCGATAAGACCCAAAACAAGCCAAGCGATGATGCCCATCAGTTCGTTTCCCTCTGCAGGCCGTTGTTGAAGTAAACCCGGCATACATCGGGTTCATAGCCGCCAACGCAGCCGTCGGCCCGACGTTGCCGACGCCCGACGAGATTTCTGCCGCAGTCGCGGAGATACGGCTAAACCGCCGCAACCGATCCGCCGTCGATCTTTAAGTTGATCCCGGTGATGGGCTGGCGCGACGGGAACACAGGAACAGCACCGTCGTCGCTTCCTCCGCCTTGCGGCGCCTTTGCAGCTCCAGGGTTGGACGCTTCTCTCTCAAGATCTGGTTCTCGGTCAGCGACGTCCGGGAATGCAGGCCTGTCAAGCCCCGCCCCAATTCATCGTCAGCCCGCCGTCCATGATCCAGGTCTGCCCGGTCACATAATCCCCGTCATCGGACGCGAGGAACAGCACCACCCGTGCGATCTCCTCCGGCTGTCCCGGCCGGTGCCACGGGATCGCCTGCATCGACGCCTCCGCCTTTTTCGGGTCGTCCAGCGTTTCCTGCGTCATCGGCGTCTGGATCAGGCCCGGTGCCACGTTGTTCACGTTGATCCGGTCCCCCGCCAGTTCCCGCGCCAGGCTGCGGGTCAGCGATCCGACCCCAGCCTTCGCCATGCCATAAGGGGCGCTGCCAGGCGTCGGCAGGTGCTGCGCGACCGAGCTGACCGTCACGACTCCGCCCCCGGCCGCCGTGGGCGCGGCGCAGGCGGATAAAGGCGCGGGCGCAGAACAGCGGACCCATCAGGTCGGTCCGCAGGATCAGCTCCAGCTTCGCGTCCTCCATGTCGGCGACCGGCATGCCGCCCATGCCCTTGCCCGCGTTGTTCACCAGGATGTCCAGCGTGCCGAGGCCCTGCGCCTGCTCGAACATCGCTGCCACCGCCGCCGGGTCGCCCACGTCGCATTGCACCACCAGCGCGCGGCGCCCTGCGGCCTCGACCCGGCGTTTCGTCTCCTCGGCGCCGGACTGGTCCGTGTGGTAGGCGATGCAGACATCCGCCCCTTCCTGCGCGAACAGCTCGGCCGTCGCCTGGCCGATGCCGGAGTCGGCGCCGGTGACGAGGGCAACCTTGCCTTGCAGCTTCATCGCACGTCCCTTTCCCAGACAATCCGTCGCCCCACGCGCATCGGCGGGTCCCCGTCCTCGTCCGGAATCGGGATGGGAATCCCGGCCGGAGGCTCCTCGACCGGCGCCGGCTCGTCCGGACCATGTCCCGGCGGGATCGGAGACCCCGGCGGCGGAATGGGATCGGGGATCGGGCTTGGCTGTTGCAGCTCCATGGGGTCTCCTATCGCGGCATCGCCGCACCGGATGGCATGCATCAGCAACACGCGCGATCCAGCCGGGTTGTCGGCCACCTCTGTCTTCGCCGATTTTTGTTCGCGTCCGGGCCAAGCCTGCAGGGTCCCTGCCGTCAGCCCTGGGCTTCTTCCTTCTCGGGACTGGTGGATTGGGCGGCGCTGCCGGCGGGCAGCAGGACAAGCTGCCCATGTCGCACCCCGCGTTCGGCGGTGACGTGGTCCGCCATGTGCCGCACCGCGCCGGCAGGCCCCTTCAGCACCGCAACTTCCAGGCAGCTCTGCGCATCCAGGTGGACATGCAGGGTGGAGACGGCCAGGTCGTGGTGGCCGTGGAACTCGTGGGCCAGGCGGTTGGGCAGGTCGCGCCGGGCATGGTCGTACACATAGACCAGCGCCGCCACGCAGGGTTCGTCGGGCGCCGGGCCGTCCAGTTGGCGCAGGCCGGCGCGGGCCAGGTCGCGCAACGCCTCCGACCGACCCTGGTAGCTGCGCCGCGTCACCAGCGCGTCCAGCTCGGCCAGCAACGCATCCTCCATCGTGATCGTCACCCGTTGCATGACGCCTCCCCTTTGCAGCGGCCCGGCGATACGTATGATGATTGGATAAAAAGATCATACGTAAGGGAGGCTGCGATGCCTGTCTCGATAGCTCTGCTGCCCCACCCTGTCACGCGGCGCGGCGTGCTGGCCGGCGCCGTCCTGGCCGCCCCTGCGATCCTGTGCGCCAGGCCCGCCGCCGCGGCCGGGATGCTGAACGTCACCGCCTATGACGGCTTCGTGCCGCCTGCCTTCCGCACGCAGTTCGAGGCCGAGACGGGAACCCAGCTCCGCATCCGCCTCGCGGCCAGCCAGGCGCCCGAGCTGAGCCTGCTCATCACCGAGCGCGACCACCCGCTGACCGACATCTGCACCGTGACGGGCAACCGCCTGCACCAGTTCGTGGACGCCGGCATCATCGAGCCGCTGGACACGGCGCGGCTGAAGAACTGGGCGCGCATCAACCCGCTCTATGCCGACGCCGACTGGAACCGCGTCAACGGGGCCACCATGGGCGTGCCGCTGGTCGTCGGCGCCAACGTGCTGGTGTTCGACACCGGCGAGGTCGCGCCCGCGCCGGACAGCTGGGGCGCCATGTTCGACCCCAAGTACAAGGGCCGGGTCACGTACGACATCGAGGACTTCCTGCTGTGCACGATGCTGCTGCAAGGGGCGGACCCGACCTTCGTGTCGTATGTCGGCAGTCCCGCCGAGGCCGCCTGCGCGGTGAACGCGACGCGGGACCGGCTGGTCGGAGCCAAGTCCCAGGTGCTGCGCTTCTTCGACGAGGGCAGCGAGCTGCAGCAGATGCTGACCGGCGGCGACGTCGTGCTGGCGCAGACCTATGCCAGCACGCCCGCCCGCCTCATCCTGGCCGGCCAGCCGTTCCGCCGGGTGCTGCCGCGCGAGGGCAGCATGGGCTTCGTCTATAACTTCGCCGTCGTGAAAGGCGCGCCCAACCGGGACGCCGCCTACCGCTTCCTGGACGCCCTGCTCGGCACGCCCGGCATCGAGGCGGCGCTGACCCGCTCGGCCGGCTACACGTCGAGCCTCAAGGACGCCGGCGCCGGGCTGACGGAGGCGGAGCGGGCGGCCTATGGGCTTGATCCCGCTGCGCTGGGCCGCCTGCGCTTCGCCCGCTACGAGGGCCAGGCGCTCAGCTCTGCCCTGATCGACCGCGCGGTGGAGGAGGTGCGCGCCGGGTGACCCGCTGGCTGCGCCGGCTGTTCGTCGCCGTCCCCGTGCTGTGGGTGGCGGCGGCGCATGTGGGGCCGCTGCTGGCGATGGCGCGCATCAGCCTGCTGGACGCCTACCCCGCGGCGCCCGGGGCGGCGGCGGTCCTGGGGGACCGGGCCTATGCGGCGTTCCTGGACGGGCCGGGCTACCGGGCCGCGCTGGGCCACAGCCTGGGGATGGCCGCCGCGGCGACGGGGATCGCGCTCGCGCTGGCGTGGCCGCTAGCGTGGCACGTGGCGATGGAGGTGCCGCCCGCGCAGCGCACCCGGCGGCTCCTGCTGCTGGTAGCACCCTTCTGGACCAGCGAGGTCTTGCGCATGTTCGCCCTCGTGCTGCTGCTGGCGAACCGCGGGGCGCTGAACGCCGTGCTGCGCTGGACCGGCCTCACGGGCGCGCCGGTGCCGCTGCTGTACGGCACTGGCGCCGTGCTGGCGGGGGTCGTCTATACCGTGCTGCTGACCATGCTGCTGCCGCTGTTCGCGGCGCTGGACCGCTTGCCGCCCGACCTGCTGGACGCGGCGGCCGACCTGGGGGCCGGGCCGTGGCGGCGCCAGGGGCTGATCGTGCTGCCGTTGGCGGCGGGCGGCATCGCGTCCGGGGTCGGGCTGACGTTCCTGCTCTGCCTGGGCGTGCTGGCGGCGCCCGCGCTGCTGGGCGGGGCGGGGACGCCGGCGTTCGCCTCGGTGATCGCGGGCTTCTTCGGCGGCGCCAGCGGGCGGTGGCCGATGGGGGCGGCGTTCAGCCTGGTGCTGCTCGCGGCGGGGACGGCCTGCGCCGGCGGCCTGGCCTGGGGCGTCAAGGCGGGGGGCGTCAAGGCGGGGGGCGTGCGCGCCGGGTCGGGGCTTCGCGTGTGAGCCAAGGCCGGCTCGCCGCGGCCTGCTACTGGGGCGCCGTCCTGGCGCTCACCTTGCCGCTCGGCCTGATCGTGCTCACTGGCCTGACCGACTCGGCCTTGGTGGGGTTCCCCCTCGGCCGCCCCAGCCTGCGCTGGCACGCAGCCGCGCTGGCCGACCCGGCCAACATGCGGGCGTTCCTGCTGTCCCTCGCCCTGGCCGCGGCGTCGGCCGGGCTGGCGGTGGCGGCCGGCACCTGGATCGCGCTCGCGGCCGGCATGCTGCGGCCGGGCTGGCGGTGGCTGCTGCTGGCCGGAACGCTGGTGCCGCTCGCGACGCCCGGGATCGTGCACGCCATCGCGCTCCGCATCGCCATCCAGGCGGTCGGGCTGGACCCGGGGCCGCTCGCCGTCCTGCTCGGCCATGTCGTGCACGCCACGCCGCTCGCGGCGCTGATGGCCGGCGCGCGCCTCGCGACCCTGCCGCCCGACCTGGTGGACGCGGCGCAGGACCTCGGCGCCGGGCCGGTCGGCGTCTTCCGGCTGATCACGCTGCCCTGGCTCGGCCGCACGCTGGCCGGCGCCGCGCTGCTGGCCGCGCTGAACAGCTTCGACGACTTCGTGCGCTCGTTTTTCCTTGGCGGCTATGAGCCGACCCTGCCGGTGCTGATCTTCGGCCGCCTCCGCTCCGGCCTCACGCCCGAGATCAACGCGCTGGCCACGCTGACCCTGCTGGCGGCCCTGGCCATCGGGGCGGCGCTCGCCTGGCTCATGCGGGCACGCGGCTAGAACCGCTGCGTGACCCCGGCCAGGATCGCGCGGCGCAGCCCGTATTGCGGCGCTCCGACGCCCACCCCGGTTCCGTCGCGCAGCTCGTAGCGGCGGTCGAGCAGGTTGATCACGTCCACCCGCAACTCCGTCGGCTTGCCGGCCACGAGCTGCACCCGCTGCACGGCCGATAGGTTCACCGTGTAGTAGCCCGGCAGCGCGCGCCCGTTCGGCGTGTCCCCGCCGCGCCGCAGCCCGCTGCCCACGATCAGGTCGGCCGACAGCCGCGTCGGGAACTGGCTCAGCGGATTCAGCGTGTAGGCCGCGCCGCCGGAGCCGGTCCAGCGTTGGTCATGGTCGAGGTGGATGTAGCGCCTGCTGATGTAGTCCAGTTCAGCCTGGCTGAAATTGAACTGTGACGAGGTGATGTTGCGGCCGATGCCGCGCGAGTAGGCGACGTTCCCGTAGAACGACAGCGGCCCGCGGTCGTAGGTCGCCGACACCTCGACCCCGTGCTGCTGCGAGCGGTCGTAGTTGTAGGCGCTGTTGATGATCGGCGCGCCGAACTGCCCCTCGTCGATCAGGTTGTGCGCCAGCTTGAGGTAGCCCTCGACGGCGAGGGTCAGGCCGGGCACGATCACCTGGCTGGCCCCCACGTCATAGTAGTTGGCGCGCTCCGCTTTGACCGTCGTGTCCTCGGTCGAGGCTGCCGCCCCGCTGGTGGCGGCGAACTTGCTGACCGTCTGATTGCCGACCAGCTCGAACGGCGGCGGCGTGAAATAGCGGGAGTAGCCGGCATGCAGCGTCGTGCCCTCCAGCGGCGTCCACACCACGTTGACCCGCGGGCTGAAGGCGTTGTCCTTCGTGTAAGCGTCCACCACGTCGAACCGGCCGCCGTAGTTGATGGTGACGGAGGGCAGGATGCGCCACTCGTCCTGGAGATAGACGCCGTAGGTGTATCCGTTCTTGCCGGAACTGTCCTGTACCGCGAAGGGCTGGTTACCGGTCTGCGCGCCGGTGTCATCCACCGGCAGCACGAACGAGTTCGATTTCGCCACTGACCGCTCAACCTGCGCCAGGAACCCGGCGCGAACCGTGTGGTTGGCGCTCACCTTCCAGCTCGCGTCGGTTTGGGTTCCGTTGGCCCAGCTGGACCGCGCCGCCGTCTGCGCGATGCCGCCGAACAGCAGGTCGCCCAACGGGTCCGGCGTGTAGTAAAGGCTGCTGTAGCGCGTGAACAGCGAGGTCTGCACGTCCAGCGCGCCGTACTGCTTCTGCAGCGACAGGATGCCGAAATGCGTCAGCTCGCGCTGATGCTCGGTCAGGCTGGCGCTGTCGAGGCCGTCCTGCCCGTTGACCGTGAGGCCCAGGCCCGGCTGCTGGCCGCCGCGGTTGGGAATCTGGAAGTCGCCGTGGAAGGTGCCGGCGAGGAGGCTGATGCGCGTCGTGCCGTCCAGGATGCCGGAGACGTGGGCGAAGCCGCGGAACTGGTCGGTCCTGTCGTGCTGAGCGTTGAAGCGGTTGGCCGGGTTCTCGATGCCGATGTTGCTGTGCAGGTACTCGCCGGTGACGTAATAGTCGATGGCGCCTGCCCGGCCGCCGTACTCGAAGCTGGGCTGCAACGTGCTGCGCGACCCGCCGTATAGCGTGAGGGCGCCGCCAGGGTCGGTGGTGCCGGACTTGGTGGTGATGTCGACGACGCCGGCCTGCCGGAAGCCGTATTGGGCCGGGAGCGCACCGGTGATCAGCGACAGCGAGTGGGCGAACCGCGTTTCCAGCGCCTGGCCGAACACGGACAGGCCCTCGGGCAGTTGCACGCCGTCCAGGCGGTATTGCACGTTGGCGTGCTCGTTGCGGATATGCACCTGGCCGAAGCTGTCCTGCGCGACGCCGGGCGATTGCAGCAGGATCTGCTGCAAGGGCGCCTGGTCGCCTTCCGGCAGGGTCTCGATGGCGCCGCGGTCGAAGCGGTACACGGTGGCGCCAAGGCTGGGCTGGATGGCGCTGCGCGCGGCGTCCAGCCGCTGCGCCACGATGCTGACGTCGTCCAGAGTCAGGTCGTCTCCGAGGTTGACGGCAGGGAGTGTCGCGGGCGCCGTCGGGGGAAGGTCCGCCGCGAGAACGGGGAGGCCGGCAAACGCCCCCAGGGCACTGCCCAGCATGATGGCCTGACGCTTTCTCATCCAGACGTGTCCCCGCTTCGCTGCCAACCGATGCGGGCTGTTTGATATATTATCTCAATTCAGGCAATGACAGTTTGATACGTTGTCTCAAGTCAGGCAGTGTCATAATGTGGCGTCTCGCCGCGGCTCCCTCCACCAGGACGGGGCCAGGGGCCTGGGCAGTCGTCGTGCGGCCGAGACGGGTCGCCCGTGCAGGGGGGATCGGCATGTTGAGATCGACGATGGTTGTTGCCGTGGCCGCGAGCCTGGCGTCCCCGCCGGCCTGGTCCCAGCCGGCGCGCGCGCCTGTGCCCATCATGGCCGCCGAGAACTTCTACGGCGACATCGCCCAGCAGATCGGCGGCCCCGGCGTCAAGGTGGCGAGCGTGCTGAGCAACCCCGACCAGGACCCCCATCTGTTCGAGGCCAGCCCCTCCGTCGCCCGGGGGATTTCGGCGGCCCGGATCGTCATCTATAACGGCATCGACTACGACCCCTGGATGGTGAAGCTGCTCGGGGCCGCCCGCAGTTCCGACCGAAAGACCATCGTGGTGGCCGACCTCCTTGGCAAGAAGCCCGGCGACAACCCCCATATCTGGTACGACCCGGCCACCATGCTGGCGCTCGCCCAGGCCTTGGCCGACACCCTGATCAGCGCCGATCCCGCGCGCCAGGCCGGCTATGGGCAGCGCCTGGCGGCCTTCCAGGCCTCGGTGCAGCCGATCCAGGCCAGGATCGCCCGCCTGCGCGACCGCCTGGCCGGCACGCCGGTGACCGCGACGGAGCCGGTGTTCGGCTACATGTTCGACGCCCTCGGCATGCCGGTGCGGAACCAGTCGTTCCAGTTGTCGGTGATGAACGACACCGAGCCGAGCGCCTCCGACATCGCCGCCTTCGAGGACGACCTGAGGACGCACAAGGCCAAGCTGCTGGTCTATAACAGCCAGGCCTCGAACCCCATCGCGGCCCGCATGGAGAAGCTGGCCCGGGCCGCGCACGTCCCGGTGGTCGGCGCGACCGAGACGGAGCCGGCCGGCAAGGGATACCAGGCGTGGATGATGGGCGAGCTGGACGCCATCGACCGGGCACTGCCGAAATAGCCCGCGTGAGCACCCCCGCGTGAATGCCATCGAGTTCCGCGGCGTCCACCTGGCCCTCGGGGGCCGCCCGATCCTGTCCGGCGTCAACCTGGACATCGGCGCCAGCGAGTTCGTGGGCGTCCTGGGACCGAACGGCGCCGGCAAGACGACGCTGATGCGCGCCATCCTCGGCCTGGCGCCGCCGAGCCAGGGCGCCATCCAGGTCCTCGGCCGCCCGGCGGCGCGGGGCAACCCCGCCATCGGCTACATGCCGCAGGCCCGCGGCGCCGTCGCCGGCATGCGGCTGAGCGGCTGGGACTTCGTCGCCGGCGCGGTGGACGGCCATCGGCTGGGCCTGCCCATCGTCGGCCGGGCGGCCCGGGCGGAGGTGGACCGGGCGCTCGACCTGGTCGGCGCCCGCGACCTGGCCCGGCGCCCGCTCGCCGCGACCTCCGGCGGCGAGCGGCAGCGCCTGCTGCTGGCCCAGGCATTGATCGGACGCCCGCGCCTGCTCCTGCTGGACGAGCCGCTGATCAGCCTCGACCCGCACCACCAGCGCAGCGTGGTGGAGTTGGCGCGGTCGTTGCAAGCCGAACTCGGGATCACCGTGCTGTTCAGCGCGCATGAGCTGAACCCGCTGCTCGACGCGCTTGACCGGGTGCTCTACCTCGGCCGCGGCGAGGCGGCGCTCGGCACGGTCGATGAGGTGATCACGGGTCCCGTGCTGTCGCGGCTCTACGGGTCCGAGATCGACGTGGTGCGCGTGAACGGCAGGATCTTCGTGATGTCCGGCAGCCACGACGCGGAGTGCCACGACCATCGGCACGACGCGCCCTCCGGCCGGCACGCTTTGGGCATGCATGCCGGCCATGCTTGACTACGACTTCATGCGCACCGCCTTTGCGGCGGCCACCGTGGTCGCGGTCGTCTCGGGCGCGGTCGGCTACTTCCTGGTGCTGCGCGGCCAGACGTTTGCCGGCCACGCGCTGGCCCATGTCGGCTTCACCGGCGCCACGGGCGCGTTCCTCCTCGGCATAGCGCCGCTCTGGGGCCTCGTGCTCACGACCGTCGCCGCCGGGGTCGGCATGGGGCTGATGGGGGAGCGGCTGGCGCAGCGCGACGTCGCCATTGGCCTCGTGCTCTCGCTGTCGCTTGGGTTCGGCCTCCTGTTCCTGCATTTCTACACCGCGTTCGCGACGCAGGCGACGGCGCTGCTGTTCGGCAACGTGCTGGCCGTGGACGAGGGCACCGTGTGGACGCTCGCGGCGCTCGGCATCGTCAGCCTGGGCGCGCTCGCCGTCATCTCCCGGCCGCTGCTGTTCGCCAGCCTGCAGCCGGAACTGGCGGAGGCGAAAGGCGTCTCGCTGCGGCTGTACTCCGTGCTGTTCCTGGCCATCGTGGCGCTGGCGACGGCGGAATGCGCGCAGATCGTCGGCGTGCTCCTGGTGTTCTCGCTCATGGTCGGCCCGGCGGCGACGGCCCAACGCCTCACGGGCGGCGTCGGGAAGGGCATCCTGCTCTCGGTGGCCCTGGCCCTGGCGGAGGCGTGGCTCGGCATTGCGCTCGCCTTCGAGACCGACTGGCCCAGCAGCTTCTGGATCACCGCCCTGAGCGCCGGGGCCTACCTGCTCGCCGCCTTGCCCCGGCCGGCCTGGCCCTGTCAGCCGGCGGAACGCCCGGCGCCCGCCATCGCGTCCCGCAAGGGTTGACGCGGGCGCCTGGTCGGCGGCGACCCATGCCGCCGGCAGCGCGCCGTCAGCCGCCGTTGATCATCGCGAACACCTTGCCGTGGTCGCCCCGCGCCTCAGCGTATCGCTGCAGCTTGACCCGCTCGACCAGGATTTCCGGCGCTGCGCCGTCGGCGGCGAACAAGGCCATGCTCTCCCGCACGTACTCGTCGAGCGGCATCGCCCGCGGGTTGGCGCGCTGCCCCGGCGTGAGGTCGGTCGCGACCAGCGGCGGCGCCAGCTCGATCACCTGCACCGGGGTCTCGCGCAGCAGGAAGCGCAGCGACTGCGAGTAGGAGTGCATCGCCGCCTTGGTCGCGCTGTATGTCGGCGTGTCGGCCCGCGGCACGAAGGCCAGGCCCGAGGTCACGTTCACCACCGCCGCCGCCTTCTGCCGGCGCAGGTGCGGCAGCAGGGCCGCGATGAGCCGGATCGGGCCGAGCAGGTTGGTCGTGATCGTCGCCTCGCACGTTGCAAGGTCAGGCTCGGTCAGCGGGTCCTCGACCTTCATGATGCCGGCGTTGTTGATCAGCACGTTCAGCGCCGGATGCTCCTGCGGGACCCGCTCGGCAAAGGCGCGGATCGCCGCCGGGTCGGCCACGTCGAGCACGACGGAGCGCATGCCGGGGTGGGCGGCGACCACCTCGGCCAGCGGCTCGGGGCGGCGCCCGGCGATGATGACCTGGTTGCCGGCGGCATGGAACGCCTCGGCCAGGCCCCGGCCGATGCCCGAGCCGCCGCCGGTGACGAGGATGGTGTTGCCGGTCATGTTCATGATGCTCTCCTGCCGCCGGGTCCGATATCCGGCCGGCTCATGTCAACCTGGGCACGGGAACGGCCAGGGGCTTGCCGGAATCACTGAAATGCTTGCCTGATGCTCCGGGCGCAGTTGGGCGGCCGCGCGCAGCGCATCAGGTTGGCAAAGCATGACCCAAGTCCTCCTCCAGCACGCTGTCCGGCGCTACGCCGATGCCCATGCCGACATGGCAGGCGTGGCCGCGACGCCGCTCCAGGGCGTCGGCATGATGCGGGCCTATGCGCCGACCGGCATCGTGAAGTCGCTCTACAAGCCGCTCGTCTGCCTGATCCTGCAGGGGACCAAGCAGGTGACGGTGGGCGCGGACACCTACGAGTTCGCCGCCGGGCAGTCGGCGATCGTCGGCGCCGACCTGCCGGTCATGAGCCGCGTCACGCAGGCGAGCCGGGCCGAGCCGTACCTCGCGCTGGCGGTCGAGCTGGACACGGCCGTGCTGCTCGACCTGTCGGCGCAGATCGACGGCGCAGGCACCCCCAGCACAGCGGCCCCGGCGGTGCTGGTCGATGAAACCGACGCCGCGGTCGCCGACTGCGCGCTGCGGCTGGTGCGCCTGCTTGAGCGGACCGAGGCCATCCCGTTGCTCCGTCCGTCGATCATGCGCGAGCTGCATTATTGGCTGCTGGCCGGGCGGCACGGGCGGGCGGTCCGCGGCCTCGCCCGTGCCGACGGGACGGCGCACCGCGTCGCGCGCGCGGTCGCCGTGCTGCGGGGCGAGTTCGACCGGCCGCTGCGGGTGGAGCGCCTGGCCGCGGCGGCCGGCATGAGTTCCTCAACCTTTTACCATCACTTCCGCGTCGTCACCTCCCTGTCGCCGATGCAGTTCCAGAAGCAGCTGCGGCTGATCGAGGCGAGACGGCGGATGCTGGGCGACGGCCTATCGGCAAGCCAGGCGGCCTACGAGGTCGGCTACGAGAGCATCACCCAGTTCACCCGCGAATACAGCCGCATGTTCGGGCTGCCGCCGGGGCGCGACAGGAGCGAGAGCCGGGCGGCGTAGAGGGGCCGGGTGGGTGGCAAGCGTCCAAAGGTCCCGAAAAGGCTGACGCGGGCGCCTGGGCGCCGGCAAGGGGGCGATGGATGGGCGAGGTTGACCGGATGACGCAGACGAGGCGCCTGCCGGATGCGCGGGCTGACACCGCGCCGTAACCGACTTCCGCGTCACGGCCCGCCCCTTTTTCCAGTTGCCTCCCATCCGCATCTTGACGGCACCGTGCGCCCGCGTGGGTCCACGGACATCAAAGGAGCATCCATGACCAAGCAGCTCCACCTCGGCGCGTTCATGCGCCCGGTCGGCATCCACACCGCCTGGTGGCGGGTGCCCGGCGCCTGGCCGGACGCCAACTTCGACCTCCACGCCCTGATCCGCCTGATCCAGACGCTGGAGCGCGGGCGCTTCGACGCCTTCTTCATGGCCGACCACCTGGCCGTGCTGAACATGCCCATGGCCGCCCTGCGCCGCAGCGCCACCGCCACCTCGTTCGAGCCGCTGACCCTGCTGTCCGCCCTGGCCATGGTCACGCAGCGCATCGGCCTGGTCGCCACCGCCAGCACCACCTTCGACGAGCCGTACCACATCGCCCGGCGCTTCGCCTCGCTCGACCACATCAGCGCCGGGCGGGCCGGGTGGAACGTCGTCACCACCAGCAACCCCGACGCCGCGCTGAACTTCGGCCGGGACGAGCACGTGGAGCACGACGAACGCTACCGCCGGGCGCGCGAGTTCCATGCGGTCGTCACCGGCCTGTGGGACAGCTGGGCGGACGACGCCTGGCTGCGGGACCAGGAGACAGGCATCTTCTTCGACCCGGACAAGCTGCATGTGCTGGACCACAAGGGGGAGCACCTGTCCGTGCGCGGCCCCCTCAACATCGCCCGTCCCGTGCAGGGCTGGCCGGTGATCGTGCAGGCGGGCGCGAGCGAGGCCGGGCGGCAGCTTGCGGCCGAGACGGCGGAGGTGGTGTTCGCCGGCGGCCGCACGCTGGAGGACGGCCAAGGCTTCCGCGCGGACCTGTCGGCGCGGATGCGCGTCCTGGGCCGCGACCCCGCCCATCTCAAGGTGCTGCCCGGCGCGCTGGTGGTCGTGGGGCGGACGAGTGAGGAGGCGCAGCAGAAGAAGGCGCTGCTCGACAGCCTCGTGCATCCCGACAGCGGCATCCCGAACCTGTCCATCCGCCTGGGCGTCGATGCCTCCGGCTTCGACCTCGACGCGCCGCTGCCGGAGCTGCCGCCGACGAACCAGGGGCAGAGCGGCCAGGCCGCCCTTGTCGCCCTGGCCCGGCGCGACAACCTCACGGTGCGGCAGCTGGCGCAGTTGGCCGGCGGCTATGCCGGGCTGCAGATGGTGGGCACGGCAGGCGAGATCGCCGACACCATGCAGGCTTGGCTGGAGGCGGACGCCGCGGACGGGTTCAACGTCATGTTCCCGACCGTGCCGGCGGGCCTCGACGACTTCGTGGACCTGGTGGTGCCTGAGCTGCAGCGCCGCGGGCTGTTCCGCCGCGAATACCAGGGCACGACGCTGCGCGACCACCTGGGCCTGCCGCGGCCGGCCAACCGGTTCTTCCCGCAGCAGGATGGCCGCAAGGCCGCGGAGTAGCCGGGGCAGGGCGCCCGCCGCGGCCTGTCACATCTCAAACGGCCGTCTGAACGGGCCGAGCGGCTGCGGCAGGGCGTGCTGTGCCGCCTGGGCTGTGCCGCCGGGCGCGGGCTGTCCGTGCCCGGCGTGCTCGGCCACGAGCCGGCCGCGGTCCAGCATCAGGGCGCGGTCGGCCAGCGCCATCGCCTCCTCGTGATCGTGCGTCACGAACAGGGTGGTGGTGCCGAGCGCGTCGTGGATGCGGCGCAGCTCGCCCCGCAGCTCTTCCCGCACCTGGCGGTCCAGTGCGCCGAACGGCTCGTCCAGCAGCAGGATGCGCGGCTCCACCGCGAGCGTGCGCGCCAGCGCCACCCGCTGCCGCTGCCCGCCCGACAGCTGCGACGGCAGGCGGTCGCCCAAGCCTGGCAGCCGCACCAGCGCCAGCATGCGCTCGACCGTGGCGGCAACCTCCTGCCGGGGCGGGCGGGGGCGGCGGACATGCAGGCCGAAGGCGATGTTGCGCGCCACCGTCATGTGCTCGAACAGCGCATAGCCCTGGAACACGAAGCCGAGGCCGCGTCGCCCCGGCGGCAGGCCGTGGGCGGGTTGCCCGGCCAGGTGCAGCGTGCCGGCATCCGCATGCTCCAGCCCGGCGATCACGCGCAGCAGCGTCGTCTTGCCGGACCCCGACGGGCCGAGCAGGGCGACGAAGCTGCCCTGCGCCACATTCAGGCTCAGGCTGTCCAGGATGCGGGTCGCGCCGACCTGCTTGGACAGGCCCTCGACCCGGATCACCCCGCCACCAGCCGCGCCTGGCTGCCGCGCGCGCGCAGCGCGTCCGCCCGCCAATCCAGCACACCGCGCAGCACGATGGTCAGCAGCGCGACTCCGGCGAGCAGGGTCGCCACTCCGAAAGCGGCGGCGATGTCATAGTCCTGATACAGCACCTCGATGTGCAGCGGCACGGTGTTGGTGAGGCCGCGGATGCGGCCGGACACGACGGACACGGCGCCGAACTCCCCCATCGACCGCGCGCTGCACAGCAGCACGCCCTGCAGCAGGCCCCAGCGGATTTTCGGCAGGGTGACGCGCAGGAACATCTGCGCCCCGGTGGCGCCCAGCACCAGCGCGGCCTCCTCCTCCGCGATGCCCTGGGCGCCCATCAGCGGGATGAGCTGGCCGGCCACGAAGGGCAGGGTCACGAACAGCGTCGCCAGCACGATGCCCGGCAGCGCGAAGACGATCCGTAGCCCCATATCGGACAGCAGCGGCCCGAACCAGCCCTGCGCGCCGAACATCAGCACCCAGACCAACCCCGAGATCACCGGCGACACCGAGAACGGCAGCCCGACCAGCACTTGCAGCAGCCGCCGGCCCCGGAAGCGGAACCGGGTGACGCACCAGGCCGCGGCCACGCCGAACAGGGTGTTGGCCGGCACGACGATGGCGGCGACCAGGAGGGTCAGCCGGGTCGCGGCCGCCGCATCCGAATCGGTGACGGCGGCGGTGAACGCCGCCATCCCTCCGGAGAACGCCCCGGCGAACAGCACGGCCAGCGGCAGCACCAGCAGCCAGGCCGCCAGCAGCAGCGCCCCCCCGATCAGCAGCGCGCGCCACGCTGTCCCCTCGCCGAGGCCAAGCCTACGCGGCATGGCGGCGTCCCGCCCGGCCCTGCAGCCGGTCGATGCCCGCCAGCAGCACGAACGACAGCAGCAGCATCGCCGTGCCCAGCAGGGCCGCGCCGGGCACGTCGTACTGCTCCAGCTTGGTGACGATCAAGAGCGGCACGATCTCCGACACCATCGGGCGGTTGCCGGCAATGAAGATGACCGAGCCGTACTCGCCCACCGCGCGCGCAAACCCCAGCGCAGCACCAGTCGCCACCGCGGGCAGCAAGGGCGGCAGCGCCACGAGGCGGAAGGCCTGCCAGGGCGACGCGCCCAGGATCACCGCCGCCTCGTCGGCCGCCGGGTCGAGGCCGGCCAGCACCGGCTGCACCGCACGCACCACGAAGGGTAGGGCGACGAACAGCAGCGCCACCCCAATCCCCAGCGGCGTGAACGCGACGTCGATGCCGAGCGGCGCCAGCAGCCGCCCCATCCAGCCGTCCGGCACGTACAGCGTGGTCAGCGCGATGCCCGCAACCGCGGTGGGCAGCGCCAGCGGCAGGTCCACCGCCGCATCCAGCACCCGGCGGCCAGGAAAGCGGTAGCGCTCCAGCACCCAGGCGAGCAGCAGGCCCGCGGGCACGCTGGCCAGGGCGGCGCCGGCGGAAACGCCGAAGCTGACCCGGAAGGCGCTGATCGTGCGCGGGTCGGCGAACAGCGCCCAGGCCCGGCCCGGCTCCGCCGTGACGGCCCGCGCCAGCAGGCCCGCGAGCGGCAGCAGGACGAGCAGCCCCAGGTAGGCGGCCGTGACGCCCAAGGTCAGGCCGAAGCCGGGCAGGACGCGCCGCCGCACGGCGCTACTGGCCGGGCCTGTAGATCTGGTCAAACACGCCGCCGTCGCCGAAGTGCTCGCGCTGCACGTCGGGCCAGTCCCCTAGCGTGTCGGCGACGGTGAAGGTCGCGACGGCCGGGAACTGCTCGGCATGGCGCGCCAGCACGGCCGGATCAGTCGGGCGGTAGAAGTTGCGGGCGGCGATCTCCTGCCCCTCCGGGGTCCACAGGAAGCGCAGGTAGGCCTCCGCCAGCGCCCGGGTGCCGCGGCGGTCCACGACCTTGTCCACGACCGCCACCACCGGCTCCGCCACGATGCTCAGGGAGGGCACGACGATCTCCAGCCGGTCGCGGCCCATCTGGCGCACCGCGAGGTTGGCGTCGTCCTCCCAGGCCAGCAGCACGTCGCCCTGGCCGCGCTGCGCAAAGGTGATGGTGCTGCCGCGCGCGCCGGTGTCCAGCACGGGGACGTGCTTGAACAGCTCCGCCACGAACGCCCGGGCGCGGTCCTTGTCGCCGCCATTTGTGCGCAGCGCCCAGCCCCAGGCGGCCAGATAGTTCCAGCGCGCGCCGCCGGAGGTCTTGGGGTTGGGCGTGATGACGCTGACCCCCGGCCGCACCAGGTCGGCCCAGTCGTGAACGCCCTTGGGGTTGCCGCGTCGCACCACAAACAAGATGGTGGAGGTGTAGGGCACCGACCCATTCGGCAGCCGCCCCCGCCAGCCCGGCGCCACCAGCCCGGCCCGCTCGCTGATGGCGTCGATGTCCGGCTGCAATGCGAGCGTCACCACGTCCGCCTCCAGCCCGTCGATCACCGCCCGCGCCTGCGCGCCCGACCCGCCATGGCTCGCGCGGACCCGCACGGCCTGCCCCGTCTGCGCCTGCCAGGCCTTGGCAAAGGCCGGGTTGATCGCGGCATACAGCTCCCGCGTCGGATCATACGACACGTTCAGAAGGGTTGCAGGAGACGGCTGGGAGTGCGCGCGTGTCGCGGGCAGCGCGGCCAGGCCGATCAGGACGATGAGGGACAGGATGCGCATGGGCGTCTTCCTCCTTGTTGGGCAAGGCCGACCGGCGCCGTCCGGTCAGGAGGCGTGTCCCGGCAGGGCGCCGGCGACCAAGGTAGCCTGGCGCTCGGCAGAGCCGCCGACCGTGGCCATGCTGCCCGTTGCCTGTCCCCACGACACATGCCGGCCGCCCGGCGCCCCCGCGATGATGAAACTCCGCCAATCCAGCACAAAGGATGCCCGCGCGCCAGACGCCAGCGCCGCCGTCGGTGGGCGTGCAAATGATGGCAGTCGTTGAAACGGGATGCGTCCATCGGTGAAGCCATGCCTGCGTACCGCAATCTTCGCCCGCACGAGCCGGCGCTCATAGTCTCATCATCCGGAGCGCGCGGTTTTGCAAATAGCGTCGATGATTCACCTCTCCCAATTAAGAGATCTTCTGTTTGAGGCGCACTTCAAAGAACGTAAGTCTATCCGAAGACCAGGCTTCCCGGCGTGGGGCCGATCACCTTGACTTGGCGCTTGGAAAGCTGGCCTGCTCCGCTCCGCCATCCAATGCACAGGGAGCCTCGATGCGATGCTCATGACCGACACGGCGATCAAGGCGCCCGCCGCGCTTTCGACGCGGCGCGTCGGACGATGGCCGGGCGCGGGCAAGGTCATCGTCATCATCGGCGCAGGCTTCTCGGGCACCATGGCCGCGATCCACCTGCGGCACGCGCTGCCGCCCGACCATGCCGTCATCCTGTTTGACCGCGCCGGCCGGTTCACCCGGGGGCCGGCCTACGCCGCAAGCGAGGCGCCGCACCTGCTAAACGTGCGCTCGGTCAACATGAGCGCTTTGGCGGACGACCTCGGCCATTTCGAGCGGTGGCTGGCCGGCTTGGCTGCGCCCTGGCCGGACGAGGTTCACACGACGGAGGCCGGCATCTTCGCAAGCCGGCGCCTATATGGCCGCTACCTGCGCGCCCTGCTGTATGACGAAATGACCCGGTCCGGCGGGCGTGTGCGCCTGTGCTCGGATCATGTGCTCGGCTTGGCGCCAGCGAAGGATGGGTGGCGGGTCGCCTGCGCCAGCGGGCGCGAGGTCGCCGCCGCCGCGGTCGTCATCGCCAGCGGCAACCTGCCGTCGAGCCGGCCCGGCGACGGCGTCGTGTTCCACGACCCTTGGGCGTCCGGGGCGACCGCCGGTCTGCGGCCGGGAGAGCCTGTGCTGATCGTGGGCACCGGGCTGACCATGGTGGATCTCGCGCTGGCGATGCACGCGCGCGGCTTCGACGGCCCAATCATCGCGCTGTCCCGGCGCGGCCTGGTGCCGCAGCGTCATGCGGCGCCGGGTCCGGCCTGGCCGTGCGCGCCCTCCTCTGAAGAAGAGGACCAGTCGCTGTCCGCCCTGCTGCGCGGGCTGCGGCGTCGGGTGCGCGACGCGGCGGCGCAGGGCGTCGGCTGGCGCGCGGTGATCGACGGGATGCGCCCGGTGACGGCCGGGCTGTGGCAGGGCCTCGCGCAAGCCGAGCGGGACCGCTTCCTGCGTCATCTCCGGCCATACTGGGACATCCACCGGCACCGGATGGCGCCGGTGGTCGGTCAGGCGTTCGACGGCCTGCTGTCCGGCGGCGTGCTGCGGCTGAAGCGCGGGCGGGTCATGGCGACCGACGTGCGGCAGGGACCGGTGGGCGCCGTCGCATCGGTCACGATCCAGGACCGGGGCACGTCCTGCACCGACGCGATCATGGCGCAGCGGGTGATCTTTGCCACGGGCCTCGGGGCCGCTGCCGCCGATGGCCTTGTCGCGGGCCTGGTCGCCACCGGCCTGGCGCGGACCGACCAGCACGGGATGGGGCTGGAGGTCACGGCCTCGCTGCAGGTGACTGGACGTGACGGCGGCCTGTCCCCGGGCATTTGGGCGCTCGGTCCCATCGTGCGCGGCGTACTTTGGGAATGCACGGCCCTGCCCGACATCCGCGTGCAGGCGCAGACCGTGGCCGGCGCCGTGGCAAAGCGGCTGCCGGCTAGCCGGGCAGCAACCCCGAGGCGGGCGGTGCGGGAATGCTCGCGCAGCCATGCTGCCCACGAGTCCGCCCCCGGCCCGCAACGCCCGCCGGTCAGCGCAGCATGGCCAGCGGCGGCGAGGCCTCGCTCCCCACGGTGACGGTCGCGGTGCGGCCGGGCAGCAGGCGCACCGCCGGCGGCACGTCGTCCAGCGTCACCCGCACCGGAATACGCTGCGCCAGGCGCACCCACGAGAAAGTCGGGTTCACGTTGGCAAGCAGGCCGGCGTCCTCCCCGCGCTCGCGGTCAGCGATCCCTCCGGCGATGCTCTCCACGTGCCCGTGCAGCGGGGTCGCCTCCCCCATCAAGCGCACCGTCACGGGGGCGCCGATGGCGATGCGGGCCAGCTTGGTCTCCTCGAAATAACCCTCGACCCGCAGCGACGCCACATCGACCAGGGCGGTCACGGCGTGGCCCGCGGTGACGTAGTTGCCGGGGCGCTGGTCGAAGTTGGTGAGGATGCCGGAAACGGGCGCCGTCACCGTGGCGCGGTCCAGGTTCAACCGGGCGAGGTCGCGGTCGGCGGCCGCCTGCTGAAAGGCGGCGGTGGCCTGGGCCTGCACCGCCTCGGTCTGCTGCTGCTTCTCCTGGCTCACCGACAGGCTGGACAGGGAGCGATACCGGTTGGCTTCCTGGACCGCCTCGGCCAGCGCCGCCTGGCGGGAGTCGGCGACGGCCTGCGCCTGGCGCAGCGCCAGCTCAAAGCGCGCCGGGTCGATGCGGAGGATCGCCTCGCCCTTCTGCACCGGCTGGTTGTCACGAACCAGCACCTCGCTGATCAGGCCGGACACGTCCGGCGTGACGCCCACGATGTCGGCGCGCACCCGGCCGTCGCGGGTCCATGGCTCCTGCATGTAGCGGACCCACAGCCACCAGCCCACGGCGGCGGCGCAAAGCACCATGGAGGCGGTCACGGCGAGGCGGACGCCGGGGAGAACACGGTTCATGGCGCAGTCCAGAAAGAGGTCAGGGCCACCACGCCGCCCAGCAGGACGACATAGAGGGAAGCGTCGAACAGCGCCCGGTGCCAGACCAGGCGATAGAAGCCGGCCGACGCCAGGACGCGCCGCAGCAGCGCATTCAGCGCCAGCGCGACCAGCACCCACACCAGCAGCGGCGCCACGAAAACCCCCTGCACGTTGATCTCGCCGATCATGCTGCCCTCCTTTGGGCGATCATGTGCCTCGCAAACACGCACTGGAGGCCAGGACAGAAGCTGCTCAAGTGCTTCCGCTCAGCCTTTCCGAGACCGCAGATAACCAACCAGGGTGAATATCAGCCAGAGAACCTGTGTGACGAACGCTGCAAGGTTGAAGCTCCAGACAAGTGAGAAGATTACGGCCAGTCCGCCGACAGCGTTCAGAACGGTGTAGTTTACGTCCGCCAGCCCCAGTTTGCCGGTCTGCAATCCAGCATAAGCTCCGACATAGAGCGCGACGCCAACCAACCCGACCGCATCAGGCACTGTCACTGCTTGCTCCGAGTCATCGCTTCGGAACCAAGCTGGTTGGCTGCCATCATCGACGTTGTGTTTGCGAACGACACACTCGCCTTCATTTGATCGGGACCCAGGGTGCGCGGCTCGGGGATGTAGGGCGCGGCGCCGGGGAACAGCCCGCGGCGGATGCCGCCCAAGCCCAGCAGCGCATCCCGCTGCTGGGCCGGGGGCACGACCGCGACCACCTCGGCGATGGCCTCGTCGATTCGGCGGAGCAGCGCCTGCGGCGGCGGCCCGACCTGCCGCAAGGGGGACCGCGCCCGGGACGCGAACACCTGCGCGATGCCGTCCAGGACGCCGTCGAGCGCCTGGATGGCTGCTTGCGGAAGGACGTGCCGCGCCCGGCGGAGATCGACGATGTTCAGCCCGATCCGCAGCTCCGCCAGGGCATCGCCCGCAAACGGCGCGCTGTCCACCGCGGTCATCGTGGCCAGGCGGGACGCCACCAGGCCCAGGCGGTCCAGCATCAGCCCGGCAAAGGCGGCCCGGTCGCCCCGGCCCCGCCGCTCGGCCGCCTGCGCCAGGCTCAGCCAGTTCGCCCGCACCAGGCGCTGCGCGCCCGCCTCCGCCCCGATGGACCGGACCAGCTGGGTCAGCACGACCGCCGCGGCCATGCCGACCACGGTTGCGACGCCGGCATTCGCGTAGGCGGCGAAGTCCGCGCTGTAGCTGGCCTGCAAGCCGAGCAGCGTCGCGCCGTTGGCGGCCAAGGCCAGGCCGGCCGGCGCGGTGGCAGGGCGCGCCGCGAGCACGCCGAACACCAGGAAGGCCGGCGCCAGCACCAGGGCCAGCACCTCGAACCCGCTTACCCCAGGCAGCACCGCGAAGAGATAGACGGCGTCCACGACGACCGCCACCATCGTCCAGCGCAGGAAACCCATGATAGCAGGCACCGGGTTGTCCTGGGCTGCGAAGAAGCAGCAGCCGACCGCCGCCATCTCCGCGGTGACCGCCCCCTCCGGCCAAGCGGACGCGATCCAGAACAGGCAGGTCAACCCGACCGCAAGCCCCGCCGACAGCCCGGACAGCACGGCCATGCCGGGGTCGCGGTGCTGTGCCGCCGCAGGGATGTCGGGACCGGCCAGGCGCGGCAGCCCGCCGCGGCCCGCCTGGATGTGCGCGCGCAGCGCCGAGCAGTCCTGGCGCAGGTCGATCAGCTCCCTCAGGCGCCCCAGCAGCCCTGTCAGCATGATGCCGCCCCACACGGATTGCGCGTCGAGGACCGGCTCCAGCCCTGTCAGGGCGGCGCGCATGCCGGCGATGTCCTGCTCAGGCCCCCCGGCGCGCAGCCATCGCGCGACGGAGCCGAGCACCGCGGCGAGGCCCGGCTCCACGCCTTCAGCCGCGCGCAGCGCCGCAAGCCGGTCGGACAGGGACGACAGCAGCGGCAGCAGCATCAGCATGCGCCCCTGCAACGCCCGGACCGCCCGGACCGCCTGCTGCTCGACCGAAGGGTCGTAGGCCAGGTGGGTCGTCATCGTGCCCAGCTCGACGGCGTCGGCGGCCAGCCGGCGGCGATACATGCGCGCGCGGTCCGGCGTTTCGGTGCCCTCCAGCACGTCGAGCGCCCAAAGCCGGCCGTTGCGCAGCCAGGCCTCGGTCTGCTGGGCGATCGCCGGCCCGACATGGCGCGGGAACACCAGGCTCGCCACCACGCTGGCGCAGACGATGCCGAGGCCGATCTCCTCCGTCCGCGCCAGCGCGGCGTCCCAGACCGCCTCCGGCGCGCCGACGCTCGGGAAGCCGATGATCGGGGCGGTGTAGGCGGCCAGCACGAAGACGTAGCTGCGCGGCGTGCGGTCCAGCAGGGCCACGGTCAGGCAAAGCGCCGTCCAGCACGCCATGGCCAGGCTCAGCAGCTCGGGCGCCGCGGCCAGGTTCGGCACCAGCGCCAGCGCCGCCGCGGCGCCGAGCACCGTGCCCGCGAGGCGGAAGGCGGCCTTCGACCGCGTCGCGCCGGACAGCGGCTGGGACGCGATGTAGGCGCTCGCCATGGCCCAGTAGGGCCGGTCGAGGCCGGCGGACAGCCCGATGCCGAGCGCCAGCATCGCCGCGCCGAACGTCTTGACGGAGAACAGCCAATCGCGCCCGGCCGGCCACGTCATCCCGCCGCCCCCATGGCCGGGGCCGGCTGCGGAGGCCGGCCACCGGCCACGGCGCGGAACACTCTCAGGCAGGCGGCAAAGCCTGCCGGGCTGACGCTCGCCGGCGATCCTGTTCCAGCCATCGCGTACAGTTGGACGTCTCTCAAGCCGCTTCAATCCCGTGCAGGCTGGCGCCGCGGGCCTGCCGTGCGGCCGGCCCGTGCTATGGGCCTACCGCCGAGGGGTGGAAAAGCTGCTGGCCCGCGACCGCGTAGCCGCCGATGGCGGATTGGCCGTCGGGGGACGACAGCCAGTCGGCCAGCCGGCGCGCGGCCTCGCCCGACGCCGGGGGCCGCTTGCCCGGCGCCAGCAGGATCACGTCGTAGCGATTGATCAGGTTCGGCCCGCCCTCGACCAGGATGCGCAGGCTGCGCGGGTTGCCGAACGCGAGCCAGGTGCCGCGGTCGGACAGCGTGTAGGCGTCCATCGCCGCGGCGGCGTTCAGGGCCGCGCCCATCCCGCCGCCGATGTCGCGATACCAGCCGCCGGGCGCCGCGGCCGGGTCCAGCCCGGCGGCGCGCCAAAGCTGCCGCTCCCGCGCGCTGGTGCCGCTGCCGTCCCCGCGCGCGACGAAGGGCGCGCGGGCCGCCCAGATCGCCTGGAGCGCCGCGGCCGCGTCGTGCCCGCCGCCGACATGCGCCGGGTCCGAGGCAGGCCCGACGAGCACGAAGTCGTTCCAGGCGATCTCATGCCGCTCGGCGCCGTGGCCGTCGGCCATGAATTGCTGCTCGGCCTCCGGGTCGTGCACCAGCACCAGGTCCGCGTCGCCGCGGGCGGCGGTGGCGAGCGCCTGGCCGGTGCCCTGCGCCACGACCCGGACCTCGATCCCGGTCAGCGCCGTGAAGCGGGGCAGGACGCGGCCCAGCAGCCCGCTGTTGTCCACCGACGTGGTCGAGCCGAGCACCAGCTGCCTTGCCTCGGTTGGAGCCTGGGCGGACGCCGGCGCTGCGGCCAGCGCGGCCCAGAGCGCCACGGTCGCGAGCCGTGCCATCGCGCGCATCAGCCGACGCGCCGGGCCGGCCCGCGGGCGCGGCTGGACAGCAGGAACGCCGCGCTGCTCACGGCCACGCTGAGGGCGACGAGCACCATGCCGAGCGCCATCGCGTAGGCCAGGTGCCCTTGGCCTGTCTCCAAGGTGATCGCCGTCGTCATGGTGCGGGTATAGCCGGCGATGTTGCCGCCGACCACCAGGATCGCGCCGACCTCGGACACCGCCCGGCCGAAGCCGGCCAGCATCGCGGTCAGGCATTCGTCGCGGCTGATGCGGAACAAATGCGGCATGGCCTGGCGCCGGGTGAGGCCGAGCGCCAGGAAATCGTCGCCAAAGCGCCCCCACGCTGCGGCCGAGGCGCGATGACCGAGCGCCGTGACGACGGGCAGCGCGAGCAGCGCCTGCGCGGCGATCATGGCCGCCGGGGTGAACAGCAGCCCCAAGCCGCCAAACGGCCCGGCGCGCGACAGCAGGAGGTAGAGCACCAGCCCGACCACCACCGGCGGCAGGCCCAGCAGGGCATTCACCAGCAGCACCAGCGCGCGCCGGCCACCAAACGGATGAACGGCGAGCACGGCCCCCAGCGGCAGGCCCAACAGGGCGGCCAGGGCGGTGGCCGCCAGGCTCACGCCGAGGGACAGGCCGACGATGCGCAGCAGCCCGGCATCCGGATGCAGGAGGAGGCCGACGGCGAGCCGGGCCGCCTCGATCACCTCAGCCATGCGGGCCGGTGTTCGATCTGCTGCCGGTGCAGGCAAAATCCGGCGTAACGAAGTCTTGCATGCCCCTGACCTTGCCACGGTGAGAGGCACCATGCGCACTGCCGACTTCCAGCGGCGGAGCCGAGGACATCATCGAGCCGCGTAAACGGGGACACCGGCCAGAGTGTGTGGACTGAACCCCTGAAGTGAGACAAGTAAAGTTGGACAGCTCTTAACGAGGAGAGCGTACCGATGTCCCTGAGCGAGTCCGGGCGTCACAGCCGGGAGTTCGTGCTGAAGGCCGTTGAACGGCTGGAGGCTGGCGAGCGCGCAAGTGCCCTGGCCATTGAGCTGAACCTCCAGCGCACGATCATCTATCACTGGCGTGACCGGCTCCGCGCGAACGGCGCGGAAGCGCTGACGAGCAATCGCGGGCGCCCGCGCACGCCGGAGGTCCTTGCGGCGGAGGGTTTGCGCGCGTCGCGGGCCAGGGCGGATGGCCTGGTCCAAGCGCGGGCTCAGATTGCCGAGCTGGAGCGCAAGGTTGGCCAGCAACAGCTGGACCTGGATTTTTTCAGGGGCGCCTTGCAGCACATAGAGGGTTCACGCCAGCCGAGCGACGGATCTGGCGTGACAGCGTCTTCGCCCACGTCCAGGCAATGACGCGCTCGCAAGGCGAAGCACCGGGAGCAGGGCTTTCGGTGGAGAGGATGTGCATGCTGGCCGGCGTCAGCCGGGCAGCCTATTACCGGGGTTGGGCCTGCAGCGATCCGCTGCGCGAGGAGACGGCGTTGCGCGACGTCGTCCAGCGCCTGGCGCTGGCGAACCGCCACTACGGCTACCGTCGGATCGGTGCGCTGCTGCGGCGCGAGGGCTGGTGCGTCAACCACAAGCGCGTGGTCCGGATCATGCGCGAGGACAACCTGCTGTGCCTGAAGAAGCCGCTGTTCAGGCCGCCGACGACCGACGCGCGTCACGGCTGGCGGGTGTGGCCGAACCTGGCGCGCCACCTCCAGCCCATGGCCACGAACCAGCTGTGGGTGGCAGACTTGACCTATGTGCGACTGGCCGAGGCCTTCATCTACCTGGCCGTCATGCTGGACGCCTTCAGCCGCAAGCCAGACGCGGAGCGTCAGTCTGAGGTCGTCGGCTGGGCGATGGCCGATCACCTGAAAGCGAGCCTGGCCTTGGACGCGCTCGAGATGGCGTTGGGCAGCCGGGAGGTGATCGCCGGCGGCCTGGTTCACCATGCCGACCGCGGCGTGCAATACGCCTGCGGTGACTACATCGCCCGCCTTGAGGCCGCCGGCATCCAGCCCAGCATGAGCCGGGCCGGCTGTCCCTACAACAACGCCATGGCCGAGAGCTTCATGAAGACGCTGAAGCACGAGGAGGCCGATGCCAGCGCCTATCGTGATCTCGCCCATGCGAGGACGGCCATCGGGGAGTTCATCGAAACGGCCTACAACCGCCAAAGACTTCACTCGGCTCTTGCCTACCTGTCGCCAATGGAGTTCGAATTGTTCCAGCCCCGGGCTGCTGCGCAGCAGCGCAGGGCTGAAACGCAACCAAGCTGTCCGTGATTTGCTGTCTCACCCAACGGGTTCAGTCCAGTCCAGTGCGGCCGGGGACCGGACGGAACGGCTTGTCCGGCGCAGGCGGGCGTTTAAAGGCCCTAGGCGGTCGCGCTGAGCGGCGCCTCCACGTCCCGGAAATATCGGAAGCTGAAGTAGCTCACGATGTCGCCCAGGGTATGAAACCGCTCGACGGTGTCGTTCTGCAACTCGATGTCAAAGGCATCTTCTAAGCAGAGCGCAAGCTTCAGGCGGCCGAACCCGCCGAGCGAGAGGTCGTCCGCAAGCCGGGTTGACCGCGAAAGGCCGGAGGTATTGACCCGCAGGGTTTTCCCGATGGCCAGAACCACCTTGTCAAACACGAAGCTGTCGAAGGCAGATTCCACCACAAACCTCCATGATCACGATCACGTGAGAGCAACACATCACGAAACTGTGCGCAAGGAGGGTGATTGTTTTTCGGCAATGATTTTCGCGGGCATAGGTCGGTGGGAGATCAACTGTTGCTTGATAGACACGATTCCACCTGGCCAGGCCAACGCGGTCCGGTCAGGCTCCGTTGTCATTGCGGTGGAACAGGGCGGCCCCGGGGTCGCCCACGCTCACGCCGCCAGCGCGGGATAGTCGATGTAGCCGCGGGCGTCGCCGCCGTAGAACGTCGAGCGGTCGTAGCGGTTCAGGGCCGCGCCCCGGCGGAAACGCTCCGGCAGGTCCGGGTTGGCGATGAACAGGCGGCCGAACGCGACGGCGTCCACGTCGCCGCCCGTGACGGCCGCCGCCGCGCTCTCTCCGGTGAAGCCGCCGGCCGCGATCAACGGGCCGCCGAAGCGGCGCTTGAACCGGGCCGCCGCGTCGGGCGCGTCCTGGTTGAGCGCGTTGGTGTCGCTGGTCTGGTCCGCCCGCGGCTCCACGACGTGCAGATAGGCCAGGCCGCGCCGGCCCAACTCCGCCGTTACATGGTCGAACAGCGCGCCGGGGTCGGTGTCCGCCATGCCGTTGAACGCGCCCCAGGGCGACAGGCGCACGCCCGCCCGGTCCGCGCCGACGATGCCTGCCACCGCATCGACCACCTCCAGCAGCAGCCGGGCACGGTTCTCTATGGGGCCGCCGTAGCCGTCGGTGCGCTTGTTGGTGCCGTCTTGCAGGAACTGGTCCAGCAGATAGCCATTCGCCGAGTGGATTTCCACGCCGTCGAAGCCGGCCTCCTGCGACCGGCGGGCGGCGCCGCGGAACTGCTCGACGATGCCGGGGATCTCGCCCAGCGCGAGCGCACGCGGCGTCTCGAACGGCACCGGGCGGCCGGCGGCATTCACGTGGTTGCCCGGCGCCGGCACGGCGGAGGGCGCGACCGGGACCTGGCCGCCGGGCTGCATGGAGGTGTGGGAGATGCGGCCGGTGTGCCAGATCTGCACGAAGATGATGCCGCCTTTGGCGTGCACGGCGTCCGTCACCCCGCGCCAGCCCTGAACCTGCTCGTCCGAGTAGAGGCCGGGCGCCCCGGGATAGCCGCGCGCCTCGGCCGAGATGTCGGTCGCCTCGGTGATGATCAGGCCGCCGCGGCTCGCGCGCTGGCCGTAGTAGGTGGCGTTCAGCGGCTGCGGCACGTCGCCGGGCTGGCGCGAGCGCATGCGGGTGAGCGGCGCCATGACGACCCGGTGCTGCAGGATGACGGCGCCAAGCTGCAACGGCTGGAAAAGGGCATCGACGGGCATGCGGGCTGGCTCCTTTGACGGCGGGTCGGTGTCCAGACTATCGCGATGCGATCCTGGGACTTGTAGACGCGGCGGCCGGGACGCAGCCATTCGGTCAGGGGAATTGATCGGACGCGCCGCATCAGGCCCGGCTGGCCACCGCGACCCCCGAGGCGGCGACGGCCATGCCGGCGACCTGCAGCGTCGAAAGCCGCTCGCCGAACAATGCGAAGGCCAGCACGGCCACGACCGGCGGCACCAGGTAGAACAGTGATGCGACCCCGGCCACCGCGCCGCGCCGGATCAGGATCAGCAGCAGCGAGATGGCGCCCAGCGACAGCCCGCACACTGCCCAGGCCAGCCCGGCCCACGCCTGCCAACTGCCGTCGAAGCGGCCGGACTCGGTCAGCGCCGCGAACGGGATGGTGGCCAGGGCCGCGCCGATGAACTGTACCGCCGCGTTGGTGCGGAGATCCGCCGTGGACGCCGTGCGCTTCTGCCAGATGGTGCCGAGCGTCATGCCCGCCGTCCCCGCGCCGCACGCCAGCAGCGGCACGATCAGCGTGCCGCCGGGAAGGGCGGCGCCGGACCCGGCGCGCAGCTGCGGCTCCAGCACGAGCAGCGCGCCCGCGAAGCCGAGCGCGATGCCGGCCCAACGCCGCCAGCCGACCCGTTCGCCCAGCAGCGGGAACGCCAGCAGCGCGGTCAGCAGCGGCTGCAGGCCGGTGACGAGCGCCGTGATCCCGGCAGGCAAGCCATGCCGCACCGCCCAGAACACGCCGCCGACGTAGCAGCCCTGCATCAGCACCCCGGCCACCAGCGCGTCCCGCCAGCCGCGCAGGCCCTTGGGCCAGCGGGCGCGGGCGACCGCCGCGATGCCGGTGAACGCCAGGGCGCTGAGCACGAAACGGCCTGCCACGAAGGTCAGCGGGTCCGCATGCGGCGCCACGAGCCGCGCGACGATGAAGCCGGTCGCCCAGATGCCGACGAACAGCAGCGGCATCAAGCCGGCGGCGGTCACTCCTGGTGGATGGCGGAGGGATGCTGGCTCAGCGGGGTCACGCTGACCTCCATGAACGGAAACAGCGGCAGTCCCGACAGGATGGCATGCAGCTCGTCATGGCTCGCCACGTCGAACACGCTGATGTTGGCGTAGCGCCCGGCGACGCGCCACAGGTGCCGCCACTTGCCGCTGCGCTGCAGATCCTGGGACTGCGCCTTTTCCTCCGCCTTGAGCCGGTCGAACAGGGCCGGGTCCGTGCCGGGCGGCACCCGGACGTCCATGTGCACGCAGTACAGCATCACTCAGTTCCTATTTGCGCGCGTAGGCGCGGAGCTTGTCCGGGTCCAGCGCGACCCCGATGCCGGGTCCGGTCGGCAAATGGACATGGAAATCCTCGAAGCGCAACGGCTCGGCCACGAGATCCTCTACCAAAATCTGAGGTCCGAAATGCTCGCAGCCCCAGGCGAGGTCCCGCAACGTCGCGAACGCCTGGAGATGCGCCGCGGCGCCGATGGAGCTTTCAAGCAGGCAGCCGCCGTACAGCGCGATCCCCGCCGCCTCCGCCACCGCGGCCACCCGCTTGAGTGCCAGCAGGCCGCCATGCTTCACGAGCTTGAGCGACACGGCGTCCGCGGCGCCGGCGCTGCCCACCGCCAGCATGTCGTGCACGGTGAACACGCACTCGTCGGCAAGCAGCGGCGGGGTGCCCGGACGGGCGCGCAGCCGGGCCATGGCGGGCAGGTTCCAGGCCGGCACCGGCTGCTCGACCAGCAGCACGCCCATCTCGTGCAGCTGCGGCAGGCAGCGGGCGGACACCGCCTCGTCCCAGGCTTGGTTCGCGTCGACGATCAGCGTGGCCCGGCCCTCCAGCGCCCTCGCCAGGTGCCGCATGCGCGCCATGTCGGCAGCCGGCTCCAGCGCGCCGACCTTGACCTTGAAGGTGCGGTGCAGCCGGGCGTCCAGCTTGCGCCCGGCCTCCTCGGCCTCCTGCGCCGGGTCGCCGGAGGCAAGTGTCCACAGCACCGGCACCCGGTCCCGCACGGCGCCGCCCAGCAGCGCCGTCGCCGGCAGGCCCAGCGTGCGGCCGAGCGCGTCCCACAGCGCCGTCTCGACCGCGGCCTTGGCGGCGTTGTTGCGCTTGGCCGCCAGGTCCATCTGCGCGCCCGCCGCCTCGATCAGGTCGGCGCGGCGGCCGATCAGCGCCGGGGCGAGGTAGGCGTCGATGGCGGCCTTGATGCCCTCGACGCTTTCCTCGCTCCACCGGGGGCCGCCGAGGGTCGCGGCCTCTCCCACGCCCTCCACGCCGTTCGCCAGGCGGACCTGGGCGATGACATAGCTCTGCGCCGTGACCGAGGTGTTGGACAGCTTGTGCCGCCGCACGGTGGGCACATCGACGATCGTGCTGGTGATTGCCTCGATCGCCAGGTCCCGGGCAAGCTCCTGCATCGGTTCTTACGCGGCCTTCGCGTGCTCGCGCACGACCACGGTGTCCGGCAGGCTTGCCACCTCACGGCTCAGGGTGAAGTCAAAGGTAATTTCCGAGTAAACCCCGCCCAACTCGGCCGCCTTCGGGTCCGCCGCGTCGTGGCGGCGGAGGGCGGGGATCAGCTCGTCCCGCGTGGCGAAGGCGAAGTCGTCGTACAAGTACTCGTCGCCTGCGATGTTGATCTGCGTCGTGAGCTGCCGGTAGCCCGGCGCCGAGACGAAGAAATGCACATGCGCCGGACGCCGCCCATGCCGCCCGAGCTGATCCAGCAGCTTCTGCGTCGGCCCGTCCGGAGGGCAGCCGTAGCCGGACGGCAGGATCGAGCGGAAGCGGTAGCGTCCCTCCGCATCCGTCTCGATGCGGCGGCGCAGGTTCCAGGGCTTCTGGGTCGGGTCGAAGAACGAGTACCCGCCGAGCGTGTTGGCGTGCCACACGTCGACGATGGCGCCCGCGACCGGCTGGCCCTCGGCATCGCGCACCTGGCCCTCCATGAGCAGCACCTCGCCCGTCTCGCTGCCGTCGTCGAGCCGCGCCTCGCCGCGGGACAGCGGCGCGTCGGCCAGGTAGAGCGGCCCCTCGATGGTGCGCGGCGTGCCGCCTTCCAGCCCGGCCTCCCGCTCCTTCGCGTCGAAGCGCAGGTCGAGGAAGTGCTCGATCCCGAGGCCCGCCGCCAGCAGGCCGTACTCGTTGCGCTGGCCCACCTCGGTCAGGTAGCTCATCGCCGCCCAGAACTCGGCCGGCGTCACGTCGAACTCCTCGATGGTCTGGAACAGGTCGGAGACGACGCGCTGCACGACTTGCTTCACCCGCGGGTTGCCGCCGGGTTCGCTGAGGCCGCTGAGCTTGGCCAGCAGGTCCTTGGTCGGGCTGGTGTCGAGGACGGATACGGTCATGGTGCTTCTCCCTTTATGATTGTGGTCAACCCAGGTCGCCCCCGGCCACGGGCAGGGTGACGCCGGTGATGTAGGACGCCTCGTCGGAGGCGAGGAACAGGATGGCGGCGGTCTGCTCGCCCATCGTGCCATAGCGTTTCAGGAAGCTTGAGGCCGTGGTCTGCTCCACCACCTGCTCGTACCAGGCGAGTTCCTGCTCGGTCGGCGGCGCCGCGTTGCGCGGGATGCGGCGGGGCGGCGCGTCGGTGCCGCCGGGGGCGACGGCGTTCACCCGGATGCCCTGGCCGGCATACTCCCAGGCCAGCCCGGCGGTCATCGCGTTCACCCCTCCCTTCGCCGCCGCATAGGGCACGCGATTCGCCCCGCGCGTCGCAACGGAGGACACGTTGACGATGGCGCCGCCGCCTTGCGCCAGCATGGCCGGCAGCACGGCATGGCAGCACCAGAGCGTCGGGAACAGCGAGCGCCGGATTTCCGCCTCGATCTGCGCCTCCTCGTACTCGCCGAACGGCTTGGCCCAGATCGTGCCGCCGACGTTGTTCACCAGGATGTCCACGGCGCCGAACCGGTCGCAGGCGGCGGCCATCAGGGCGGCGCAGTCCGCGTAAACCTCCATGTCCGCAACCACGGCGAGGGCGTCGCCCGCTTCCCGCGCCGCCTCGTGCACCAGGTCCGACCTGTCGGCCAGAACCACGCGGGCGCCCTCCCGCGCCAGGCGCAGCGCCACGTCGCGCCCGATGCCCTGGGCGGCCCCGGTGACGACGGCGGCCTTGCCTCCGAACCGGCCGGGCCAGGTGGCCGCGTCGGTCACGCGGCACCCGTCACCAAACCGCTCGGCGAGAACTTCTCGAAGTGGAAGCTTACGGGGGTGATGCCCTGCCCGGCGAAGTGGCCGCGCACCGCCTCGACCATGGCGGGCGGCCCGCACAGGTAAACGTCCACTTCGCCTGCATTCAGGCAGGCGGGGTCCAGGTGCTGGGTCACGTAGCCCTTGCGCGGATGGGCGCTGGCAGCGTCGGCCACGCAGGTTGCGAAGGTGAAGCCAGGCAACCGGGCAGCAACGGCCTCAAGCCGGTCCACCTGCACCAGGTCGGCGTCGTGCGTCACGCCGTAAACCAGGTGCACCGGGTGCGCCGCGCCAGTGTCCGCCAGGCGCTCCAGCATCGACAGGAACGGCGCAAGCCCGGTGCCGCCCGCCAGCATCAGCACGGGGCGCCGCACGTCGCGCAGGTAGAAGCTGCCAACCGGGCCGGTGAAGCTCAGCGGGGCGCCGGGCTGCGCTTGCTCAAGGAAGCTGGTCATCAGCCCGCCGGGGATGTGACGCACCAGGAACTCGGCCTCCGCCGCACCCGGCGGCGAGCTGAACGAGTAGGAGCGCCGCTGCCCGCTGCCGGGCACCTCGATGTTGACGTACTGACCCGGCAGAAAGGCGAGCGGTCCGGCCGCGACGCGCACCGAGAACGCCGTCGTGGTGTCCGACAGCCGGGTCAAGCGGGCGATCTCCGCGGCATGGACGGCCGGCCGGGTCTTGCAGGCGTCGGACGACGCCGCGACGCGCAGCACGAGATCCGACCGGGGCCGCATCTGGCAGGCGAGGCCGTAGCCCTGGGCCGCCTCCTCGTCGGTCAGCGCATCCTCGATGTAGTCGCCGCCGTCGTACGCGCCGGACTCGACAAACGCCTTGCAGGTGCCGCACGCGCCGTCCCGGCAGTCGAGCGGGATGTTGATGCCAACCCGGTATGAGGCGTCCGCGACGGTCTCGTTGCCCATGCAGTCGATGAAGCGGGTGACGCCGTCCTCGAAGTTGAGCGCGACCAGGTGGCCCATGCTGCTCTCCGCCCTAGATGTGGTACACGTCGATGACGTGATGGATGTAGTCGTTTTTCAGCACGACCCGCTTGTTGGTGATCAGCGGCGACGCGCCGGAGGTGTGGAGCGTGTAGTACGAGGTGCCGAAGTAGGTGTCGGTGGTCTTGTAGCGGAAATTCAGCGTCAGCCAGTTGAAGCGCAGCTTGCACATGGCGTCATCCTGTTCCGTGATTTCCACGTTGCTGATGTTGTGCGACGTGCGCGGCTCCGGCAGGCTGGTGGCGCTGGACCGTTCGGTGCGGATGCGGAACACCCGGTCTTCCAGCCCGCCCTTGTGCCCGTAGTAGATCAGCGACACCTCGCGCGCCGGGTTGCTGACGAGCTTGTCGTCGTCGTCCCAGGCGGGCATCCAGAACTGCGCGTCCGGCGCGTAGAGGGCCAGCCACTCGTCCCACTCCTTGTCGTCCAGGTACCGCGCCTCGCGATACAGGAACTGCCGCACGTCCTCGACCGTCATCGCCATGGCCCGCTCCCCGCCGCTCAGGCCAACGACACCCGGTCCTTGGCGAGCGACCGCTGCATCGTCTCCATCCAGTAGCGGTGCTGCACGGCGAACAGGCCCTCGTCCTCGGTCTTGGCGCCGCTCATCAGCGGTTGCAGCCCAATCGCCCGGGCGGCCTCGTCCGCGCCCGGTAACCAGTGCGCGGCGCCCCGGCACAAGTCGTTCCACTTCGCCGCCGATCCCATGTAGCCGATCTGGCAGGCGCGGAACTCCTCCAGGTCGTCGGGCGTCGCCATGCCGCTCGCGTTGAAGAAGTCCTCGTACTGCCGGATGCGCTGGGTGCGGGCGGCGTCGCTCTCGCCCCGGGGCGCGATGCAGTAGATCGTCACCTCCGTCTTATCGACCGCGAGCGGGCGGTAGGTGCGGATCTGCGAGCTGAACTGGTCCATCAGGTACACGTTCGGATACAGGCACAGGTTGCGCGAGTTGCCGATCATCCAGTCGGCCCGCGCCTCGCCGAACTCGGCGATCAGCCGCTCCCGCTTCTCGAACAGCGGCCGGTCCTCCGGGTTGGACCACTTGGTCCACAGCAGCAGGTGGCCGTGCTCGAACGAGTAGAACCCGCCGCCCTGCTTGGCCCAGCTCGTCGCGTCCATGGCGCGCACCGCGTCCGCGACCGCGGCGGTCTTGCGCCGATTGGTGGTGGCGGCGTAGTTCCAGTGCACGGCGCTCACGTGGTAGCCGTCGGCGCCGTTCTCCGTCTGCAGCTTCCAGTTGCCGTCGTACACGTAGCTCGACGTGCCGCGCACCACCTCCAGCCCCTCCGGCGATTGGTCCACGATCATGTCGATGATCTTCGCCGCCTCCCCCAGATGCTCGCGCAGCGGCACCACATCCGGGTTCAGGCTGCCGAACAGGAAGCCGCGATAGGCCTCGAACCGCGGCACGGGGGTCAGGTCGTGCGAGCCGTCCTTGTTGAACTGCTCGGGATACCCGGCGCCGTCGGCATCCTTCACCTTCAGCAGCTTGCCGGAGTTGCTGAACGTCCAGCCGTGGAACGGGCAGGTGTAGGCGGCCTTGTTGCCCTTCTTGTGCCGGCACAGCAT
>CAXSHI010000013.1:0-37075 GCA_964236755.1 uncultured Acetobacteraceae bacterium
TCTCTTTCTGCCGGTAAGGGTCGCTGCAATTTTTCGTCGGTGCTCTTCGGAATGCACCTTACCTGTCAAGCTTGCAGACATTCGTGCGCGAGTCTCATTAGTCGGACGATAGGCGCGAGCTGCCGCCACCTGCCTTGCCCTACCCTCTGGTGAGATGAGGGGCAGTTTGTAACCGGATGCGTGCAGCGCTTTCAGCCCTTCTGACACGCGAGCGCGATGTTCTATTGAAAGGGACCTGCCTTTAAGAGTGTCTGAGATCTTGCGACGCATCTCCTCGGATCGCACTCCGCCCATCAAAGCAGCTGAAATCTTGGCGGAGGTTTCCGGCGAGCGGACGCGGGTCTTCTGGAACGCGGACATCTTCACCCGGGCTTCCGGGGTGGCGGTTCGACCGCGCAGCTTCGCCGCTATTCTGTCGCGCATTTCTTGCGGCACGACAGCGCCCAAGCGGTTCTTGTTCCCGACCTTTGCGGCGCCGATCCTGGCGCACGTTTCCGGTGTGCATTTCACGCCGCGACGCGTCCCAGCCACAAGGCAAACATTGTAGCCCCGCTTGGGGTCGGCACTCCCTAACCGCGAGATCCAGGCGTCCTCCAGCGCCAGCAGCACAGCCTCGACACCTTCGCATCTCTCAAGAACCGCAACTGAGAACACTGCCTCACCCCGTCGGGTCCAAGAGGCGAGAAGCCTAGGATTTCCGTGATCGCCCTTGCGTAGGCGTCGTCGATGTTCCCGCAGCCGCTTCTGGAGGTTGACGGCTGAACCGACGTACACCTTCCCGTTCTCGATGTTTGTGATGCTGTAGATGCCTGCCGTCGCTGGCAGATGAGTGATGTCCATCCATCTAGCCTGGCAGAGCTACCATCCACCTTGCCACCGCTCAGGAGTGGCAAAGTTAGTGCTGGCTCAACCGGTCTGGTTCGTCACGCGCTTGGCCGGCCGTCCTTCGGCCAGTGCGGCCAGGACCCCCGTGCGGATGGCTTGCTTGCGCTCGGCCGAGTGCGGGATGCCCAGCAGGGCAGCGCGCTGCTTGTCCTTGACCACCTGCGGCGTGGGGGTGCGCTTGTTGCCGGCAATGTAGAACGCCGCCCGGACATCCTGGCCGCGCTTCTTGGATTCAGGGGAATGGACGCAAGCCAGGCGGGTTGCGCGCTCCGTTGGGCTCAAGGCGGCCCAGCGTGCCTTCTGGGCGGCGCTGCGGTTGCCGCGCTCCCCTTCCGAGATCGTGCTGTGGAGATTGCGCGGCACGTTCAAGCTCCTGTCCCTGGTGTCGCCTTGGGGGTCAGCATGGCTTTCAGCCGCTGCACATGAGTGGGCGGAGCTGGCGCAGCCGGCGCATCGGGCGTGATCTTGACGCCGGCGCCCTGCGCCGCACGCGACAAGGCAGCGGTGGCGCCCAAACCCACGGCAGCGCCGCCGATCTTCTTGGCGGCGAATGTGCCGGCGATCTTGTGTGCGTCCGGGTGTGCGATGAAGGCGGCTGCGCTATCCACCGTCTTGCGGGCGAAGGCGCCGACTGTTGCGCCGAACCCCTTGCCCAGCGTCTGCTGTTGCGGCTGCGGCTGCACTGAACGCGGCGCGGCGGCCTGGCGATGGCGCGGGGCCTTGGCGGCGTTCACGCGCTCTTCGTGCTGCTTCTGGCTGAGCTGGCCGGCACCGCGCGCAGCAAGCCCTGCGGCCGCAGAGCCGGCAGCCACCGCGCTCAGCTGCATGCCGGCTTTGAAGGCGTGGCGGGCGGCGACGCGGCCGTGCCGTGCCGCGGCGCCGGCATGGGCGTTGGCGGCGTGCTCGGCTCCCGAGCGGAAAGCGGCGGACAGCGCATCGGCATGCACCGCGGCGGTCCGGTCGGCCGGGTTCGCGATCCCGGAAGAGTTGCCGGCGCGACCTGCCTGCTCCGAACCGAAGTTGCGCGGCTTGCCTTCATCCAGGAAGCCCGGCTCGAATGGCTTGCCTGCTCCCAAGCGCTGATGCGGGCCGGCCTCGACCTGCATGCGCCCACCCGGCGCAGGCGTGCCCTCGTTGAGGAACCGCCCACCCTGGAAGCGCTGGCCGCCTGCGGGCGCCGGAGTGTTCGGCTGCAGGCGTTGCGCCATGCGGCCCTGCGCTTCGACGCCGCCGGCTTCACGTGCGGCGCCCATGCGCTTGGCGTTGAACTTCGAGCGCGCCAGCTTCTCGCCGGCGGCAGCGCCCAGGTTGCCCGCCTTGCCCTCGGCGCGGGCGTACACCTGGCTCGCAGCCTGCTTAGCGTGACCAGCTTGCTCGGCCACCTGGGCCGCGCCCTTGCCGGCGGCCGCAAGCGCCCCGCGCGCACGGGCCAGCCAGGCCAACGCCATGCCCTTGCGCAGCGGGTCGGCGCTCTCGCCCCAGCTCGTCAGCAGCGCCTCGGCCTGCTCGCGTGTAGCAGGCTCGGCATAGACCGATGCGACCTTGGCGAGGTCGCTGAGCACGAAGCTCGCCTTAAGCTGGCCCTCCGGCGTGCTGCAGGCCTTCTCCATCAGTGCATCGGTCGCGGCGTCGGTCATCGTGGCCCCCTATCTGGGTGGATCACCGACGCGGCTTGGTGCCCGGCGCTAGGGCTTGGTCACGTTCCAGGCGGCTTCGGCAGCGGATTGGGCGGCGGCGCGGCGGCGGGAGCCGCGGCAGGTGCGGCGGAGGGCGCCGGGTTCGGGTTCGGCCGCGGCGCTGATGGGGTGCTGTAGCCGGCGTTACCGGCATGGCCGATCTGCGAGGCGACGTTGCCGCTATAGCCGCCGCCGCCGAAGCCCGAGGAGGTGGCCGGCGACGAGGATGTGTTCTGCGGTATCTTCGGCTGGGCGAGCGCTGCGGGCTTGCGGGCGGTGCTGAAGCGGAGCTGGCCCAGCACCTTCTTGCGGTCCTGCCCTTCCATGATCTTGCCGCGCGCCTGGCGCAGCAGGTCCGCCGTGGACCGGTTGGGCGTGTTCACCAGCGGCGCGTTGTCCGGCAGCGGTGTGGTGTTCATGCCCTTCCAGAGCACCCCAAAGGTCGGGAGGTCGGTTGCGATACCCATTTTAGTTCTCACTCTGTTCTGCTGTTGCCGAATCGGGCGATTCGGCGATGGGCACGAGCTGGGTAAACCAGGTGCAGCGGCACTGAATTATCTGACGTGCCGGTGCCCGCGGATCGTGTGGCCAGCGTATCAGGTCACCGCTATCGCACTTGAATGGCGTGTCCAGGCCGATCACCGATTTGCCATTCAGCTCACGGTGGTCGTCGCGGGTGTGGCCGTCGATCTTGGCCACCCAGGTCTTGCGCAGCTCCATGCCGGGGTGCTGGTCGGCCAGCATCGACGCCACGGCAGCCTGACCGTTGTTGGCGCCGCCGACCCCCTCCGTGCGGGCAATCGTCATGGCGCGGTAGGCCAGGTATTTGCGGTGGTAGGCATCCACGTACTGGTCGATCTTGTCTGGCGGGATCGGAGTGCCGGTGTCGATCGCCCGCGTGATCGGCCCGTCATAGCGGCGGTCGCGCAGTTGGCGGACCAGCGCGCCGCCCTTCAACTCTTCCAGCTCGGCCCGGTAGTTGTTGACGTGGCTCATCTGGAAGCTGGTCAGGCCGACCACGTCGCGCACGCGCCTTGCCATTTCATCGGGGCTTTTGCCCTCCATGGCGGCATCGAGGAGCTGCTGCTTGATCGCCGCGCGCTGCTCGTCCACCAGCTCGGCGATGCGGTCCTGCCGATAGGCGTCCACGAACGCGGTCACCGCCGGGCTGCGCCCGCTGAACGTGAAGGCGATGCTCTTGCCGGCCTCGCCAGAAAGCACGGGCTGCGCCGCGCCGGCGCGCACGGCGTCGTCGAGCGGCTCCATCGCCACGTCGAGGTCGGCCGCCATGTTGGGCAGCATGGTCGCGCTGTCGGTTCCGAGCAGCGTCGCCTGCGCCGTGTCCGTCCAGGCACCGAACATCGCCGCCAGGCGCCGAGCCATCGTCGCCTCCGCCTTGTCGGCCGCCGCCAGTGGGCGCGGGGACTCTGGTGGAGGGGCGGCCTTCCGGAGGGAACCAGAATCCACGTTTGGCCGAACTCTATGCACGTGGTCGAACTCGTTCGCACCCGGCGGCGACCAGGCATGGCGCATCTCGGCCAGCGCCCGGACAGGGATGTGCTTTCCTGGGCGGTTGGCCCGGCGTACCTGCAACTCGGATTCCGGCACGTGGAACACCACGGCATGCCGCTCGTAGTGCTTGGGCACATGGCGCAGCATGCGCGCGCGGCCGGCGCGGGAGGCATTGACCTTGTCGATGATGATGTCGTTGCCGGCCTTCACCGCGGCGCGCAGCGCGATGACGTGACCTTTGTTCACCTGCTTATGGTCGAGCAGCTTGAACGCTTCGCTGAAGCTCAGGCCCTTCAGCCGCCCGATGTCCTCCACCTGGTCGTCGGTGGAGATGATCGTCGTCGGCCGCACGGCATCGCGCGCCATGCCGATCGCGCGCCAGGTGGACTTGCCCGAGCCCGGCATCCCGATCAGCACGGTCACCCGCGGCGGATCGCCACCCCGTGCGAAGGCTGTGCGCTCGGCGCCGGCAGCCGCAAACTGGCCGCGGGCGTCACGCGGGTGCTCGCCCGCATCGAACCCCTTGTTCATCCACTGCTGGGTGCGGGTGACCGCGAGGAAGCCGCCCAGCCCAGCCAGCGCGGCCGCACCGCCGGCGAGCCCGAGCCGGGTGCGCGGCGTCAGCCAGGCCAGGCGCCGCAGGCTCGATGCCGCAGCCTGCCGCGCCGCCGCCTTAGCTGCCAGCACGCTCTCCGAGGCCCGCGTGGCTTCAGGGCCGCGCCAGGCTGCCGCACGCGCCTCCACGTCGGGCTTCAGCTCGTCGGCAAGCCGCTTGCGGGTGGCCCTGTCTGGGTAGCCCTCGATCGTCTTGCGGTGGGCCGTGCCTTCGCGGGCTTTCACCTCGGGGACAACGATCCTCTTCTCAGGGCGGATCGTCTTGAAGTTCGGCAGCAGGTAGGACTTCAGCCACGCGTCCCGCTGGACCTTCTTCATGTCCTTCACCAGCGCCTCGATGTCGTCGAGGCTGCGGACATGCTGCAGGACTTCGCGTAGCGTCTTGGGATCGACGTGATCCTCCAGCACGCCGCCGGCGACCGGGCCGCCCGTGTGGGCTGCCGTCCAGTCAGTGACCTTCTGCACGTAGCGTTCAAGCGAGAACAGCGACGCCGTCTGGTCCACCGAGCCCGGCCTGGGAGGCTCCGGTTGCGGCAGCTCCAGCTGCTGTAGAAGGTGCTTCAGCTTGTGGTTGGCGAACGGTTCCCACAGGGCTTCGGGTGGGCCTTTGCGTATGGCGGTGTAGCCGGCGACGTCGTGCGGCTTGGCCGCCTCCACGTCCACCCGTTGCGCACCGCGGCCGTGGGCCTTCAGGTCGTTCAGACGGTCGCGCAGCCCCTGCGCACGCGCCTGGGCGCTGGCGAGGTCGTCGAAGTTGTAGGTCGTGTGCGGATCTTGGAGGAACGGCGCAGCCGCTTCAGCATGCGGGCGCACATCGTTCTCCGCCCGGCGGAGCTGGCTGCCCATCGTGCGTTCGGCGTAGCTGTTGAACCTGCCGCCGTTGGTGGGCCGCAGCCCAGCGACCACCTCGGCCTCTGCGGCGGCGTGCCTGGCAGCGCGTGCCGTGTTCCGAGTGCGTGTTTCACGCAGTCCCGCCAGCGCTTCGCGGGCCGACGCGGTGCTGGCCTCGCGCACTTCGCCGAGCAGCTCGCCGACCTTGTGGGCGGTGGCGATCGCGGCGGCGCCTCCCGCAACGCTGCCCACGATGCCCGCCGCAGCGTCCCAGCGGGCTCTGGCCGCCGCGACCCGCTCAGCGTGCTCGGCCTCGGACAGCGGGGCGCCGGCTAGGCGCTTGGCGAGGCGGATCGCGCCGCTGTCGCGGTGGCGGGCATACAGGGGCCGCAGCACGCTGGTATCTGTCACGGCGAGGGAGCGGCCGTTCGCCGTGCCGGCGTAGCCGCGGCGTTCCTGGAAACGCTTCATCTCCGGATACGGCCGGACGTGCGCCGCTTCCAGATAGACGTCGGGCTCGCCGGGCGTGCTGTCGTCCTCGGCCTCGTGCTCGCGAATCTTCGCCCGTGCCCTGCGCAAGCCTCCTTTGTAGATCTGGCTATAGAGCACCAGTTCGTGCCGGCGCTTGTATTGGCGCGCGTGCTCCGATGGATAAGGCTCGCCATTGAGGTGGTGAACATCGAGCAGCTTGGCCTGAGGTGCCAGGCCGAAGGCGGTGATCCAACCCGGGCCGTACTTCGTCTGGTAGATCTTGAAGTTCTTCTTGCTGTTCGGCTGCAGCACTAGCGTGCTGGTTTCCGCATACTCACGGGCATGGCCTTTCTCCCGGCTGACGTAAGTGGCGTTGTAATCGCGGTTCTGCGGCTTGAAGTCGGCCTTCGGCGCACCGCGATAAACCAGCTTCTCGCCGAGCCTGCGCGCATCGAGCACACGCCGGACGGCCGTGCCCATCCAGCGCGCCTTGGCGGCGGCGACGCGCTGCGCGTGCTCGGCCTCGGACAGCGGGGTGCCGGCCTTCCGCTTGGCTAGGAGCAGATGTCCAACGGTCGTTGGACGATTTGGGTCAAGCACCTGGCTTGCCGGCGACGATGGCGCGGTTCTTCCGGCCGCTGTCGTCCAGGTGGCGGCCAACTGCGGCGCCCGTGGCCCAGCCGGCGGCGCCCAGGGCCAGCCCGCCGATCGCGCCGCCGTAGCGTCCGCCGATGTGCGCGCCGGTCAGGATACCCTTCATCTCGCCCAGCTCGGCGGTGAAGGCATGGTGATGTGCAGGCCCGCTGCTCATGATGCCGGTGATCCGGCCATGCAGGCGAGCCAGCGCCCCGCCCACCCCGGCGCCGATGGCGGCCCCGTGCCGGTGGCCGATCAGGCCGCCCACCGCGGTTCCGCCGAAGCCGCCGATCAGTCGGCCGACGGCCTCGCCGGTCTTGCGGGAGAACTTGCCGTCGTGCTCGCGCGGGTGCTTGTCGGACGCGTACGCCTTGGCCAAGCTGCCCACGGGCTCGGCCTTGATCATCTCGGTGCGCGGCGACATCCGGATGCGGACCTGGCCGCTGACCTTGTCCCGCCGCTTGTCGGCGAAGGGTTCGCCGAACTCCTGCCGGTAAGGGGCGTAGCGGCCCTTCTCGGCGGCGAACATCGTGTCCATGACGCGGCGCTTGGCATAGAGCATGAAGCCCTTCAGGGGCGTCATCTCCTCTTTCAGCGCCGGGTCCATGGCGAAGTCGTACTTCGCGACGCCGTAGTTGTGCAGGGCGGTCATCGCGGCGTGGGTGTAGGCGCGCCGGGCTGTCAGCTCGGGTGTGCCCTCTGGGATCAACGTCTCGCCACGCAGCTTGCCCCGGCGCTTCGGCACCTTGCCCATGGCGATCGTCGGCTCGGCCAGCGTGGTGACCAGGCGGCCCAGGCGGGCGCGCAGTGCTGCGTGGTCGCGCGGCGAAACGGCCTTGGGACGCTGGTCCGTCAGCTGGTGTACCAGGAAGCTGCCCACCGGCGCTTCCTTCTTGTCGGAGCCGGTGTAGCTTGTCGGCATGCCCGGCGTGTTCGAGGCGATGCGGCGATAGTAGCTCGGCATGGTCGCGCGGGTGCGGCGCTCGTCGAGCGGGATGACTTGGTTGGTCGGCGCCTGGGTGGCGTCGGCGGCGCGCGGCGTCGGATAGCTGATGACCTTCGAGGTCGGCCCGGCGTGCTCGATCACCGTGCCGTCCCGGTAGCGCTGCAGGCGGGGCAGGACGCCCTGGCGTGCCAGCACGGAGACGTTCTGCGCATGCCGCTCGGCATGGCCTCCGGCGGTCGCAAAGCGCCCGTGCTGGCCGCGTGGGTGCTGGCTATCGTCGAAGCCGTGCGCCTGCATGGCGACAGCCGCGGCCGTGGTCATCGCCGCGCGCCAGGCCCGACGCGGGGACGGCCCAACGGACCCTGGTCAGGGCCGACGGCGTTCAGCATGGCCAGAAGCAGGCGCTGGGCGCCCTCCGCCTCATACAGGTGCGACATGATGCGCCGGTTGGCCAAGACCACCCTCGCCGTCATCTCGTCGTCGCGGCCCTCAAGCCGGGCGTTCTTCTCCCAAAGCTCGGCGCGGATCTGGACCAGCAGCTCCTCCAGCTTGCGGCCGGTGGGGTTGCCAGCAGACATCAGGATCGGCGCCGGTGACATGCAGCCCTTGTGGGCATCGACGAAGGCCGCCTCGTCCGCGGTCAGTTCTGCCTCGGGCACCTGCTGGTCCTGCAGGTAGAGCGGCGCGGCCGCGAAGGGGGCAGGCATGGTGGCGGCGCTGCGGGCGTCCTGGGCTGCTGCGATCTGCTCGCGAGTAACGGCGCGTTCGTGGCTCATTTGATCTTCCTGAGTAGGGCGCGGGCCGAGGGCGCGCGCTTGTGCATGGCTTCGGCGGCGCGCAGCGTGCTCAGCACTTGCGGGTGCGGCACGTGCGCCATCTCGGGGTCGCTCTGGATCTCGTTGCCGCGGGTGACGTCGGTGTTGCGGCCGGCATCGCCGTCCGGACCCAGGCCCACCGCGGCCAGCAGGCTCGCCGGAATGCCGCTCAGGGCGTCGTTCGTGGGATTGGAAGTGCTGGACAGCGAAGCCTGCGGTGCGGGCGTCCCGGCGCTGGCTGCCGGGGCGGGCAGCGCGAGCTGCGGCGGCGGAGCGGGCAAGCCTGGCGCGGGCGCCGGCACCGGGTTGCCGAACTCGTCGAGCTGGGGCGCCGCCGGCGGCGCCTGGATGGCGGTAAGCCCGGCCTTCTTGGCGGCCAGAAGGTCGTCGAGGAATATTATGCCGTTGGGACCGCCCCGGATGTAGAAGCCGAGCCCGATGGGATCGAGGCCGCGCTTTGCCCGCACTTCGTCCGGCGACAGAACCATGTTCTCGATGTCGGCTATGTCCTGGGCGTGCGATTCGCCCACGTCGAGCTGCTTGGTGTCGTCCCAGGTGAATTCGAGGTCACTGTAGCCGAACACGTCCTGGATGATCCGGTCCATGATCGATTTGAACCACACCATCAACGGTGCAAGGCCCTCTTCCAGGGCCGTGTCGCTGGCGGTTTCTGCGGTCGCGCGGTTCTGCTGCTGCACGAAGGCGGTGGGCGGGAGAGAGAAGGCGAAGCAGACGACGCGGGCGATCCACTCGTCGAATGCGCCCATCAGCATTCCGTCCGAACGCGTCGCCTGGAAATTCATTTCGCCCGGGACAAACTTGAGGCCCGCCTGGTTCTCCTGCGAACGCAGCAACGCGTCCCACATGATTTGGAATTGAGCAATTTTCTCCGGTCCCCACTCCTTGGGGACGCTGACGATCGCCTCGGGGATGTTGTTGGAAGTGAAGTAGTTGAGCTTCACGACCTCCCTGCGGACCGCGATGTTGATCGTCATGACCATCTGCTCGACCGGGCTGAGGCCGTAGAGGTGGTCCACCCGGGGGTTGCGCGGTGCGTAGATCAGCTCCTCGCGGGTGTAATCCACCGCCGGCATGCCCTTGAGCACCTGCTGGTAGGCGGCGTCAGGCGGCATCGGGGCGCGGCCGGTGTGGTCGATCAGCGGCTTCACCAGGCTGCCGTCGATGATCTCCAGGGAATACACGTCTCCACCTAGCGTCCGGCGGACGAAGATCGAGGCGGCATCGATGACGAGCTGCTCTTCGACCAGCATGCGCAGCCACTGGTCCCAGGAGTTCAGGCGGTCCGGACGCCGCATGAAGTCCTCGAAGGCGCGGCAGCGGTCGTCGGCCATGCTGGCCCGCTTGGCCTGCCCGGCCGTCTGCTTCGGCAAGCAGGACCAGGTCAGGCGGCTCATCTGATCCTTGCGCGTCTCGATGCAGAGACGGGCGATGTCCAAGGCGTTGGCCAGGCCGCGAAGCTGCTCGAAGCTGACCCCGGAATACTGCCGGGGTTTGGACGACATGTTGGCGCCAGGGGCATAGTCGAACGCCCGGCCGGCGACGTCGGCGCGTGGCGCCTGCGCTGCCTGCGGCTGCCCCGGCCCGAACCAGGGCTCGCGGCGGACCGGCGCCATGGCCTGCTGCTGCGATGGCGTCGGCGGCATTATCTGGCCCTGCAGGACGGGCGTGTTGCTGGGGATCGGTTGCGAAGCTTGTGGGCTTGCTGTGGTGCCGCGCACGCCGCCGATGGCGTTCGCCGCCTTCTGGATCACCCAGCTCGCAAGCGACGTGCGTACAGCCCCGCGCATGGCACTAGGGTCGCCGCCGGATGCCGGTGGCTTCGTGTCGAGGGGGCCGGCCATGGGGATTACGCTTCAGCGATGATGGCGGTGGCCGTGGTTCCGGTGGCGAGGACCTGACGGACGCACAGTTCCAGCCTGCCGACCGGCACGTTCTGATAGGTCACCGGGACCTGGCTGTCCCGCATGAGGACGGTGACGTTGCCGGAGAAGCCGACGTAAAGGCGACGCGCGACGAAGGGCAGCGGGAAGTTATCGTCCGGCGTAACGACGACGGCTCGCGTCGCGGAACCGACTGGCGCGGGTGCCAGTCCGGGAAAATAGTCCATTTGAGCCATGGCCGTAACTCCGAAGGGCGGTGCCTTCGGCGGCTATGGGCGTTTGGTTCCCGGCGCGAGAGGCGGCGTTCGCTGGTTCCCGTGCCCACCGTCAGGAGGGGGTGTCTCGGTCGTCCGCAGCAGCACGCTGTTCCAGGCGATGCTCGCCTCGGAACCGTGCAGGGGCGTGAACGTCACCACCGCGGCTCCGGTATGCACGGCGAGCACCTCGTGCTTCGTGCGGATGACGCACGTCGGGCCGAGTTCCTGGCAGATGGTCGGCGGGTCGAGGCTGGTGACGATCCAGGCGCCCGGGGCGGCGATCAGCGCCAGCAGGACCGTCAGGGCGCTGGTCGTGGCGGCTTACCGGTGGCTGGAACGGCGCCGGGCCTTCTTCGGCAGCCCGTGACTGCGCAGGACCGAGGCGCGCGCCAGGACGTGCCCTGTCGCCATGCCGTGCTTCCAGCGGTAATCCCAGGAATGATTGACGATCTCCTGCTGCTCGGCCTGGTCGAAGCAGGTCAGGTAGAGGCGTGCCGCCTCCCCCTTATCGGGCACCAGGTCGGCGATCGGCTGGTATAGGCTGCGAATCGTCATTGGGCACTGGTCCACCACCGCCTGCTGTAGCGCCTCACGGACGGAGGCGGGCAAGCTGTCATAGGCGGCAAAACGGTCGCCCAGCCGTCGGGAAGTGCGGATCGTGCCCACCGCGTTCCCGGCGGGGACACCGTAGGCCCCGCGCTTAGGCGGGATGGGACACTCGTGCTGCTCCGGTCCCTTGCGCGGGATGCTGTCGCGCAAGGGCGTGATAGCCCGATAGGGGTAGTCCAGGATTGGGCTGCCCAGCATGTTCTGGAACAGGCTGACTTCAGCCACGGCGGCGGGCGTCCCAGGCTTTCACGGCGTATGAAAGCGGCGGGCATGCCAGCAGCGTCATGGCGACGCCGAACAGGAGCTGGTCGGCGTCGGCCAGCAGCAGCGCCAGAACTGTGCCGAAGCCAGCCGCCAGCAGCGGCCCCGCAGCCTTGATCGCAGCATCAACCATCATGGTCACTTCATCCCCGGCGGGGCCTTGTGGGTGACGAACTGCCGGATGAAGGTCTCGGCGGGGCCGATGTTTTGCTGTCCGTCGAAGAACACCACCCAGAAGTCATTCACCCGGACGGCCTCGGCCTCGCCGCTCAGGAACATCTCAGGGGTGAACAAGCGCAGCACGGCCTCGCCGTCCGAACCCTCGACGTAGCAGCCAGCAGCAACGACTTCCGTGATTTCCCCGGCGAAGAGTGGCTGGCGCAGGTGGAAGCGCCGGAGGCCTTGGGTTGGCTCCGGGTCCGGCGGAGGGAAGACGAAGGTCTGATGCGAGAACGGCATCATTGGATTCGGTCGAGCTGGTTGGCCACGCGGGTCAGTCTTTCGATTGTCTCGTAGAGAGTGCGATTCTGCTCCCACAACTCGTCGGCCAAAGTTGCCGGGACCGCATGCGGCCTCATCGTTTGGCCTTTCATGTCGTCCTCGCCTCCGGCGCGCGTTGCCATCGCCTCGATGCGCGCGACCTCGCGTCCGAGCAGGTCCAGCAAGGTGTCGTTGGCGCGGCGTAGGTCGCGCAACGACGGCGTCGGCTGGCGGGGAGCGCCCTTGGGGAGTTGCTGCGCCGTATCGGCGACGTCCTCCGCGTAGGAGGGCGAAACCCGTAGCATTTGTTTCTGCCGTTCCAGCGCCGCCTCCGGGTTCGCACTCCCTTTGGCTTCGTTGGCCCGCATCAACCCAGGATATTCCATGCCCGTTCCCCACCGATGATTAGCGTACGCTATGATGAGAACTTTAGGTTGGGTGGGGTCAAGCAGCTTCCGCGAGGCGGGGTGCCGCTCCCGCACGATTCTTGCGTGGCACGAAACAAAGCGCCGCATGCTCGGCGCACAGACTGCCCGTGCCGTCGGTCAACACGGGGCAATACATGCCGGGGCGTGTGACGCGGCCAGGCCGCTCGCCGTCGCCCCAGAGCGGGAAATTGCAGGGCTCGGGCTCGCGATGCCGGCGGCGGGGTTCCTCGGACACCAGGGACAGCGTCAGGGCGTGCAGGATCGGCTTGGGCGGCAGCGCCGCGGCCATCGGGCGGCTTTCCGGCCGGCGCGGCTTGCGGACCCGCACCTTCGGGGAGGTGTCGCCAGGCGGGCGGTGGATGTAGGGCGAGTGGCCCGGCCGCGCCTCGCCCCAGTCGGTCACCCGGCCTGTGGCGATGACGTGGACCCGGCGGCGGTTGCCGAGGCGCTCCACAAGGATGAGCTGGGCAGTTTCCAGGCGGCGCAGTGCGCGCAGCACGGCCGAGCGTCCACGCCCGCCGGTCAGCTCGCCCAGGATCGGGTTATTCGGCATGGTGTCGTGGGCATGGGCGAGCCGGGTGACGATCCGCTCGACCTCACGCATCGAGGCGGTGATGACCGGGCTCGGCAGCGTGGCGGCGTTGGGCGTCCGGTGGCGGCGCTGGTGGTCGTGTAAGGCGGGAGAAGCATCCGGTTGCGTGCGTATGCGGCGGAAATCGCTGGCGAGAACGGCCGGACGCTGCATGGGGGGGGTATCCAATCTCACGGACGTGTGAGTTGGTTCCTTGTGGCCCCGGAGTTCATTGTGATCACGTTAGAAATGGTATGAAGCCAGTTGAGAAACGCTGACTATTTACCTGAGGTGAACGGCGGCCAGGTCAGCACGTAGCCTGAGGCCAGGCCGACATCGTAGAGGGCGCTGCCTAGAACGACCGCGACGAGAGATCGCACGCCCGTCTTGATGTGGCGTCAAGACAGCCGCTCCAGCATCGCGCTGCCATCGATCACCAGGGAAACGACCTCCGTGGGATGGACCCGCTGCCGCCGCGTGCCGCGGACTAGGTCCAATCGCAGTTCGTGCGGCGCCTTGGTCTCGATGCCTTGCACCGTCCAGGACGTGTCGCAGGGCTTGGACAGGCGCACCTTGATGCGGTCGCCGGCGGAAAGCTCCCGCACGGGGACGAAGGCCTCGGAAGGCGCCGGGCTGCGCGTGACATCGCTCCCCTCAGCCATCGCGGCGCTCCAGCGCCCGTTGGTTCCAGCCAAGGCGCCAGGACAGTGCCGCCACGCTCTCGATGGGCCGCGGCCCTTCGTGGAAGGCGGCTCCCTTCTCGTGCGCCTCCCTCCCGGCCTTGTGCCACTCGGGATCGGGCGGCTCAGCTTCATAGATGATCGCCTCGAAGCGCCGAGCCTCTTCCGCGGTTTGGTGTATCGAAGGAGTGTCAATCATCCAGGCTCCAGGGTCAGGAGAGTACGGGCTTGCGCGTGCCGGCCGTCAGCAGCGCGCGGGCGAAGTCTGTCGTGTCCTCCTCATGCACCACAAGCCCCGGCAGCGTGCCACCGTGCTGGGCCAGCGCCAGCAGTTCCGCGGCGCGCCTGGCCGTCGCCTCGTCCATCTGCCGGGCGTAGTACTCAAGCAGGCCGGTGGTGCCGCCGGTCAGCCGCGTGAAGGCGCTGGCGGCCGCGTCCACCTGGTCGTCGTGCGAGGCCGTGGGGAAGCCGCACAGCTCCAGCAGAAAGTCCTCGTTCCAATCCGCCTTCAGCAGCGAGATGTTGCCGCCGCTAGCCTGGCTGGCGAGCGGGGTGGCGCGGTGGCCCTTGTCGCCGCTCTGGGCCTCCAGATGCACGTCGAAGCCGGAGAGCATTTGTAGGTAACTCTGCGCCATCGCCTTGCCGGCGGCGCCGGGGTCCTGCGGCAGGGCAATCTTCACGTCGCGGCCGAGGTCGCGGTCTTCTTGGGCGATCTGCTTGACCAGGCGCTCGACCATCGCCGGGCTTTCGCGCCAGCGGCGGACCTCAGCGATATACCAGCGCCGCATCGAGCGCGACCAGCCGATCAGCACGGTCGCGGTCCAGTCCGGGTCGCTCTTGGTCAGCTGCTTCTCGGTCGCGGCCATGTCCCACCCGCGCGCCCACTCCAGGTCCGGCGGCATGATGGCGACCAGCGGGAACCAGCTGCGCTTGAACAGGCCTCCTTCGCGCGGGGCTGGACGCTGCTGCATCTGCCCGGCGAAGCCGAACTCCCCCAGCGCCAGGCGCAGGGTGTTCACGACCTTCAAGGGCACGTGGGCGGGCCACAGCAGCTCGCCTACCTCCTTCCTGGGATCGCGGAACCAGCGATTGGGATGATCGGGCTCGTGCAAAGCCGGGAGGCAAAGGTAGGTGTATTCGCCGCCGTCCTCGACCACGCCCTGCTTGCGCAGGATGTCGCCGATCAGGTCATCCTCGTGCAGGCGCTGCTGGATCACCACGAAGGCGCCGTTGGCGGGGTCGTTGAGCCTGGTGGACATCGATTCGGACCACCAGCTGAGCATATTCTCCCTTTTAAGGACGGAGTTCGCGTCCCGGCTGTTCAGCGGGTCGTCGATGACGCAGAAATCGCCCCCCTCCCCTGTCAGCTGACCATTCACTGAAGTGGCCAGCCTGTAGCCCGTCTTGTCGTTCTCGAAACGCCACTTCGCGTTCTGGTCGCCGGTCAGTCTGAAGCGGTCGCCGAACCGAGCCTGATACCATGGAGATTGGATCACCCGCCGACACCTGGCGCTGTCGCGCTTGCTCAGGTTGTGGGCGTAGGAGGCGAACAGGCTGCGTCTCTGCGGGTTGTCCACCCAGTCGAACGCGGGCCACATGACGGCTGTGCTCACGGACTTGGAGCTGCGTGGGGGGACCGCGATGATGCAGCGCTTGATCTCCCCGCGGCTGACGGCCTCCAGGTGGTCGGCGATAGCGTCCAAGTGCCAGTTGGAGCTGTAGGGTGTGTTGCCCTCCACCGTGGACCAGGCGAGCTTCGTGAAGGCCCGCAGACCGAACCGGGCCACCAGCTCGCGGTCGATGGCGATGCTGGCCGCGATCGGGTCGCGAGCGATCCAGGCAGCGAAGTCCAGGGCCGGCGTCGGTTCGATGGGATGGCGGATCTGCATGCCGCAACCGAGGCTGCGGGCTTGTTCCCGCGGCCAGCCCCGGTGATGCTCGTAATGACACAACGGAGGCAGGCACGATGGAGATCAAGATCAAGCCCACCGAGCATTTCGTTGTGGTGGAGGGGCGTCAGGTGCGTTTGTGGACAGGCACGACGGAGGATGGAACGGCGGTGCATGCCTTCGTGGCGTGGATCGCCTTGCCGTGTGTGGCCGATCAGCAGGCGTTCGAAGAATTGTTGACGCCGATCACGCCGCCGATCGGGGTGAACGAGATGCTGGTCCGCAACTTCGGCCCTGGGACGCCAGGCTGATGGCGCCCGACGCCGCGGCGCAGCCCCCCTTCCCACCAGGTGGGAAGCCGGCGTCGTTGGTGGACCACTTCCTCCCGGTGCTGGTCTGGGACGACTATCACGGCTTCGTCGTGGCCCGGCGCGACCCGACCAATCAACCGCATGGCTGGAAGCTCGACCTGCCTAGCGGTTACGAGTTCGGCATGAGCGAGATGGAGCTGGAGCAGGTGCGGCTTTACTGGCTGCTGCCCGAGCGCCCCAACCTAGCGGCTGGGTCGTCCTCCCATCCTACCGCAGGCAGAGCTGGCCTTCGCGGTCCGACTTGAGCAACGCCTGTATGACGCCGGGAACGGCGTCCTGGGCCTGCGCGGTGGGGTAGTCCTGCAGGCTGAAAATGACCCTCGTGGCCTGCTGCAGCAGGCCGGCGTCGTACGGCCGCAGCAGTTGGAACGGCTGGAAGTCGATCTTGTAGTTTCCGGCGCTGGTCAGCAGCACCATCGCGCTGTCGCGGCGGAGCCAGACCGAGACGCCGGATCCCAGCACCCTTGAGAAGCGGATGATCGGCAGTGCGGGCGGGAGCATGAAGAGAGCGCCGGGCTGCTGCCGCGGCAGCAGCAGGACAGACTGGTTTCCGACGCCATCCAAAGGCATCGGCGGCGTCGGTCTAGGCTCCTGTCTCCAGTAAGGGATCGCCGTGCATCTCGACGGCGTATGCATCGCCGCCGGCCGCGAAGGCATCGCGCAGCGCCAGGCGTATGTCCGCCACGCTGCACAGCACCGGCATCGTGTCCCCGTGCTCCGGCTTCAGCTGGAACCGGGACGCCGCGATGTCGTTCGTGGCGCCGGTCAAGCGCTCTTCTATGCGTTTGAACTGCGCCTGGACTGCCGCGCGGTTTTCTGGCGGGAGCGCATTGAGGAGTTCCGCCTCAAGAGCCTCTATTCTCTGTCCCTCAATCACACCGGCCTCCGCAACGCCGCAAAGGCCCGATACCCCCGACGTCTAATTATCAAATGTTAACAGCTAAAACATCGCACGATCCGGCGGCGGCTGGGAAGCACCTAAGTGGGCGGCGAAGGGTGCATGACACACAGACGGTTGCTGCCGGCCACGAACTGCCGGCAAAGCGTCGGCCGCGCCTCGTAGATCGAGCATCGTCCGTCCACCAGGTTCGGGCACCACCAGCGCCAGTTGCCGCCGGGCTCCAGGGACAGCGGCATGAACGGCAGGCCGACCTCAGCGCTGGCCAGGCTGCCGTCGTGCCCGCCGCGCCAATCCGGCCCAAGCAGGACGGAGCGGCCGTCTTGCGTAGTGCCGACGCTCACCGTCGCCATCACGACCAGGGCTTCAAGCGGGGTTCGCGCATGCTCGGTCACCGGCAAATGGAAGCCGGTGCAGCAGCGGCCAGGCCGGGAGCAATTGTCGCACAGCAGGGACGCGCAGGCGGTCATGCCGGATCGTCCGCCGAGGCGTGGGCCAGGTGCAGCCCTCGGAGGCAGCTGGCGTCGCGGTCCACCTGGACGATCAGCTCGTCGATGATGCGGCACAGGTGCTGGCGTGCGTCCTCAGGGTCGCGCTCCCAGGTTTCGCGCAGCATGAAGGTGCTGCGGCTCACCCGTTCGCCGTCGGCCGTGCTCTCGACCACGACCCGGATGCAGGTGACCTCGCTCATTTGGGGCCGAGCAGGAGGAACTGCGGGCCGTGCCCGAAGATGTCCACCACCAGGTAGTCGTAGCGGCCGCGGACGATCCAGGCGGCGACCGCGCGCATGACCTGTTCGTCGCGGTTCCCGCCGGGCTCCACGCAAAGGCCGAGCTGGCCGAGGTAGCCGGGTTCATCCAGGGCTCGTTGTGCTGTCTGCGAGACGGCCTCGATGATGGTGATTTCCTCGACCGGGCGCAGCCAGCAGGCGGGAGGTGCCTTGCTGTCTTCCGTCACGCCCCGACCAGCATGCGTGCGAAGGCGTCGCGCCTGGCCTCGCGTTCCTCGGGTGTCCGCCATCGCCCGCGCGGCGGCTGGCGCAGCGGGTCAACCTTGTCGGCCGCCTGGAGCACGAGCTGCGCGGTGCCCATGTGGCGCAGCTGGGTCGCTGATAGGCTGTAAGGCGGCGCATCCGGCTGCATCTCGGTTTCCGCCGCGTAAAGCGCCAAGGCTCCGACGTGGGCGCGCACATCCCTGGTATCCGGCCCGGAAGATGCAGCCCAGCGCCTGATCTGCATCCGCAGCGCCCGTTCTCCCCGTGTGTTCATCTGCAATTCCTCCCTGTGTGTCCGGAGGTTTCGGGGCCGCCGCAGGTGCGGCGGCCCCTCCGCCATCAGGCTGCTGCGGACCGGCGTGCCCGGCCCTTGGTTGTCGCGGCGTTGATCGCGGCCGGGACCGGCTCCGGCGCGGCCGCTGCCTTGCGGCTGTTGGTGCGGCGCGGCGTCGGCTGCGCTGCCTCGGGCGCCGGCGCTGCGGCCGCCTGTGTGGTCTCGGCCAGGTCCTCGGCCTTCTGCAAGTGCTGCGCCTGCGGCGTGTTGGCCAGCATGCCGGCGGCCCAGGCGTTCGGGTTGCCGATCAGGTCGGCGGAAAGATACGCGAGCTTCTCCTGGTTGCCGTCCGCCCGCTTGATCAGGTTGCCGATGCCGTTGGTCAGCAGGATGCTGCTGTCCTCCAGCACCGGGCACGACGTGACCTTCGCCAGCAGGTTGGAGGTGGTTGTCTGCATGATGTCGTCCTCTGTGTCCCCAGCGGAGTTGCGTGGGGGTAAGCGTGCCGGACGGCCCGAACGATCCGGCTCCGGAAGGCACGTAGCCCACGCTTAGCGCGAGCCGAGCGGCTCGGCACGCCCTTCCAGCGTTGGGCGCATCAACGTCACCTTGTGCGCGGCGATGCTCCACTCCTCCAACGAAAGCTGCGACAGCAGAGGCAGCACGTCCTCGGGGCGGACGCCGACGGCGGGCTTGTCCCCCGCGTCCTCCGATCTGCGCGCGCCGCCCTCCATGCCAAGAGCCTTGCGTTCCATTTCGCCCGCGATCTGCAGCATGCCCGCCGCCGACTTGGTGACGCCGGTGATCGTGTCCTTGTCCGGGTTGACCGATCTCAACGCCTGGTGCGCCCAGAGATGGTCCACCGACACCCTCTCATGCGGGTGGCAGAACAGCACGTCCACCGCGTACAGGATCTTCTCCCCGGTCGTGCGCAGCCGGTCCGCCATCGCGAGCTGGCGCTTGATCGCCTCGACCCGGATCAGGTCGAGGTCCCGCATGTAGCGCGCCGCAGACTGCTCCCGCGTGTCCGCCACCGCCGTCCCTGCCTTGGTGTGAATGTGTGCGACACTCGTCCCACCGGCTGGCTGGCCTGCGGCTGCGCGATCTGCACCGTCCCCGGAAACCTCACACACACCAAGCCCGTTTTGGGCGGCGGACGCCCGGATTTGCTGGAGTTCGGCGTGTGTGTGTGCATCGGGGCGCACACACACATCCGCCGTGGCCCGGGGATCGAGCGGCGTATCCTTGACCGCCCTGGCCACGCGCGAGGCCTGCTCGACCGCCTTCGTGCGGTGCCATGCCCCCTGCTTGCGGGCGCGCAGGATGGTGGTCGCCGAGCGGAACCCATACTGGTCGGCGATGGCCTGGTCGCTCTTGCTGCTGGTTTCCCACTCCAGCCGGATCGCCGCCCAATCGACATCGCGTGGCTCCGCCATGCCGCGTCAGCCGCTTTCCGTCTGGGAACGCTCGGCGGCTTCGTGCTGGCTCGTCCGCGGCAGCCTTTGCACCACGCCACCTGGCACCATGCGGGTCATCAGGATGTCCTGCAGCCATCTCTCCTGGACCGCATCGTCGGGGTCGCCATAGAGCCAGGCCGCACGGAACTGCTGCCCTGTCAGGCCAGGTCCCCACATCATGGGCCGCCCCCGCACCTTCAGCCGGCCTGCCTTGTGATCGCGCAGGTCCTGCATCCTCCACAGCACCGTCACCTCACCGGCATGCCATGCTGGCGATGGCTCCAGCTTGCCGGAGCCGATGCGTTCGTAGCGGGTGACGGTGACGTCTGGCGTGGCGCGCTCCACCAGCGCCGCCATCCAGGCATGCTGCGCGCTGTCGCCCAGCTTGCCGTAAACGTGGATCGTGGATAGCGGCGTGTCCGGCAGCTCGCCTCCCCATAAGGTTACCCAGGCATCGCCGTGGCTGCGGCAGGCGGTGTCGAGGTCCTCGGGGTCGAACACCACCACGATCCCGTCGGGCACGACGTCCAGCGGAGGCGGCGTCGGCTCGTAGGCACGCACCACCTGGCGTCCGCTCGCGCCGGCGAAGCCGCAAGCTGTCGCCCGTTCGAGCCACCAGGATACGTGAGGCATGCTCGTGGGCGCGAGGAGCAGGGCGCTGTTCCACCGTGCGCTGACCTGGTCGCCGACACGCACGCATTCGCGGCCCGGGAACAGGGTGGCGCAGCGCTCCAGGTCGCTTTGGTTGCCGATGACGACGTCCACGCTTCCCGACCTATCGGGGGCGGGGGCGCTGGCGCTGCGGCGCACGGCGCGGGCGACTTCGGCTGCGGCAGCCGTCATCCAGCAGAGCGCGATCATGCGCAGCTCGGCGATGTCCTCCACGTGGGTGATGCCGAGGTGGCCGACCTGGTTGCGCATCCAGTCGATGGAGTTGCGGCTGTCTGCGATGTCGCAGACCTGGGCGAGGGCGGCTTCGAGGATGGGGTTGGGGGGTGCGAGGGACGTGAAATCGCTGGCAGTGCTCGGCTTTGGCATGTGGACACGAGGCTCCGACTGTTGTTTATTACGCAATCGTTCCCATATTTAAACTGTCCGGCGCGCTAGCCGGATCCCCAAACACAACCTGGAGTAATCCAATGGAAAGCGAAAGCAATCCCGTAGGGCATCCGTGCCCGATAACCGTCTTCGCGTGTGAGACCATCCGCTTCAACGGCCATTTCATGAGCCGCTTTGCGGCAATGGATTTCACCCGGCAGTTCGACGGCGACATCAACAGCATGATCGAGGTCGGCATGACGCCGACCGAGGACATGAGCGGCTGCCCCGTGCAGGCGCTGACCGACGACGAGGCCTTCCAAGTGCTGTGCGGCGAAGTATTCCAGCTGCACAACGTGGAGATCACCCGCTTCTAGTCCATCCCCCGCTCCGGCGGGGGGCCTTTCCGGCCGGTTCTCGGCAGGACAGACAAGCTCCCCTGTTCGGGAGCGAAAGGCACTCACCATGGCTCTCAATCCAGCCTTCTTTGATCGCATCGACGGCGCCGCAGAGGATAAGACCTCCGAGCGTAACGTCGTCCCGACGATCAAAGAACTCGGGCCAGACAACTTCGAGTTGGTGCTACAGAGCATCGGCTTCCCCTTTTCTCCCATGCGGACCTTCACCTACTCGTCAAGAGCGCGAGTGGATGCAGCCGTGGCGGGTGAAAGCCAGCGCTTCCTCGATCACCTCATCAAGATGGTTGATCGCTGATCCATGAAGGACCCGGCCGCAAGCATGTGCTTGCGGCCGGGTCCTGCCAGCCCGGCGCAAGCCGGGTGCCTTCCCTGCCGGTCCTCGGCAGGGCTGAGAAGCGCCCAGTCATGGCGCGAAAGGCACCAATCCCAATGTTCATTGCAATTACCTTCTCTGTCCTGGTCATCTCCCTCGTGGTGACGATCAACGTCGAGCACCGCCGCTTCCGCGACGCCATGTCGCAAGCCGAACGCGTGGCCGACGACGCAGAATGGGCCGCATTCGCACAGGAACTTTGATCACGCACAGCCCGCCCGGTTGATCCGGGCGGGCTGTTCGCCTTCCCCGCCAGTCCATGGCGGGGCTGACAAGCGCCCCAGACCGGGCGCGAAAGGCGCAACCATGCCCAACACCTCAACGGCCTCCATGGCCAACATGTGGGTCAACATCGAGCCGCTCACCGACGGCAGGTGCGAGCTGGTGCTGAATGCGCTCGGCGCCACCGAGCGCCGCATCCCGTTCGACACCGAAGCCCAAGCCCTGCAAGCCAGGTCGGGCGAGACGATCCGCTACATGGATGCCGTCACCGAACAACGTCAGGCGAGAGCCTGACGTGCCTTTCCCGCTTGTTGGCGGGGCAGACAAGCTCCCCTGACTGGGAGCGAAAGGCACACACATGGCTGACAGATTCTTCTCCGGGTTTACGCCCGAAGGTGACAAATTCCTCAAAGGATTTACGCCGAGCTTCGTCGATACCTTGATGGAGCTGGCGACGGCGCGGCTTAAAGCCGACGTGCGCGACATCGTCGCTGAAGCGACGAAGCACTCGGAAGCTCTGGCCAAGCGGATCTTGGAGACAGACGCCGAAGCGTCTCGCGACAAGCCCTGACCCCAACGACCCGGCTCCGGCCGGGTCAGCCTTCCCTGCCTTGTGGCAGGGCAGACAAGCGCCCCTGCCTGGGCGCGAAAGGCACACACATGCCCCGCAAGAAACCGCCGCTGCTGTTCGAGCGGAACCAGACGATGCTCACCCTCTCCAGTGAGCATCTGCACCTGGCCACCAAGGGCTGGCTCAACATCGTCCGCGGCGGGCTGCCCTACATCAAGGGCAAGCTCTGCTTGAACGGCGCCATCTTTGGCGCCACGCCAGATCCGGGCGAGAGGGTTCCATACGACCTGCGCGCCTGCCTGACATACGCCCGCATCAACGGCTACACGTGGGTGATGTTCGTAGAGGCCGGCGTGCATCGGGTCCGAGCGCTCGAACTGCTCGATCCGCTCGATGACCCGTTCCCCGAGCCCAGCTAACAGCCAAGGCCCAGCGCATGCGCTGGGCCATCCCTTCCCCGCCGATCACCGGCGGGGCAGACAAGCTCCCCTGACTGGGAGCGAAAGGGACAACCATGTCCAACTACACGTCGCGCGCCATCGTGCGCATCGACATCCTCCAGGCCCTCGGCGGCTTCATCTACGCGCCCAAGACGGTGCATAATGCAGACATGCCCGAAGGCCGGCAGGCCATCTACATCACCCCGCACACCGTTGCGGGGTGTGTCGTGGTCTGCACCGACGGCACATGCATGCTCGCCGTGCACGACCGGAGCGCAAGCTTCGCCGGCCTGGCCAAGCAGTGGCACGTGCCGGTAAAGCAGCTCATGGCCCACCCACAGCGAGGCGTCCGCTTCGGCGGCTTCGTTTCGCAGTGGTGTGACCTGCAGCATACTTCGGGAGAGCCCAGCGTCGCCCGCGTGGTGATCGCTGACAGCTCGACCGTCGTGATGGACGGCGGCGGCGACGAGCAGGTGCGGCTGGACGACGGCGACACCAAGCGGCCGATCCTGGAGGACACACCCTTTCCGAACCTCATGGGCCTGTGGGCTAGGTCCGTCCCGACCGGGGCGGCTCCGGCCTCCTGGTTCGACGCTTCCTATGTCGCCGCCATCGCCAAAGTGGCGAGGGAACTCGGCGGCTTGCAGAAGAAGGCGCTGCCGATGGCTGCCCTGAGTGACACCACGCAGCACGTCAGGATCACGTTCCTGGACGTGCCCGACCTGGTCGTCATTCTTGGCGGCCATAGTTCCGACGACGAAGCGCCGGGCAGCACGGGCAACCCCCGCTGGCTGGACGAGCTGATCAGCCCTCCCTACGGGAAGGCGCTGATCGCCGCCGGCGCCGCCGGATAGCGCTTACCGAAACCCTCACCCTCTCCCTTTCGGAGAGGGTGAGGGTTCGCCGGCCCATGCCGGCGCTGACGAGACCCACGTTGCCAACCCTGGCTGCCTCCGGCCCCTCAATCGGGAGCCCAAATAGATGGCGGTGGCCCAGGGGGCAGCGGCGCGGTGCCCAGGCCCCATGCTGTCGAGCGGGGCCTGCGCGGCCGGGGGCAATGCCCCATCACCCGAACAGATGTTCCGGGGACGGCCGTGGTCGCATACGGCACACCCCTGCCGGCCCTTCCCCCTCCTACAGGAGTGGGAGGGACCTAGCCGGCACCCGCCTACCCCCGAATGGGGGAAGGCAACGCGACCGGCCGTGCAAATTTGCATGGCCCGCTTGCATCATTGCTAAAACGCACCATATTCGTGACTTCCCGGACGCCGGTGCCCGCCCCCCTCGAAGCCCAGATGCACCGATCGCATGGCGACGACAATTGAAGAGCGAGGCGCGGGACGCTTACACCGATGCTCGACGGTCCCGTCCGGGACGTTCCCAAACCACACAGGTAGCCATGGCATGTGATGCCCGGGAAGCCTTGCCACCGTCGCAGCACGCACACACACCAAGCCTCGGCATGTAATGCCCGCGAGCGCTCTTGGCTGTCGGTCGTGCGTGACTGCGGGCCGTGCCCAAGCCTTCCGCGTGGCCTGGACCCCGCGCGCCGTTGCCCAGGACTGGTGTGGCATTGCCCCGGCCAGCAACGGGACCATACGAAAGCCAGCTCAGGCGCTGGTTTCCCTGGAGCATACCCAGGGCTGACGAGGCTCCCCGATCGGGGACCAAGCGGAGCTGCGCCCGACAGCATGTCAACGGGCACAACATCACAGACCGGAGCACTCCATGACTGACGCAGCCGACGGCCCAGGGCTTGTGCCCCAGACCGTGAACGAAGCCGCCGAACTGGCGATCCGCCGTCCCTACGTGGCGGTGGCCATCGTCGGGGTGGTGGCTGGCCTCGCCGCCATGAAGTACCTGGAGACTGTCGCGCCCAAGCCGTGGAGGCTTCCACCTCTTGGCAACCTGCGCGCCGCTCTCCACGAGTGGAGCAAGCCAGCGCCGGATGAAGCGCCGGGCAGTTCCGGCTCGACGGCCCTTCGGGCTGTGACCTAGCCGAAGCCCAGGCCCCGTCCGCGCAAGCGGGCGGGGTTTTGCGCGTTTAGGCCGGATTTGCGCTGATTTTCCTGCATTCTCTTCGCAAACCCCGCCTAAACCATTGATATAACGTAACGATTTACCATATTAGTATTACTGGATCGCAACGGCGGTCCGGTTCAACCCAAGCAAAAGAGCAAACGACGATGTATTCCTTCATCATCCCGACCTCCTTCTCCGACCTCCACGCGGCTGCCAGCGACGCTGTCAACGCCGTCGCAAAGGCAGCCACCGAAAATCCGGTGACCGCAACCGTGGCCGGAACAGTCGTTGTCGGCCTCGCCACCATGCAGGCCTTCAACATGGCCGCTCCCACGCTTGACGACTTCGCGAAAAGTGCGAAGGCGAAGATCCACGAATGGACGGCTGAGCCCGTCCGCGCACGGAAAGTCTCCGTGTCCGCCCCACCGGCAGCCGCAATGGCTGCCTAACAGAGACAACCCCCGCCGAGCCCAGCTCGGCGGGGGTTTTCTGTGTTTGGAGCCCACAACCGTCCGGCGTTGAATTATTACGACATCGCACCATATATGGATGGCCTGCGGTGTTCTGCCGCCGGCTTATCACTGCGAGGAAGTCTTCATGATCGAAATCAGCACTCCCACCGTGCCCGAGGCCGTCAACAAGACGGCAGACGCGGCCGTTCGGCATCCCTACGTGGCTGCCGCAGTCGTGGTCGGCGTCGGCACCCTGGCTGTCGTAAAATACGTCGAGATGAACACCCCCGGCATCCGCCCTGCCATCGACGGCTGGGCGATGATCGGTCGCGGCCTCAAGAAGGCCGTGCACGACATGACATCATCGGCGCCTGTTGCGCCGACCAGCACGGTGGTTCGCGCCGCCGAATAACGAAACGCCCCAGCACGCTCGCGCGTGCTGGGGCGTTTCTGCGTTCGGGGATCAGGCGGCCCGGCGGTCCAGCTCGGCCGACATCTGGCGGGCGTGGCGCGCGAACTCCTCAACGGCTTCGGGCGCCGCGTCGCCCTGTACCACCACCGCCGCTCCTTCGACCATCTCCACCCGGGCTCCCGGGGTGCGGGCGGCATACTGGAATGCTTCGGCGGCGATCAGCACGTCATCGCCGACGCGGTGGTTGCTCAAGTAGTGCTTGCGCACGCTTTCCATGGTTCGTCCCCTACGGCTTTCACGGATCGCTTGCGCCGGGCACCAGCGTTTGCCGGTTGGGGCGCATGCGATCCAAGTGCCCCAGACACTGCCACACTTCCGCGCCGGCGCAATGCGGGCTGCCGCGGTGCGCGCGCGCGCCAGGTTTTCAAATCGTAAACCTGGCGGGAAACCTGGTATGAGCTACCGCCCCGCCTTCAACACCGGGCGTTCTAAGCCGTCCCGGCCAGAGGATGCGCTGCAGGCGCAGTTGGTGCAGTACCACGCCCATGCGGTGGACCAGCGCCATGCCGTCCTGTTTGCCGTGCCGAACGGCGAGAAGCGGGACCCGGGCACCGCCGCGCGGCTGACCGGCATGTCGGGCGTGGTGCGGGCGGCGCTGCCGGACAGCGTCTGCCTGCTCCCGGCCGGGCTGGGCGTGCTGCCCGGCACCGCCGACCTGGTGCTGCTGCTGTCCCGTGGGCGCGTGCTCTTGATCGAGGTGAAGATCCCGAAGATCGTCGAGCCGCTGCCGCTGTTCCCGGACAAGAAGGCGCGGGTGGTGCACGACGCGGGCGTGCTGTCCAAGGTGCAGAAGCGGTTCCGGACCGGCGTCGAGGCGCTTGACCATGCCTACCGGGTCATCCGCACCCCCGAGGCCTACGCCGACCTGCTGGAGGAGTTCGGCGTGCCGCTGCGCTGTCGCCCATGGGGGCCAGGCGTGGCCCGCCCGCGCCCCCCTGTAAGCTTCTCAAGCTAGGCCTGGCGGCGCAGCGGCACTTCGACGGTCGCCGCCTCCATCGCCGCCAACGCCGGGTGCTTGGCGGCCACGCGGTCGAAGTTCTCGCGGTGCCAGATCTTGGCTTCCCCAAGCGCCTGGGCGCGGTCCTCGCCGGCCGGGCGATCCATCAGGCGCAGGATGCGTCCCATTTGCTCCTTCGCGCCGTAAGGCAGGTTCTCCCAGTCCGCCTCGGCGAGGATGCGCGGATCGTCCGCCGGCGGCGTCGCCAGCTTCAGGCCAGCCGCGGCGGGCACGAAGCGCGAGGGCATGCCCGCCGCCGCCGCAGTGCGGGCCGGTTGGATGCGGGCCAGGGCCTTCTCGAACCACTTGGGGCCGTTCACACCTTCCGCCTGCAGGATCTGGCTGCGGAGCTGGTCGGGCGAGTGGCCGGTGCCGTCGAGGATACGGCGGAACATCGCTGGTGCCCTGCGGGCCTGGTAGCCGTGCCAGGAGAAACGGCTGACGGCCAGCGCCGCCAGTTCGTCGGCGGGGTGCATCTCCGGCTCAGGCGGTTCGTCCAGGTTACGCGGCGGGTTTGGGTTTAAGTTTTCTGCGGCGTCGCGCGGAGTAAGTACTGGTGGTGGTGGTGTCTTAGATTCAGAATCTAAAGAATCAACAACACCAACAACAACGGGCGGGGAAATCTCGGGAGAAACCTCCGGTATAACCTGCGACGAAACCTGGGACATAACCTGTGCAGAAACCTGGGACGAAACCTGCACGACCGCCTCGGGGGCTGTTGCGGTGGCTTCGGCAGCCACGGCATCCGTGCCGCCGACCACCTTGAAAGCGGCCCGGAGCACCGCCGCCAGCTCGTTGCCGGAGACCGGCTGGTCCAGTTCGCGCCCGCCGGTGACGGCAAGCTTCATTTCACCCTGGGCGCGCAGGTTGGCCTGGTGCTCTGCCGTCCTGGCGGCATAGGCTTCCGGGGTCTCGTGCTTGCGGCGGCGGCCGACGGACTGGCAGCCGTTGCTTGAGCTGACGCCGCGCGGCGCAGCACCGACCACGATCGACATTGCGATCGACTGGTTGGACAGCACCACGAGGAATTCCGCTGCGACCAGACGGAACAACGAGTTCAGCACCCGATCCTCGCAGCCGAGCATGTCGAGGTGACGTGCCAGCTGCGCCAGGATCGGCTCGCAGCCATCGGCTTCCGGGTCCGGCGCATAGACGCCGAAGATGGCGGACACGGCCATCAGCTCCAGCACGCCGCCGAGCACGCCGCGGTCGAACAGGTCGCAGATCCGCGGGGTGCGGTAGCGCAGCGCCAGGCGCGGGTTGCGCAGCAGCAGCGCTTTCAGCCCGCGAGCGGTCACCGTGCCACCTGCAGCACTGGGCAGACGAGTATTGTGGGTGCGCTCTGGCTTGGCTTTCGCTTTACGCGATAGTTGGGGACGTTGTTTTGCAACTCATGCGCGACACAAAATTTGTTGTGTGGTGTGTCTGAATAACACGATTGCGCCGCTGCCAGGCTGGCATTATACCGAATGGACCCGGTCGCGTTCCGGGTGCAGTGCAGTGGCATTTGTCGGGACATGAGTGTCACTCCTTTCTAGACCCCCCGGAACTGTCATTCCGGGGGGTTTTGCATTAATGCGTACCCTTAGCCTTGCTGGCAACAGGCGGTCCCCACTCATCCGACACGACGGCCTGAGAGTCCAGGGCTGAGTATGGCCTTCGTTGAATTGTTGCGGTATCGTCACCATATCAGCGACGGGCATTTCGCCCTTATCCCAAAGGATCGCTGCGATGAAACAACGCTTTTTCCGCGTCGGCGGAGACGTGCCCCTGGCTGTCAGCAAGCAGCTTCAGGCGCTCTATCCACCGAGGTTCCCGAACCTCCATCTCACGCACCTGACCTGGGTGGACCGAGTCCAACCAGACCACCCCTACGAGTCGCAGATGCAGGATTGCACCCTCTATGCCCTGCACAACGGCCCGACCAGCCAGGCTTTCCTCGCGAACCTCGCGGGGAACCGCACCAACCCGGACGGCCGGGCGCTGTTCGTCTGCTACACCACCGCCGACGGCACGAAGCCGTGGGACGCGCGGCACATCGACCCGGACGCGGTCGAGATGCTGTCCACTCCCGTGACCTTCGGCCTCGCCCTGGAGTTGCACCCGATGTTCCAGATGCCCGTCCAACGCGTCAACGCCGAGGCTTAGCCTCGGCGCCCCTGCACCTGCTGCAGGGGGCCTTCCGCGTCTTCCGACGCGGCTGACAAGCTGCCCAGTCCGGCAGCGAAAGGCACACCTATGCCACTCCCCACCATCGGCGTCGAAGCGTTCCGCATCCGGCGGGATGAGCTGCGCCGAGGCCGGCAGTATCACACACCTTTGGAGCTGCCGGCCGAATACCAGAAACTGACCGAACACATCCGCCAGTCCTGGATCAGTTGCGGTGAGGACCACGCCCGCGGCGTGGCGTATGGGTTCGGTCGAGACTTCGGCTGGCATCGAGACGACCTGATGCGCGGCGCATCTGCGCGGATGGTCGGCCGGTGACCCGCAAGCCCAGGGCGCAGCCATGTCCGCTGCGCCTCTACACCTACACGTTCTACCATCCGGCCCACCGCAACACCGTGACGCTTGATTGCGCCGCGGCATCGCCCGGGGCGGCGATGGACAGCGCGGTTCGCTATCTCGACCGCATCAACGCCGACTTCCGCCGGCTCGACATTCCGTGGCGGGTGCCGGTGCCATCGCACCCCGGCAGCATGAAACGCGAAGGGCCAGCCTGAGCCCCACCCCTGGGTCCCGAAACCGCAACGCGGTTGCCAGCACCCCGGCCGCATCCCGCGCGCCGGGCCTGGCGAGTACAGGATCCGTCATGCCAGAAAACCATCAGAGCCAGATCGTCATCACCGAGCTGGCGCACTTGCACGATGCCTATCGCTACGCGGAGGAGAAGGGCTGCGCAGCCGAATTCGCCACGTCCTTCATGCGGCTGCTGTTCGTAATCGCAGCCGACGTGAAAGAAGGCGAGGAAGAAGGCCGGGTGACCTATGGCCATGTCGGCTCGGACTTCGCCCCCCACAGCTTCCGCTTCCATTTTGGCAAGCTGCGCCATGGGCAGTCGCCGCAGGACATGTCCCGCGGCAATGGGTTCCAGATGAACGGCGGACTGATCTACCACGGTCCCGCGGACAACGGCTCAGGCGGCATGCCGGCGCTGTCCGTGGCACTCGGCAGGGATCCGGTCGCGAACCCGCACGAGTGGCGCATCCACACCTAAACACCAGCCTCCGAAACCCCGGCCCAGCCGGGGTTGCCGGCGCTTCCAGCCGAACGTCCCGTTCGGCGGCGCCGGCCTGACAAGGAGGCCCGATGGCCGTTCTCGACGACTACGGGGGCACCGATCCAGCCAGCGGCTGGGGCGGGCGCAACCTTCCCACCCCAAGCTTTTGCACGGGCGACGAGCTGCTCGACCCGCAGCCGCCGGTCGGCTGGTGGTGCGTGGTCCGCTACGACACCGCCTTCCCGGTCGAACCGAGCGAGGTCGGCGTTTGGCTCTACGTCCTGTATGCCATGCAGGCATTGTCCAAGACAGCCGGCACGCGGCTACACATGATCTGCCGCGAATCCGACAGCAGCCGCGTCCTCGCCGTGTGTCCGATTGCCTTTGGCCGTGCCTACGAGGTCATCGAACTCCTCGAAGGCGCCCTGGACAACGGTGAAGGCAACGACATCGAAGAACACAACCAGGTCGCCGCAATCCGTGTGTTCCTGAAGCGACGGTGGGCCGACGTTCCCGTCGGCCTGATCGTCGCCCTGATGGATCAATGGGACATCGAGCCGGAGCACCTGCTCGATCCCCGCCTGAAGTGGCTGGACCGCATCGACTGCGCCTACACGATGTTCGCGGTCATGCAAGGGGAGGACCCCTTCGACTAACCGAAACCCGGCACTCCCGCTCCCTGCGCCGGGTTGGCCTGCAATACCGCAGGCCCAGACGAGAAGATCAAATGAGTCACTGCATCATCACGTGCACGCCCTCCACGGTGTTCGCGCGGGGATACGACACCGGCAACGACGACGAGGCCACCTGGTGGGTGGTCGGCGAGTTCGCCAGCGACGTCCTACGGACGCAGCTGGCCTGCCGGTGGATGACACAAGGTATCCAGGACACCTTCGGACCCCGTTCCGTCATCACGCTCGAAACGGCCGGCCCTCCAATCACCCTGGTCATCGTCCCGCCAAACTCCGACATACTGACTCTCGTCAAGCAGCAGGCCGAAACCCTGTGCAGCGAGGGATGGTCCTACAAGGTCATCCCATGGCCGGAACTTGAGCCGCACATCCAAGCCCACTGGGATGGATGCGACGCGGTGGACCGCATCCTGCTGGTTCGCCGCGCGCTGGCCAACGACGCGCTGATCATGCGCGAGCGTTGCCCCATCGTGCTCTGGCCCACTGTGAAAGCCGAATTGCTCCCTGCGTGAAACCCCCGGCTCCGGGGGTTGCCGGCAATGACGCCGGCGCGTTCAAGGGAGTTGCTACCCAATGCCCAACAGCTGGAAGACCGAGGTGCTGGTTCAGAGAGAATGGACCGGCAACAAGCTCCGCTTCGCCACGAAGGTGGAAGGCGATGGCTACGTCCAGAATCTGTTCATGCGCTGGACCTTGGTCGAGGACACCCGCACCGTCGAAAGCGACGATGCGGTGAACTCCCAATGGATACCAGGCCAGGGATTGATCCAAGGCATCAAACCCGTGGAGGCGGCACCCGCGGCCGAAACGGCCAAGGCTTCCTAGCTCCCCCGCGTTCCCGAAACCCCGACTTCGCCGGGGTTGCCGGCTACCGTCGAGGCATTCCGCCCCGCCGGCCCGGCATGACGAGGAGGCCATCCATGGACGACGACGACGATGACGACGACGTCCCGTTCAAGACCATGGCCGAGATGAGGATGGTCGGCTCCAATGTCCCGCCGCCGGATTGGCTGCACGTCGCCGAATTCGGCGACAGCATCGTGGACCGCGCCAACCTGTCGGCGCTCAACTACTTCCTGCAGATCAAATTCCCCCGGGCCTTCCGCGTGTTCGCCGAAACCACGCTTTCGGGCAGCGTCACCGCCCTCCACCTGGCCATCGTGCCCGAGAAGGCGGTCTGGCAGTTCGTAAGCGAACAGCTCGAAGGTGCGGAGACAACGAACGGCAAAGTCAGCGACGAAATCTACGAGGAGCTGATGGAGCAGGAAATCCAGAGCACCTGGGATGGCATGCTGCTCCCGGACCGCATCCTGATCGTGCAGGAAGCCGACGCGCCCGACGAAGCGGTAATCCGGCAGCGGGTCCATCCCTTGGTGTCGATGCTGATCTACCGAGCCCTCGGCTCGGACTGACGAAACCCGCGCGCACCGCGCCCGGGTTGCCGGCGTCCCGCCCGAACGTCCCGTTCAGGCGGCCCGGCCAGAGGAGACCCTACATGGACGAGGACGACGAGCGCGAGTTCATCGCGCTGTTCGAAGACGGCCGCGCCATCCCCGTCACCGGCAAGGCCCTGCTGGCCTGGTGCCACGACGGGCACGGATGGCTCAACTTCCTGCGTGGGATCTTCGACGACGCCTACGCACCGGAAATGACGGTGCAGGTGCCCATGCATGGGCTGCAAAGCTTGAAGATCGTCCCGGCCCAAGGGTTCAAACGGGGCGCGACCTACGCCGAGCCCTTCAACGGCCGAACGAAACCTGGGTGAACCAGGTTGCTGCATCCTGCAGCCAGAGGAGACCAAAATGAACGACCGCCCGCCCGACGTGCCCACCGCGCCCGCCTTCAAGGTGGGCGACCGGGTCGCGTTGATGCTCGACCTGCGCATCTACCAGCTGGGCGAGTTCCCGGCCGGCGCCCAAGGCACCGTCACCTTCGTCGCGGACGCGACGCACCAGCCCACCCAGCCTGTCGGGCACGTCCGCCTGGACGAGGCTTTCCCCGAGCTGGACCATTGGGAAAACGAGCTGCAGGTCTGGTCGGCCCAGGACGGCGAGATCACCTGGGCCAGCTTCGCGCCGGCGGCAGCTTGAGCGTGTTCGGCCCCCGGCCGTTCACGCCGAGCCGCAAGGCCAACAAGCTTTCCGAGCAGATCCGCAAGTTGCAGCTGTCCGACGACATCGAGGCCTACGGGCCGAAGGTGGTCGAGATCTTCGAGGCCGCCGGCTTCGCCTTCACGGAGATCGACGAGCACGAGGGTTACTGGAAGTGGCTGGACGGCCGTTTCTACATGGTCCGCTCCGTCCGCAACCATCCAGTCTGGGGGCCGCGCCTGTTCAAGGCGCTGGCGCTCACACGGCGCCGGCGCCGCACCCCCTGACCTCCTCCGAAACCGCCCTCGCGGCGGTTGGCCTGCACTCATGCAGGCCCAGACGAGGACACCACCATGGGCTACACCCACTATTTTGAACGCTCGGACGAGGACATCAGTCGGGCGACTTGGCAGAAGATCTGCAAGGACGTTGCCTTGCTGATCGCTGCTGGTCCCGCGGTCTGCTGGGAAGACGACCTGCCGACCCGGCCGCCCGAGGTCAGCACCGCGCTGATCCGCTTCAACGGGCCAGGAAAAGAGGGACACGAAACCTTCTACTTCCTGCGCGTCCCGGATGACACCTGGTTCTGCAAGACCGAACGCAAGCCTTATGACAAGACGGTCTGCGCAGTGCTTGCCGTGATCCATGACTTGGCTCCGGCCAGCGCCGCCATCCGGTCCGACGGCTTCGTCGAAGAATGGCAGCCCGCGGTGACCTGGGCCTCCGCCCTTGTGGGCCGCCCCCTGGCCGTCCCCCCCCTGGTGCGTCCAGCGGCGTCCTACGCCGCCGAGTAGCCCACCCCTCCCGAAACCCGCGTTCCGCGCGGGTTGCTGCATCCCGCAGCCAGAGGACGACCCCATGACGATGGACCCCAAGACCCGCGCCCAACTCGAAAGCGCGGCCAACAGCCTCCACATGCTGACAACCGTCGGCTGCGGCGGCGCCGTGCTCGCCATGATGGCAAACCTTTCGTTGGAGGCCGCGCAACTGCCGGCCCTGTCCGTCGAAATGGAAGCCTTCCTGGGCGGCCCGATCATCGTGCACTACCCGGCACACCAGCTCGACGACAGCCATCCGGCGAAGACCCTGCGCTCGCAAATCCTCTCCGAGCGTGTGGACATCTCCCTGGGACTGTCGCCGTTCCTGGTGGGACCGTCGGAAATCTGCGCCGTGATGTTCCAGTTCATGCTGGAACAGGCCGTCTCCCCCGACGTGTCGCACGTGTATCTCTGGGCCAGCGTCACCGCCCTTTCCAAGCAGGGCGTCCTGCAATCTCGCGACGAGATCTGGGACCGCCTGCTCAACCGCGGAACAGGCGGACATACTCCCCTGACCGACGACCAGGTGCTCCACGAGGAGCCCTACGCGTCGGTGTATCGGCACTTGGCCACCGAGATCCGGTCCAAGGTGATCCGGCATCGGCTCGACAAGGAGATGGTGTCGGGGTTCCAGCTCCCGCTGCAGCTCGACACCCTGCCCCTCGCCGCCGAATAGCCCGGCTTCAGCCGCGAAACCGCACGCCCCTCCGGCGGCGGTTGGCCTGCGATCCTGTAGGCCCAGACGAGGCAAAACCATGAAACCACGCAAGAAGCCAACGCGTTTCCAAAGGCCGCGTGACCACGTCCAAGGCTTCGTGCAGGAGTTCCGCACCCTTGTCGGCCCTTATGGCGCCTACACGGCGTTCTCGGACTTCTGTGAGATGTCGGCCCTGGCCATCGCAAACTCGGTGGACCAGGCCCGGCGAGGCCCCCGCGAGGACCGGTATCTCCGGCTCATCAACAGCTACGCCAAGAAGGAAGAGCGCATCGTCTTCCCCAGCCTGCTCGCCCGCGTGGTCAACGCGCTGGAGGGCGAGCCGCAGGACTTCCTGGGCGTGGTCTGCACCGAGCTGAAGCTGCTGGATCGCAAACGGGGCCAGTTCTTCACGCCCTACCACGTGTCCCACATGATGGCGAAGATGCTGCTGCACGACGCTCAGAATGAGATCGATCAGCACGGTTTCATCCAAGCCGCCGAGCCCTGCTGCGGGCCTGGCGGCATGACCATCGCCCTCGCCCACGCCCTCCTCGACCAGGGCATAAACTTCCAGCAGCGCCTCCACGTCACCTGCCAGGACATCGACCGGCGCATGGCGTGGATGTGCTACATCCAGGCATCCCTGATGGGGGTGCCCGCCTTCGTCAACATCGGCAACTCGTTCAAGGACGAGGTGCTCGACACCTTCGTGACCCCCATGCACTTCATGGCGGGGTGGCCCGGCAAGCTCGCCGGCCGGCGCGAGAAGGAGCAAGCGGCAGCAGCACAAGCCGCCACGGCCGCGCCCGACCAGGGCCTGGCCTTCCCGGTGGACTTGCGCGACCAGCTGCCGCTCGCTGCCGAATAAACGAACGCGCTCCGAAACCCCTCCGGGGGTTGGCCTGCCTGCCCCCGCATCCCGCGGATGGCCCCAGGCCCAGTCGAGGAGCGCCCAATGAAGATCAGCCGAAAGGCTCCGCGCGCCCAAGCCGCCCCTCCTGGGAACCGGCCAGCGCACGAGTTAAGCGAAGAGGAGAAGGCGGAACGCGTCGGCCAAGCTATGCGCGAGGCCCGCGCCGCCGCCCAGGAGGAAGAGCAGAAGGCGTACAGCCGAAGCGCGCTGCGCGCCCTCATGGAGCACCGCAACCGGCGTCCCAAGGAACTGGAGCACGCCTCCGTCATGGAATACGTCATCGCCAATCCCGGCGAGGACATGTTCATCGATACGATCGTCCTCGACAGGCCAAGTCGAGACCTCGTGACCCTGATGGAGATCACGCCGACCCGGTTCACCGGCCTGCAGTGGGACGCCCTCGACGCATCGTTCCGCGCCGAGATGCTCACCCAACTGGGCGAAGACCTGTGCAAGGTGACCGCCTCCTCCGTCCTCGAAGCGCTGCCAAGCATGACCCTGGACTACCTCCTGGGCTGGCAGCGGCAGATCAACCATCCAAGCGCCAACGTCTGGACCTGCGGCCAGACCTGCATCGACCAGGCATACCTGCTCATCACCGATGGGTTCTGCCTGCGGCCGACGCAGACCCTGGACACGCGTGTCGGCCTCGTTGACGGCCGCGACGACGTGCCGCCAGGCAGCTCCGGCACGGCCGCCTTCGTGAAGGCGGTCATGGGAGAAGCCTACCTGGTCTGGCTGCAGCAACAAGAAGCCGCGTAGCTCCCTGCCACGCGCACACGAAACCCGCGATCCCGCGGGTTGCCGGGAGATCCCGGCTTGACGAACAAAATCTATCCGTTCCGGGCATGGCAGGCGACACCTGCCCTGGCAACACACCGGCATGCCCTTCATCACTGCCCTCAACGGCTGCCGGCGCTTCGTTTCCGATGCCTTCGTGCGCGCCTGGCACAACCGGGCAGTCGGGCACCCGCTATGGCATCCGCAGACGGCGCAGGCGCTCGTCCTGACGTTCGCCTGCGCCGGCGCCGCTGGCCAGATGCTGCCAGCTCAGCCGCACGATCAGCACGCGAGCACCGCCACGGCCGCCGGCCCGGCAGGCGAACGCCCGGCTGCCCCCTTGCGGTCCCCGCCGCGCGAGGACGAGGAGGACTTCGGCGCCTCGACCTCCCTCCCCTACCCCGGCCTGGGCCAAGTGGGGGCGGCCTTCATTCGGCGGAACCTGACTGGCACCGCGGCCCTTCCCGCGCTCGTGCAGGTGACTGGTGCTGCACCATACCCAGCCGCTGCGGACGTCGTCCGCGTGCGCGAGGTGCTGCTGCCCGGGGAAACGCCGTCGGCGCCGCTTCCATTCAGTGCGCCCCTAGCCACGCCCAGCCTGGGGGGGAGTGCCGCGTCGGAACGCACGACGCCCCAGGACGTGCCGGAGCCCGCAAGCGTCCTGCTGCTGCTGCCGCTGCTGCTATTGGCATCAAAAAGACATCACATCGTTGCCGAAGGGTAGCCCCCCCGGGATCTTCGTGCGCACTATCCGAAACCCGCCTCGCGGTTCGCCGGAATGTCCCGGCCAGAGGAGAGCGCATGTCCCAAGATTATCCGAAAGACGCCCTGCAGCAGGCGCTTGTCTATGCAGGCTGGCGGGGATTGAACGATCCACCCAACAAGTTTCGGGCGGGTTGGCTGTTCTACGCTCACGCCGCCGCGGCGAAGGCCGGGAGCGACCTCGAACAAAGCACCTCGGCGGTGGCGGCCGACCTGTGCAAGCGGCTCCATCTCAAAAAAACGCCCTTCCTCCCGGTGGCAGCCCGCGTGATTGCCGAGGATGTCGCCGCTGTCGGCGTCCGCGAGCGTAAGCACCTTCGAGAGGTCGAGGACTGGTTAACCCACGAGATCGGGATGAACAGCGCGCACCGTACCTATCAGGCTCATGTCGAGGCGCGGAAGCGACTCTATGACCCCAGCCGGAAACCCTGACCGAAACCCTTCGGGGTTGCTGCGATCAAGCTGCATGAGGAGGCAAGAATGTCCGACGCCTATCTTTCGGGGGAACTTGCGGACACGTTGTATCAGGCTGGCTGGACGGGGAAGGCTTCGGACGATTGGCTTTATGGAGCCAACCGTGCGGCTGTCGGCCCAATCGGCGGACAGGATGCGGTCGCCCGCTACCTGCAAAAATACCTCC
>CAXSHI010000014.1:0-36589 GCA_964236755.1 uncultured Acetobacteraceae bacterium
TGGGCGAGGACCGGATGATCACCGGGCCGGAACCCGGCCTGACGCGCGACGCGGTGGCCGTGCAGCTTGCCGACGCGCACGGCCCCATCGAGCTGGTCGATACCGCCGGGCTGCGCCGCAAGGCGCGGGTGGACCTGCCGCTGGAGAGGATGTCGGTCAGCGCCAGCATCGAGGCGCTGAAGATGGCGGAGGTCGTCGTGCTCTGCGTCGATGCCGTCCTGGGCCTGCATGAGCAGGACCTGCAGATTGCCCGGCTGGTCGAGCGCGAGGGCCGGGCCTGCGTGCTGGCGCTCAACAAGTGGGACGCGGTGGCCGACCGCACCGCCACGCGCCGGGCGATCAGCGACCGGCTGGAAACCAGCATGGCGCAGATGAAGGGCATCCCCGTGGTAAACGTCTCGGCGCTGACCGGCGTGGGGGTGGACCGGCTGCTGCCGGCGGTGCGGGCGGTGCACGACACCTGGAACAGCCGGGTGGCGACCGGCGCGCTGAACCGCTGGTTCGAGGAGGCGGTGGAGCGCCACGCACCGCCACTGGTGGACGGGCGGCGGCTCAAGCTGCGCTACATCACCCAGGCCAAAGCCCGTCCGCCGACCTTCATCGCCTTCGGCACCCGGGCGGAGCAGATGCCCGAGGACTACCAGCGCTACATGGTGAACAGCCTGCGCGAGAAGTTCGATTTGCCCGGTGTGCCGATCCGCCTGTTGCTGCGCGGGACCAAGAACCCCTACGCGGACGAGTAGCCGCGCTGGGCGCTTGGCTGCGGCCGGCGCTGCATGGAAGTGGCCTATTTGCCCGAGGCTCGCGCATAATGTTGCTTATACGCAATGAAATACGGGCTGGTGTATCTAAGATATTTCGGAGGATGTCCTGATTTTGTGATTCTGCCTCAATTTGTTCATATTGTACTGGCTTTATCTGCAACGAGTGATAAAAAGCAATTGATGCAAAATTTGTAGACTTAACGTTTCGTACCCGCCTTGGTCGGAGGCGACCGTTCAGGCTTCTTGCCACGGGGCTGAGCATGCCCCGCTGAGATGAGGCGCGGTTGGGCCGCGCGGCGGATGTGAGTGACACCGAACTGTCAGGACAACGAATTTCATGGCCAAGTTCAACTGGAACAAGAGCGCCGCCGGGGACTGGAACGTGGCCGCCAATTGGCAGGGCGGCGTCGTTCCGAACGGTTTGGACGCCGACGTGATCATCGATCCCCCGCCCGCGCCGGGCAGTCCCGCCAAATACCCGGTGACGATCGGCCCGGGCGCCGCCGACACCGTGCGGTCGCTGGACCTGGGCAGCACGAGCACCGACCTGGCCATCAACGGCAAGCTGACGTTCGCGCCGGGGTCGGACGGCGCGATCGGCCTGCCGTATGGCAGCACGTTGCTGACGCTCAACGGCGGCACGCTGGTGAACGCTGGGGAGATCTACGCCCTGATCCAGACAACGGGCAACGCTCTGTTCACCGGTGCCAACCCAATCTACGTGGAATGGGAGCTGCAGGACTTCAGCGGCACGACGACGATCGACACGGACAGCATCGGCGAATACCACCCGGTCCAGAACACTTTGTTCGACGGCATCTACGAGGCGATCGGCGCCGGCCAATCCATCAATTTGGGCGGCAAGATCGGCGGCCTGCGGGTCGATGTCGAGACGCTGACTGGCCCCAAGGCGACGCCGACATCGAATTTCTGGACCGACCTCATCTATGACGACCCGGGCTCGCAGATCAACGAGTGGAACGGCAGCGCCTACGTGCCGATCGAGTCCACGCTGAAGCTGATCAAGGACTCCGCCTACGTCACCGTCTCGAACGGCCGCGGCTACGCGACCGGCAATGCCCTGACCATCGGCAGCAACGGCGTGTTCGAAATCGCGGGAGGCAGCCTGACGACCGGCGGCTTGACGCTGCTGGCCGGCGGCTTGCTCATGGGCGGCGTCTCGACGACGGGATCGCAGACGACCGAGGGCCAGGTCACGGTGAACGGCGCCGTCGCCAACAACGGCCAGATCGTCTCGGAAGGGCCGGGCCTCGTGTTCCGTGACGCGATCACCGGCACCGGGGCGATTGTGTTCAACCGCACGACCGTGTTGCCCGGCTTCGATCGGCCGCCCCCGGCGGCGGCACCTGGCACGCTGGAGGTCGGCAGCGTCGGGGCCGGCCAGACGGTGACGATGGTCGGCAACGACACGTTGATCCTCGACAAGCCCGGGGCGTTCGCCGGCACCATCGCCGGTTTTGACGGAAGCGACGCGATCCGCCTCGGCGGCGGCGTGGCCCTGACCGGCGCGGCCTACTCGGATGCCGGCAATGGCCTTGGCACGCTCTTGCTGAAGAGCGGCGGCGTCACGCTGGGAAGCCTGGCCCTGGCGGGCAATTATGCCGGACAGAGCTTCCAGGTGACGCTGGGCAGCGCGGGCAACGGCGCCTCGATCACGGTCGTGCCGGGAGCGGCCGTCGGCACCGCGCCGGTGGCGGCCGGCCAATTGTTCGACAGCGCCTACTACCTGGCCCACAACGCCGACGTCGCGGCGGCAGGGGTCGATGCGTATCAGCACTACCTGAACTTCGGCTGGAAGGAGGGCCGCGACCCCTCGGCTTTGTTCAGCACAAGCTATTACCTGAGCCGAAACCCCGACGTTGCGGCGGCCGGGGTCAACCCGCTGACCCACTTCGAGACGTTCGGCTTCAAGGAGGGGCGCAACCCCGACGCATGGTTCGACACCAACTACTACCTGGCGAGAAACCCGGACGTGCGCGCCGCCGGCCTTGACCCGCTGGCGCACTACGAGGCGTTTGGCTGGCGGGAAGGCCGCGATCCCAGCCTGCTCTTCTCGAACCCAAAATACCTCGGCGCCAACCCGGACGTGAAGGCCGCCGGCGTCGATCCGTTGCAGCACTACCTGGCTTTTGGGCGATCAGAGGGCCGCATGGCGTTCCTGCCCGGCGGCACGGCAACGGCGGACCCGCTGGTGAACGCGGCGTTCTACGACAGGCAGCTTGGCGCCAGCCTGATCCCGACCGGCGCCCCGGCGCAGCAGCAGGCCGCAACGGGCTACGATGCGACAGGCTGGGAGCGCGGCCTGAACCCGGACGCGCTCTTCGACACGAACTATTACCTGCGCCAAAACCCCGACGTCGCCGCGGCGCACGTCAACCTGCTGCTGCATTACGAGCAGTTCGGTTGGAAGGAGGGCCGCAACCCCTCGGCGCAGTTCAGCACCGCCAAGTACCTGGCAACCTATGCGGACGTGAAGGCGTCCGGCACGAACCCGCTGCTGAGCTATGTCACGAGCGGCGAGGCGCAGGGGCGAACAGCGTTCGCGGTGTGACGCGCGCTCCGCGGCAGCGCGGCTGATCCCGTCCGGGCGGCGGCGGGGCGTGGGCCAGGCTCGCCTCGTGCCCGGCATGTTGAGAGGCCGCGCAACCCGGCCGGATGCCTGCACGTTGCCGGGCGGAGGAGAGGCACATGGCAAACTCGGCAGAACGGTCCGACCCGGCGCTTTGGGAGCGGGTGAAGCATGAGGTCACGGCGGGCGACAAGGGCGGCAGCCCCGGCGAGTGGTCCGCCCGCAAGGCGCAGCTGGCGGTCCAACGCTACAAGGCGGAGGGCGGCGGCTACAAGGGGCGCAAGTCCGCCGACAACCACCTGGCGCAATGGACGCGGGAGGACTGGGGCACCAAGTCGGGCGACGCCAGCAAGGCGACTGGCGAACGCTACCTGCCGAAGCATACCCGCGAGGTGCTGTCCGATCAGGAGTATGCGCGCACGACCGCAAAGAAGCGGGCCGACACGGCGGAGGGCAAGCAGTTCTCCGCGCAGCCGCCCGATGTCGCCGTGAAGGCCGCCGACGCCCGCTTGGCCGAGCTGCCGCGCGCCGAGCTGCTGAAGCGCGCCGCCCAGCACAAGGTCGCCGGGCGCTCGCGGATGAAAAAGGCCGATCTGGTCCATGCTCTGGCCCACCACGCCGCGGGCGGGCACGGATGACCGCCGCGCATGATCCGCAGGCAACGCTGCGCGAGTTCCACGAGGTCGTGAACATGACCCCTGCGGCCCTGCGGCGCTGGCTCCAAACCGACGACAGCAGGTCGGTCGGCATGACGCCCTCCGGGGAGCGCGTCACGGAGCCGGGCCGGGCTGAGTCGGTCGGGCACCACATGGGCGAGCGCATCCTGGAGCTGAGGCAGAAGCCCGACGCCGAACTGACGCCGGACGACCTAGCGGACATGCGCAAGGTTGTCGGCTACGTGCACCGCCACATGGCGCAACGCCCGGCGGGCGACGTTGCGGACTCGCGCTGGCGTAAATCCCTGATGAACTGGGGCCATGACCCGATAAAATAGTGGCCCGGATCAAAAAATCCGGCTTGCAAACCGTCCGCTGAGTCCGGACGGTGCGGCCGGGACAGGACATGCCTGTGCCTCAACGCGAAGCCCGCCGGACGCGGGCCATACTGGGGAAGCCGTCATGGACCTTGAAGCCCGCACCATCGCGCGCGTGACCAAGCGCCTCGTGCCGTTCTTGATCCTTTGCTATTTCGTGGCGTATCTTGACCGGGTGAACGTCGGCTTCGCGGCGCTGACGATGAACAAGGACCTCGGGCTGACGTCGCAGGCCTACGGGATCGGCGCCGGCATCTTCTTCCTCAGCTACTTCATCTTCGAGGTGCCGTCGAACCTGTTCCTGGAGCGGTTCGGCGCCCGGAAGTGGATCGCGCGCATCATGTTCTCCTGGGGGCTGCTGTCTGGGCTGACCGCGTTCATCCCGCAGCTTTCGGCGGCGACCGGGCAATCGACCACGACGGTGTTCTACGTGATCCGGGTCCTGCTGGGCATCGCCGAGGCCGGGTTCTTCCCGGGGATCATTTTCTATCTGACGCTCTGGTTCCCGGCGGCGTATCGCGGGCGCATCATCGGCTACTTCATGGCGGCGATCCCGCTCAGCAGCGTCATCGGCTCGCCGATCTCGGGCCAGCTGCTCAACTTCGACGGCCTGATGGGCCTGGCCGGGTGGCAATGGCTGTTCATCATCGAGTCGGTGCCGGCGCTGCTCCTGTCTGTCGTCGTGTTCTTCTACCTGACCGACCGTCCGGCCGACGCCCGGTGGCTGCCGGCGGAGCAGCGCGCCTGGCTGGCCCGGCGGCTCGACGACGAGTACCGCCAGCGGGTCGCGGCCAAGCACTTCTCGGTGCTGGAAGCGTTGGGCAACACGCGGGTGCTGCTGCTGGCCTTCGTGTATTTCGGCGCCGTCGCGTCCAACTACAGCCTCGGCTTCTTCCTGCCGCAGATCGTGCGCGACTTCGGCCTGAGCTTCGGCTGGACCGGAGTGGTCACGGCCATTCCCTACGCGGTGGGCACCTTGGGCATGGTGTATTGGGGCCGGCACTCGGACCGCACGGGGGAGCGGCGGGAGCATACGGCCTTGGCCGCGCTCGTGGCGGGTGCCGGCATCGCGGCCTCCACGCTGATTGACGATCCCACGGGCAAGATGATCGCCTTGTCCATCGCGGGCTTCGGCATCTTCGCCGTGCTGCCGGTGTTCTGGACGCTGCCGACCTCGTTCCTGAGCGGGACGGCGGCGGCGGGCGGCATCGCCATCATCAACTCGATCGGCAACCTGTCGGGGTTCGCCGGGCCGTTTGTGATGGGCAAGATGAAGGACGCCACCGGATCGTACACGGTCGGGCTGCTGGCCGTCGCGGGCACGGTGTTCCTGGCGATGCTGGTCGCGCTGTCGCTGCCGCACGAGGCAAAGCTGGAACAGGTCGAGACGGAGCGGGAGACGGAGCCGCTGAAGGCAGCGGCCGAGTAGCGGGACTTACCGCCCGACAAGCTGCCCATGCAGCGTGAGCGCCGGGTCGCACAGGTCCGCCAGCGGCCCGGCCACATCCTCGGGCTTGGCGAGCTTGGTCCGGTCTTCCCCGGGCATGGCGTCGGCGCGCAGCCTGGTGGCGACGACGCCGGGGTCGAACAGGTTGACGCGGAGGGGAGTGGTCGCGACCTCCTCGGCCCAGCTCATTGCCAAATGCTGCATCGCCGCCTTGGTCGCGCCGTAGGCGCCCCAGTAGGCGCGGGGCGCGGCGGCGACGCCGGTGGCGACGAACACGGCGCGGCCCGCAGGCGCCGCCAGCAGCAGCGGGCCGCAGGTGCGGATCAGCCGCCAGGCGGACGCAAGGTTCACGGCGACGACCGTGTCCCAGTCCTTGGGCAGGATATGCGGCACCGGGGTCAGGCGGCCGAGCGCCCCGGCGCTATGCACCAGGATGTCCAGGCGTCCAAACCGCTCGAACAGGCTCGGCCCGATGGGGTCGAGCGCCGGGCCGTCGGCGAGGTCCATCGGCAGCAGGGTCGCGGTGCCGCCCAGTGCACGGATGGCGTCGTCGGTTTCCTCAAGCCCGCCCTGGGTGCGGGCGGTGATCACCACGTGCACGCCGCGCCGGGCGAGTTCGACGGCGACCGCGGCGCCGATGCCGCGGCTGGCGCCGGTGACGAGCGCCACGCGGCCGGGAGCGTCCGACGCTATGCCAAGGGGTGTGTCGGACACTAGTGCATCTCGGTCAGCAGGCTGAGCTGACGGTCCGAGTTGTCGATCATGTCCGGCAGGGCAATCGGGTACTCCCCGGTGAAGCACGCATCGCAGTAGTGCGGCTTGGCGACGTCCCGATTGGCCTTGCCGAGCGCCCGGTACAGCCCATCGAGCGACACGAACGCCAGGCTGTCGGCGCCGATGATCTGCGCCATCTCCTCCACGCTGTGCCGGGCCGCCAGCAGCTTGCCGCGCTCCGGCGTGTCGATGCCGTAGAAGCAGGAGTGGGTAGTGGGCGGCGAGGAGATCCGCATGTGCACCTCCGCCGCCCCAGCAGCGCGAACCATCTCGACGATCTTCCGGCTGGTGGTGCCGCGCACGATGCTGTCGTCCACCAGGATGACCCGCTTGCCCTTCAGCACCGACTGGTTGGCCGAGTGCTTCAGCTTGACGCCGAGGTTGCGGATGCTGTCGGTCGGCTCGATGAAGGTGCGGCCGACGTAGTGGTTGCGGATGATGCCCAGCTCGAACGGGATGCCGCTCTCGGCGCTGAACCCCATGGCGGAGGGCACGCCGCTGTCGGGCACGGGCACGATCACGTCGGCGTCCACGTGGCTTTCGCGGGCAAGCTCCGCGCCGATGCGCTTGCGGGCGTCATAGACCGGCATGCCCTCCATCACCGAGTCCGGCCGGGCGAAGTAGATGTACTCGAACACGCAGAACCGGCTCTTGCTGCTGCCGAACGGCTTGATGCTGCGCACGCCCTGGTCGTCGATGACGACGATCTCGCCGGGGTCCACGTCGCGGACGAACTCGGCGCCGACGATGTCGAGCGCGCAGGTCTCGCTGGCCAGCACCCAGCCGCCGGTGCCCTCGTTGCCGATGCGGCCCAGGATCAGCGGACGCACGCCGAGCGGGTCGCGCACGCCCATCATCGCCTCGTTCGACAGCGCCACCAGCGAGTAGGCGCCGACGACCTGCTTCAAGGCGTCGATCAGCCGGTCCACCACGGTCGAGTATAGGCTGATGGCGATCAGGTGGACGAACACCTCGCTGTCCGTCGTGCTCTGGAACAGGCAGCCGCGGCGGACGAGGGCCCGGTGCAGCGCGTTGGCGTTGGTCAGGTTGCCGTTGTGCGCGACCGCGAAGCCGCCGAACTCGAAGTCGGCATAGAGCGGCTGGACGTTGCGCAGGATGGTGTCGCCGGTGGTGGCATAGCGGTTGTGCCCGATGGCGTTGGCACCGGGCAGGGAGGCGATGACCTTGGCCTGGCCGAAGTTGTCGCCCACGAGGCCGAGGCCGCGGTGGCTGTGGAACCGGTGCCCGTCATAGCTGACGATCCCCGTCGCCTCCTGCCCGCGATGCTGCAGCGCGTGCAGGCCAAGGGCCGTGACGGCGGCCGCGTCAGTGACGTTCCAAACGCCGAAGACGCCGCACTCCTCATGCAGCTTGTCATCGTCGCCGACAGGGTGGGGGGCTTCGGTTGGGGTCAGCACCATGACACTCTCCTACTCCCGTGACGGCCGGGCACCCAGGGCACGGCCCACGGGAATGGCGCGCAGCAGACTGGCGGCCGTGGCCGACCGGCCGAGCGGCGGACGGGCCACGGCCGGCCGGTACGTCGGCGGAAGCTGGTCGGCAAGCCACTCGGCTCCGTGATGGACGGCGGGCAAGCTTCGCGCTGCCAGGATCGGGACTGGCCATTGATCAATCGCCAGCCCGATGCCCAGCAGGATATAGGCCACCACCAGCAACGCCGCACCCCTGCCGACGCCGAATACCAGCCCCAACGTGCGGTCAAGGCCGCCAAGCGCCGACCCCCGCACCGCATTGCTGACCGTGCGCACCACCAACCATAACAGGATCAATACAACCAGGAACACGCCGCCGAACGCAACCGCATCGGCGATGCCAGGGTCCGACACATGGCGGCGAACCCAGGGCGCCACGGCACGGAACGCGCCATAAGGCCCGGCGACGAAGGCGGCGGCGACCCAGGCGGCGACGCCCAGGACCTCGCGCACCAGGCCACGCATGGTTCCCAGCAGACCCGACACAAGCATCAGCGCCAGGACCGCGAGGTCCACCCAATTCATGCAGCCGTCCCACGTCGTGCGCCGCGGGTATAGCGGCCTCCAGCCCAATACGCCAACCGCGTCGGATTTATGACAACAGGCCCCTGGCGGCAGGCTTGCCGCTGAACGCGGCCACCAGGTCGGTCAGGTGGCCGATTTCGTCCAGCCTCAGCCCGTCCGGCACGTTCCCCTTGCGCCCCCCGCGCGCGACCCGGCGCGGCAGGCAGGCGATCTCGAACCCCATCTTGTGCGCCTCCTTCAGCCGCGACTCCGCCTGCGCCACCTGACGGATCTCGCCGGATAGGCCGACCTCGCCGAAATACACCATGGCGGCGCTGGTCGGCGTGTCCGTCGCGGCGGAGGCGAGGGCGGCGGCGACGGCAAGGTCGGCCGCGGGTTCGTTGACCCGCAGCCCGCCGGCGATGTTGAGGTAAACGTCCGTGCTGCCCATCCGCAGCCCGGCCCGCGTTTCCAGCACGGCGAGCAGCATGGACAGCCGCCCGCTGTCCCAGCCGACCACGGAACGCCGGGGCGACCCCCCGCTGTTGGGCGCCAGCAACGCCTGCACCTCGACCAGGACCGGCCTCGTGCCCTCCAGCCCCGCGAACACCGCCGATCCCGCGATGTTGCCCCGGCGCTCCGCCAGGAACAGCGCGGACGGGTTGGGCACCTCCGCCAGGCCCTGCTCCGTCATCTCGAACACGCCGATCTCGTCGGTCGCGCCGAAGCGGTTCTTGACCGCACGCAGGATGCGGAACTGGTGGCCGCGGTCGCCCTCGAAGTACAGCACGGCATCGACCATGTGCTCCAAGACGCGCGGCCCGGCCAGCGCCCCCTCCTTGGTGACGTGGCCCACCAGCACGAGGGAGAAGCCGCGAGACTTGGCGAGCCGGATCAGCTCGAAGCTCGTGGCGCGCACCTGCGCCACGGTGCCGGGCGCGCTCTCGATGGCGTCGAGCCACATGGTCTGAATGCTGTCGATCACCACCAAGGCCAGATCGCGCTCCGCTTCCAAGGTGGCGGCGATGTCGCGCACGTTGATGGCGCTGGCGAGTTCAAGCGGCGCGTCCGCGAGGCCCAGGCGCTGCGCGCGCAGACGCACCTGGTCGATGGACTCCTCGCCCGAGATGTACATGACCCGGCGCCCGGCCCGCGCCAGGGTCGCCGCCGCCTGCAGCATCAGGGTCGATTTGCCGATGCCGGGGTCGCCGCCGACCAGCACGGCGGAGGCCGGTACCAAACCGCCGCCCAGCACGCGGTCAAGCTCGGCGATGCCGGTGTTGGCGCGCGGCGGCGGGGCCGTGCTGCCTTGCAGGCCGACGAAGGCGACGCGCCGCCCGGTGCTGGCGCGGCCGACGGGGCCGGGCCGCGCCTCGACTGTTTCCTCGACCAGCGTGTTCCACTCGCCGCAGGCGTCGCAGCGCCCGGCCCATTTGGGATACGCGGCGCCGCAGTTCTGGCAGACGTAGCGGGCGACGGGCTTAGCCACGCCGGGTCCAGCGGTCGCCGAGCAGGAGGGCGGCGAGGAACACAGTGGTTTCGGGGAAGGACTGGATGGCGTCGAAGTCGGCGAGGGCGGTTTCGGCCAGGCCGACGAGCCTCGCCGCGTATGCGGTTTGGATCACGGCCGAGAGGTCGTAGTCTGCGGAATAACGACCGTCCTGCAACAGGGCAAAGGCACTTGCGACCTGAGCGAGCCGAGGGTCCGGCGTGGCGGGGTCAAGCGGCGCCAGACCCGGCAGGAATGGGCGTTCGGGCGAACGAACGTAGGCGTCACAAACCTTACGCATCGCACCGTGGCTGAACGCTCGCGCAGTCTGGAAACGCAGCGCATCGCCACCTGCCCCGAAAGGCGCAGAGCCGGCCGTGGTTAGGCGGTGAAACAGCCCATAATACGCGGATGACACTGCCCGGCGCGCAGTGATGTCGTCGGGCACGCTTGCAGGCCGGGCATCGGTATCCGCAATCAATGCCCTGGCGTGCCGGATCAGCTCGGCTGCGTGGCTCACGTGGCTATGGACTTCAAGGCTTCGTCGTCAACGAAACGGAAGTATGGGAAGCGATCCTCGAAGGCTTCCAGAAGATCGGGCTGCACCGCATCCATCAAGGCGCCAATCAGAGGAACGCGGCGCTGGACTTCGGGATTCCAGCCGGGTGGCTCGGGCAATGTTTTGAACACGATCCACATGGCGGGATCACCGTAAAATTCGCCAAGCTGCACATCGAAGCCGGTCACGAAGTCCGGCAGTGGATGCCGGCTGACGACGTCTCGGGCCTTTGCGACGATCTCATCGTACCTCATCGACGCAGCATACTCCAGGTCACCGTCGCAACTCCATGTGGATCGGCCCCTCCCGCCGGCCGTGGGTGAACTGGTCCACCATCGGATTGCCGCTGTGGAGCAGATCTGCCGCCGGGCCTTGCCAGACCAGCTTGCCACGGAACAGCATCGCCGCCCGGTCGCCGATGCGCGTGGCGCTCGCCATGTCGTGCGTGATCGCGATGGCCGTGCTGCCCAGGCGCTTCACGCAATCGACGATCAGCCCGTCGATCACTGCCCCCATGATCGGGTCGAGGCCCGTTGTCGGCTCGTCGAAGAACAGGATGTCCGGCTGGCCCGCGATGGCGCGCGCGAGGCCCACGCGCTTCTGCATGCCGCCCGACAGCTCGGCCGGCGACAGGTCGCCGACGCTGGGGTCGAGGCCCACCTGCGCCAGGATCGCGCCGGCACGGTCGCGCGCCTCGGCGCGGGCCGCCTTGTGCTGGGCCAGCAGGCCGAAGGCGACGTTCTCCCAGACCGTCAGGCTGTCGAACAGGGCGCCTGCCTGGAACAGCATGCCGATGCGGGCGTTCGCCTGCTCCCGCTCCTGCCGCGACAGGCGCAGCACGTCGCGGCCGTCGATCTCGATGCTCCCGGCGTCCGGCTCGATCAGGCCGAGGATGCATTTCAGCAGCACCGACTTGCCGCTGCCAGAGCCGCCGATCACCACCATGGACGTTCCTGCCGCGACATCGAGGTCGATGCCGTCCAGCACCGTCTTGGCGCCGAACGCCTTGCACAGGCCGCGGATGCGGATCTTGGGGACGTCCATGGGGGACCCGATCATCGCGCGAAGAACAGCTCGGTCAGCACGTAGTCGAAGGCCAGGATCAGGATGCTGGCGGCGACCACGGCGCTGGTGGTCGCGGACCCCACGCCCTGGGCGCCACCCTTGCTGTTGTAGCCGTGATAGCAGCCCATCAGCGCGATCAGGAAGCCGAACGCCGCCGCCTTGGCAAGGCCCGCCACGACGTCCGTGGTCGTGAGGATCTGGAACGTGCTGGTGAGATACCCCGACGGGTTGAACCCGAGCTTCACGGTGCTGACCAGGAACCCGCCGGCCACGCCGAGCACGTCCGCCACCAGCACCAGCAACGGCACCGCGATCACCCCCGCCAGCAGCCGCGGCGCCACCAGGTACTTCATCGGGTTGGTGGACAACGTGCCGAGCGCGTCGATCTGGTCGGTGACGCGCATGGTCCCGAGTTCCGCCGCCATCGCCGCCCCCACACGGCCCGCCACCATCAGCCCAGCCAGCACCGGCCCCAGCTCCCGCACCACGGACAGCACGACGATGCCGGCGATGGCGCTCTCGGCGCCGAAGCGGGAAAAGCCGGTGAAGGATTGCAGCGCGATGACCGCGCCGGAGAACACCGCTGTCAACGCGACCACCGGCAAGCTGAAATAGCTGAACTCGATAAAGGCTTGCAGGAACATCCGGCCGTAGAAGGGCGGGCGCACCAGATGGGACAGGCCGGCGGCGCCGAACAGCGCCACCGCCCCCGTGGCGCGCACGGCCCCGATCGTGCCGCGCCCGACGGCCGCCACCGCATCCAAGGGGTCGATCATGCGCCGGAATAGGCCCGGCGGTAGCGGCCCCCGAGCTGCGTCAGGATCTCGTAGCCGTTCGTGCCGGCCCGCCGCGCCACCTCGTCCACCGGCATGCCGGGGCCGATCAGGTCCAGCCAACTGCCCGCGGCGGCGCCGGGCGCGTCGGTGATGTCGAATGTCGAGAGGTCCATGGAGACACGGCCTACCAGCGGGACCGCCTGTTCGTCAAAACACGCGGCCGCCCGGTTGGTGAGCGCGCGCAGATAACCATCGGCGTAGCCGACCGACACCGTGGCGATCCGGCTGGGCCGCCGCGCCGTCCAGACGCCGTTGTAGCCGACGCGCCCGCCCGGCGGCACCTCCCGCACCTGCAGGATGCGCGCCCGCAGCCGCACCACGGCCCGCATCGGGTTGGGGTCGCACGGCGTGGGGTTCACGCCGAACAGCGCGGCGCCGGGCCGCGCGAGGTCGGAGCCGAACGCCGGACCCAGGAAGCAGCCGGACGAGTTGGCCAGGCTGCGCGGCGCCGCGGGCAGCCGGGCGCAGGCCTGGGCGAAGCGGTCCCGCTGCAGCGCATTGATGGGATCGCCGGGCATCTCGGCGGACACGAGATGCGTCATGATGAACAGGAGCTGCACCCCGTCCAGCCGCCCCGGCTCCGCCGCGAGCGCATCCACCTCCTCGGGCGGCAGGCCCAGGCGGTTCATCCCGGTATCAACATGAAGCAGCGCCGGCAGGGGGCAGCCTAGGGTCCGCGCATGGGTGGCCCACTCCTTGATCTCGGCGAGCGATCCCAGCACCGGCGCGATGTCCGCCTCGGCGTAGGCCGGCGCATCGCCGGGCCACAGGCCGTTCAGCACCGCGAGCATGGCGCCGGGCAGCGCGGGGCGGATCGCCTGCGCTTCGCCCAGATGCGCCGTGAACACGTGGCGGCACCCGGCGGCGAACAGGCGCCGCGCCACGGGCAGCGCGCCCAGGCCGTAGCCGTCGGCCTTGAGCACCGCCGCGACCGGGCCGGACGGATGCAGGCGGCATAGCCTGCCCCAGTTGTCGGCGATGGCGTCGAGGTCGATCTCCAGCACGGCGCCGGTCCCGGACTCCCCAACGCTGGACTCCCCAACGCTGGACCGCAAGATCAATCGTCGCCCGTGTGGACCACGTCAAGGTCGGCGAAGCGGGTGTACTCGCCCTCGAACAGCACGTCGATCTTGCCGGTCGGGCCGTGCCGCTGCTTCTCGATCAGGATTTCGGCCTTGTTGTGCACTTGCTCCATGTCGCGCTGCCATTTGTCCAAAGCCGACTGGAACTTGTCCTCGCTGTCAAATGCCATCTGCTTGGGCGCGCGCTGCTGCAAGTAGTATTCGTCTCGATAAACGAACAGCACCATGTCGGCGTCCTGCTCGATGGTGCCGCTTTCCCGCAGGTCGGAAAGCTGCGGGCGCTTGTCCTCCCGACTCTCGACCGCGCGGGACAGCTGCGACAGCGCCAGCACGGGAACGGCAAGCTCCTTGGCAATCGCCTTGAGGCCCTGGGTGATCTGGCTGATCTCCAGCACCCGGCTTTCCGGCTTGGTGCCGACGCTCGGCCGCATCAGCTGCAGGTAGTCGATCACCACGAGGCTCAGCCCCTTGGTGCGCTTCAGCCGCCGGCAGCGGGTGCGCAGCGCCGACAGCGTGATGGCCGGGGTGTCGTCGATGTGCAGCGGGAGGCCTGCGATCTCCCGGCTGACCTGCACGAAGCGGTCGAAGTCGCGCTGGCCGATCTCGCCGCGGCGGATGCGGTCGCCGCTGACCCGCGCCTCCTCGGCGAGCAGCCGCGTCGCCAGCTGCTCGGCGCTCATCTCCAGGCTGAACACCGCGACCGAGCCTTTGGGCAGGGTGTTCGGGTCCTCCGCCCGCGCTTCCCGCACCAAGGCGTGCGCGGCGCCGAAGGCGATCTTGGTGGCGAGCGCCGTTTTGCCCATGCCGGGCCGCCCGGCCAGGATCATCAGGTCGGACGGGTGCAGCCCGCCGGTCTTCTTGTCGAGGTCGCGCAGCCCGGTCGACAGCCCGCTGACGTGGCCCGACCGCCGGAACGCCCGCTCCGCCCCCAGGATGGCCTCGGTCAGCGCGCGCTCGAAGGTGACGAAGCCGCCGTCGTTGCCGCCCTGGGTGGCCAGGCGGAACAAGGCGCTCTCGGCCAGCTCGATCTGCTGGCGCCCGTCCACCTCCGCTTCGGCGCCGAAGGCGTTGTTGACGACGACCTCGCCGATGTCGATCAGCTGGCGCCGCAGCCAGGCGTCGTGCACGGCCCGGCCATACTCGCCGGCGTTGATGATGCCGACCATCGCCGTCAGCAGCTCGGCGAAGTACTTGGTGCCGCCGACCTCGTCCAGCAGGCCCGAATGCTCGAACTCCGCTTTCAGCGTCACCGCGTCGGCGAGCTGCCCGGCCTCCACCCGCCGCACGATGGCCTGGTAGATGCGGCCGTGCACGGGATCGACGAAGTGCTCGGGCGCCAGGAACTCGCTGATCCGCTCATAGGCCTTGTTGTTGGCGAGCAGTGCCCCGAGCAGCGCCATCTCCGCCCGCTCGTTGGACGGGGGATGGCGTTGCGAGAGGCCAAGCAGGGGCGGATCGATGCTGTTCATTCGTCCGCATCCTAGCCCATTCAGAGAGCGCCTGGCAGGGTGCGGACCCTGTGGACATCTGTGGATCAGGGGGACAAGTCGTGGATAACGTCGGGGATCATACCGGTTGTGGTACCGGCGCCACCTGGCTTTCCGTTTCGGCAACGTAGTCCCGGGTGAGCGGCACGGCATCCGCCCGCCGGGCCAGCTGCATCTGCCAGACCATGTGCCCCCTGTGCCGGAAGGCGAGTTCGGCGCCGGACAGATAGAACTCGAACATGCGGCAGAACCGCTCGTCGTAGAGTGTTGCGATGGCGTCATGCCTGGCCGACAGGCGCCGCCGCCAGTGCCGCAGCGTTTCCGCGTAATGCAGGCGCAGCACCTCAATGTCGGTCGCGATCAGGCCGGACCGCTCGACGGCCGGCATCACCTCGCTGAGCGCCGGGGAGTAGCCGCCGGGGAAAATGTACTTGGCGAGCCAGGGATTGGTGGTGGCGGGACCATGGCTGCGCCCAATCGAGTGCACCAGCGCCACCCCGCCCGGCGCCAGGCTGCGGCGCAGGGCTTGGAAGAAGCGCCGGTAATGGCTGACGCCCACGTGCTCGAACATGCCGACGGAGACGATGCGGTCGAAGGCGCCGCGCAGCGCGCGATAATCCAGCAGCTCGAACCGGACCCGGTCGGCGAGGCCCGCCTCCGCCGCCCGGGCGCGGGCGGCGGCGAGCTGCTCCTGCGACAGCGTGATGCCGGTGACGCGGACCCCGTGCTCCCGTGCCAAGGTCAGCGCCAGGCCGCCCCAGCCGCAGCCGATATCCAGCACGTGCATGCCCGGCTGCAGGCAGAGCTTCGCGGCGATGTGCCGCTTCTTCGCCGCCTGCGCCTCTTCCAGCGTTTCCTGCCCGGTCCGGAAGTAGGCGCAGGAGTACTGGCGGTCCTCGTCCAGCAGCAGGGCATAAAGCCGGCCGTTCAGGTCATAGTGGTGCGCCGCGTTGCGCGCGGCCCGGCGGACTGGGTTGAACTGCGCCCAACGCTTCACCGCGAACCCCAGCATGGCGTGCGCCGCCATCACCGGTTGCCGCCCGCCCGCCGCGACGTTGGCCAGCAGCAGGTCGAGCGCGTCGTAGATGCCGCAGCCGACGGGGATGATCGCGCCGTCCATGTAGCCCTCGCCGAACGCCAACGCCGGGTTCACCGCCATCCGGCGGACCGCCCGCCAGTCGGAAACGTGGAAGGCGATGCCGGGGCCGGGCTGCGGCCCTTGGTGGAAGGAGGTTTGGCCGTCGGGGTAGCGGACCGAAAGGCTGCCGATGACCAGGAAGCGCCGGATGAGGCTGTCCAGGATGGTGCGCAAGATCATCCGCTGCCGCCTGCTCCGGTGGGGCTTGGGTCAGAAACAGAAACGCCGGCCGCTTCCGATGGGGAAGGGCCGGCGTGGCCGGGGCGTGTCAGATCAACCTTGCGGGCGCAGGATCACTGGCGGTCGCGGTCACGGTCGCCGCCGGCCTCTGCAAGGGCGGCGCCGAACTCCAGCACCTCGTCAGGCTCCACCTCTTCCTCGCCGGCGAGGCCGACCTGCTCGCCGCGGGCCTGCTTTTCGGCCTCCTCGGTGCTGCGGGCGACGTTCACCGTGATCGGCAGGCTGACTTCCGGGTGCAGCACCAGCTTCACGGTCGTGAGGCCCAGGGTCTTGATGGGCTGGTCGAGCACGACCTGGTTCCGGTTGGTCGTCAGCCCCGCCGCCGTGCAGGCGTCGGAGATATCTCGCGCCGACACCGACCCATACAGCGAGCCGCTTTCCCCTGCCTGGCGAATGATGACCACCGACAGCCCGGCCATCCGCTCCGACAGCCGCTCGGCCTCCTCGCGGCGCTTCAGGTTCTGCGCCTCAAGCTGGGCGCGCTGGCCCTCGAAGGTGGCAAGGTTCGCCTTGTTGGCCCGGAGCGCCTTCTTCTGCGGCAGCAGGAAGTTGCGGGCATAGCCCGGCTTGACCTTCACCACCTCGCCCATCTGCCCCAGCTTCTCGATGCGCTGCAGCAAGATCAGTTCAACGACTGCCATGATCCCCGCCCCTCAAGCCACGACGTAGGGCAGGAGCGCCAAGAAGCGGGCACGCTTGATGGCGTTGGCCAGCTCGCGCTGCTTCTTGCCGGACACCGCGGTGATGCGGCTCGGCACGATCTTGCCGCGCTCGCTCAGGAAGCGGGACAACAGGCGCACGTCCTTGTAGTCGATCTTCGGCGCGTTGGGGCCGCTGAACGGGCAGCTCTTGCGGCGGCGGTAGAACGGGCGGCGCGCCCCGGCACCGGCACCGCCGGCACCGCCGCGGCGGTCGTCGCCGTCCCCGGCATTGCGGTCAGGACGATCTGAACGGTCGGACATCTTCTGTTACTCCTCGCCCGCTTCGGGGGGGCGGAACCCATCGGTGTCGGATCGGGCGCGGTATTCCTCGCGGTCGTCGAAGCCGCGCTTGCGGCCGCTCTCGAACCGGCCGGCCGGCTTCGGCCCGCGGAAGCCGCGCTCCCGGTCATCCGACTTGCGCGACAGGATGGCGCTCGGCTCCTCGGTGATCTCATCGACGCGGATGGTCATGAAGCGCAGCACGTCCTCGTTCAAGCGCAGCAGACGCTCCATCTCGGTCACGAAGGTGGGCTTGGCGTCCAGGCCGAGCAGCATGTAGTGGCCCTTGCGGTTCTTCTTGACCCGATAGGCCAGGCTGCGCAGGCCCCAGTACTCGCGCTTCTTGACCGAGCCGCCGTCGGTTTCGAGATCCGTGGCGATGGTGTCGGCGACAGTCTCGACCTGCTGCTGCGTGACGTCGTTGCGTGCGATGAGCACGCATTCGTATAGCGGCATTGTCACCCCTATGGCTGTTGTCGGCCCGAAATGGGCACAGCCGGGGGGATGCCACCGCCCCGGCAGGGAAGCGGCGGGGTATACGCCGATGGGCAGGGATTGCAAGCGGGAGTGGGCTGGGTTGGACTTCAGCGTTCGACCTGGATGTCTCCATTAACGATGGGACCCATTTATGCCCTCGCTGTCGATGGCCTACGAAGTCCACATCACGGACGCACCCGATCCGAAGGACCGCGACGCGCTTGCTCAGCCATTGCTGGCGTACAACGAAGCACTCCTTGGATCGTCCAAGATACACCCGGTCGCAGTGCTCGTACGGTCTCTGGACCATGCGCGCGTGATCGGTGGACTTTGGGGCCGCACCTCGTTCCAGTGGCTCTTTGTGGAGTTCTTATTTTTGCCAGAGGCTCTGCGCGGTCAAAAGCTTGGAACAAGATTGCTTGCGGAAGCCGAGCGTGAGGCAAGAGCACGTGGTTGTCTTGGTTCTTGGCTGGAAACGTTCAGCGCGGATGCATGTCGCTTCTACGAGCGCCGCGGGTACCTGTTGTTCGGTGCCATTGCCGACTACCCGCCAGGACATGCTCGGTCCTTTCTGTCCAAGCGGTTTGATACGGAGGTCCGTTCCATACCTGTTGGTGACACTTAAACGGAACCGCTGCTGATTGCACGCGGAGCAAAGTGAGGGTTCTATAACGCAATGTCCGACCTTCCACTCCCGACCGCGCTTCCAATCACCCACTTCTATCGGCGTACTGTCCTTGCTGTGGCCGTGCTCGGCGCCGGGGCGTTTGCCCTCACGACCCAAGCCGGCCCGCACGACCCGGAGCTTGTGATGCTGCTCCGCTTCATGGCCGTCGTGAAGGCCGCCATGGCGCTCGGCGCCGTGGCCCTGGTGGGATGGCGGTTCGGCTCGCCGGTGCGCCCGGCCGTCGCCTTGGCCTACATCGCCGGCACATCCAGCATGGCCGCAGGCGCCGGGCTGATCTGGCAGCTCGGCCATGTCGGGGCCGGCGCCCTGTTGGTGCATGGCGGCCTCGTGGCATTGGCCGGCCTCGCCTGGTCGGACCGGGCCGGGTGGAATCAGGCGGCCGGCGCCATCTCCGCATCCATCCGCTCCAGGCGCAGCGCCTGGCCCGGCACGGCGATCAGGACGCCGCCGCGCGGCACCTCGCGCCAGCGGCTCCGGTCCTCGTCGATCGGCTCCGACACCAGCAGCAGCCCGGCCGCGCCGTCCCGGTAATACAGCGTCGGCGGCTGCGCGTCGCAGGCCCAGCGGAACGCCCAAAGCGTGTGCCCGTCCGTGAGCGTCGCGGTGAAGCGCAGCGGCTCCTCGACGCCTGCGTCCCGCATGTGCGCCTTCACGTCGCGGAGTGTCGCGGCCATCGCGGCGATGGGGTCGCGCTCCAGCCCGCAGGCGAAGGCCGCGAGGAAGATCGCCTCGCTGTCCGTCGTGCCGGCGCGCGCGGGGTAGAGCGCGTCCGGGATCATCGCCTCCACCCGGCGCCGCACCCGGGCCCAGCCGCCGATCTGGCCGTTGTGCATGAACAGGTGCCGCCCCTGGGAGAACGGATGGCAGTTGGCCCGGCTCGTCGCCGTGCCGGTCGCCGCCCGGACATGGGCGAAAAACAGGTGGCTGCGCACCTGGCCCGCGATGCTGAGCAGGTTCTCGTCCGACCAGGCCGGCCGCACCTCGCGGTACAGGCCGGGCGTCTCGCGCTCCCCATACCAGCCGACGCCGAAGCCGTCCCCGTTGGTCTCCGTCTTCGCCTCCGCCGCGTGCAGCGACTGGTGGATCAGGCTGTGGCAGGGTGCTGCCACCAGCGTCTCCAGCAGGATCGGCTCGCCCTGGAACGCGAGGAAGCGGCACATCGGGCACCTCAGATGTAAGATGACAGGCACGTTACAGGCTGCGTGCAGCCTGCAGCAAGGATAAGGTGGTCAGGGTCCTGCCGAACCGGGCGGCGCCAGGTAGGCAATTGACACGGCCGCGCGCGGAGACAATACCGCCGCACTCGTGAGGAAATGGTAAATGCCGGTCCACGCCTTCATCTTCCCTGGCCAGGGCAGCCAAGCCGTCGGCATGGGCCGCGACCTGGCCGCAGCCTTCGCCCCCGCCCGCGAGGTGTTCGGGGAGGTGGACGAGGCGCTGAAGCAGAAGCTCTCCAAGCTGATGTTCGAGGGCCCGGCGGAGGCCCTGACGCTGACGGAGAACACCCAGCCGGCGCTGCTGGCCATGTCGATGGCCGTGTTGCGCGTGATGGAAGCGGAGGGCGGCTTCCGCCTCCCGGACAAGGCCGTGCTGGTGGCGGGGCACAGCCTCGGCGAATACAGCGCGCTGGCCGCGGCGGGCAGCCTGGCGCTCAGCGACGCGGCGCTGCTGCTGCGCCGCCGGGGCGTGGCCATGCAGGACGCGGTGGCCCCCGGGGAGGGCGCGATGGCGGCGCTCCTGGGCACGGAACTTGAGCCGGCGGAGGCGATCTGCGCCGACGCCGCCGTGCTGGTGCGGGACGACGGGACCGAGGAGCGCCAGGTGGTCGAGGCCGCCAACGACAACGGCGGCGGCCAGGTGGTGATCTCGGGCCACCGCGCCGCGGTGGAGCGCGCGGTCGAGCTGGCCCGGGCGCGCGGCGTGCGCCGGGCGATGCTGCTGCCGGTTTCGGCGCCGTTCCACTGCGCGCTGATGGCCCCGGCCGCCGACGTGATGGCGGACGCTCTGGGCAACGCCACCCTGCGCCCGCCCGCCGTGCCCTTGGTGGCGAACGTCACGGCCGAGCGCGCGACCGATCCCGACGAGATCCGCGCCCTGCTGGTCCGCCAGGTGACAGGCAGCGTGCGCTGGCGGGAAAGCGTCCTGGCCTGCACGGCGATGGGCGTGGACAGCTTCCTGGAACTCGGAGCCGGCAAGGTGTTGTCCGGCCTGGTGCGCCGGATCAGCCCGGACAGCGCCGCCGCCTCGGCCGGGACGCCCGCGGAGATCGAAGCTATGCTAAGGCTGCTGTGACCGGCATGTTCCGCCTGGATGGCAAGGTCGCGCTGGTGACGGGGGCCTCGGGCGGCCTCGGCGCCGCCATCGCCCGTACCTTGCTGGCCCAGGGCGCCCGGGTCGCACTGTCCGGCACCCGGCAGGACGCGCTGGACACCTTGGCGGCGGAGCTGGGGGAGGGCGCCCACGCCTGCCCGGCCGACCTCCGCGACCCGGCCGCCGCCGACGCGCTGCTGACTGCTGCGGAGGCCGCGTGCGGGCCGGTTGACATCCTGGTGAACAACGCCGGGCTGACCCGTGACATGCTGGCGCTGCGCATGAAGGATGCGGATTGGCAGACGGTGCTGGACGTGGATCTCTCGGCGCCGTTCCGGCTGGCGCGCGCGGCCTTGCGCGGCATGGTGCGCCGGCGCAGCGGGCGGATCATCGGCATCAGCAGCATCGTGGGCCACACCGGCAACCCGGGCCAGGCCAACTACGCGGCCGCCAAGGCCGGGCTGGCGGGCATGACCAAGGCGCTGGCGCAGGAGGTCGGCAGCCGCGGCATCACGGTGAACCTGGTGGCTCCGGGCTTCATCGAGACGCTGATGACCGACGCGCTGTCGGCGGAGCAGCGGGCGAAGCTCACGGGCGCCATCCCGCTGGGCCGGATGGGCAGGCCCGCGGATGTCGCCGCGGCAGTGCTGTACCTTGCATCCGACGAGGCCGCCTGGGTGACGGGGGCCACGCTGCATGTGAATGGCGGGATGGCGATGCTCTGACCGGCCCGGGCCTTGTCGCGCTTGCCTTGGCGGCCGGCTGGAAACCATGCTAAGCGGCGCCACGCTTCGTACGGACGATCCTCCGGGGGCCGGCCTGTGTCCGCCCAGAGCAACTGACAACGACCGACAGACGACAGGAATCGAGGACAAGATGAGCGAGATCGCCGACAAGGTTAAGAAGATCGTGGTTGAGCACCTGGGCGTCGAGGAGGGCAAGGTAACGCCGGAAGCGTCGTTCATCGACGACCTGGGCGCCGACAGCCTCGACACGGTTGAGCTGGTGATGGCGTTCGAGGAGGCGTTCAGCGTCGAGATCCCGGAAGACGCCGCCGAGAAGATCAGCACCGTCAAGGACGCCATCGACTTCATCGAGAAGCAAAAGGCCGCCTGAGCCGGCGACGCTGCCTGGGAGGGCGACGCAGATGGGGGTGGCGATGCGCCGGGTGGTCGTGACGGGCATGGGCATCGCGTGCCCGCTGGGCCTGGGTGTCGAGCGGGTGTGGAAGCGCCTGATTGCTGGCGAGAGCGGCATCAACGCCATCCAGTCCTTCGACACGTCGGAGCTGACGGCCAAGATCGCCGGCCAGGTGCCGGTCGGCACCCGCGCCGAGGGCAAGCTCGACATCGGCGAGTGGATTCCCGTCAAGGACCAGAAGAAGATGGACCGCTTTATCCATCTCGCCCTCGTCGCCGCGAGCGAGGCGGTGGAGGACAGCGGCTGGGTCCCGCCGGACGAGGACGCACGTTGCGCCACCGGCGTGATGATCGGGTCCGGCATCGGCGGGCTTGGCACGATCTACGAGGCGTCGGTGCTGGTGGCGCAGGGCAAGTCGCGTCGGCTGTCGCCCTTTTTCATCCCCTCGGCGTTGATCAACCTGGCCTCGGGCCACGTGTCCATCAAGTACGGCTTCAAGGGTCCCAACCATTCCGTTGTCACCGCCTGCGCCACCGGGGTGCACGCCATCGGCGACGCCGCCCGGCTGATCGGCCTCGGCGACGCCGACGTCATGGTGGCGGGCGGCGCGGAGGGCGCGGTGAACGAGCTTGGCATGGCCGGGTTCTGCGCGAGCCGCGCGCTGTCCACCAGCTTCAACGACCGGCCCGCTGCCGCATCCCGTCCCTGGGACCGCGCGCGCGACGGCTTCGTCATGGGGGAGGGCGCCGGGATCGTGGTGCTTGAGGAGTTGGAGCACGCCCACGCCCGCGGCGCCAAGATCTATGGCGAGGTCGGCGGCTACGGCATGTCCGGCGACGCCCACCACATCACCGCCCCGGCGGAAGGGCACGAGGGCGCCTTCCGCGCCATGCGGAACGCCTTCCGCAACGGCGGCGCGCACCCGGGCGACGTGCAATACGTGAACGCGCACGGCACCAGCACGCCCCTGGGCGACGATTTGGAGCTGGAAGCCGTCGAGCGGTTCTTCGGCGACGACGCGAAGGGCCTGGCGATGTCGTCCACCAAGTCCGCCACCGGCCACCTGCTGGGAGCGGCGGGCGCGATCGAGGCGATTTTCTCCCTGCTCGCGATCCGCGACAGCGTCGTGCCGCCGACCCTCAACCTTGAGGACCCGAGCCGGGAAAGCGTCATCGACCGGGTGCCGCTGGTGGCGCAGGAGCGGCGGGTGGACGTGGCGCTGTCCAACAGCTTCGGCTTCGGCGGCACCAACGCCAGCATCCTGTTCAAGCGGGCGGCCTGACGCGGAGCGGGCGGGATGCGCTCGTTCCTGTTGATCGTCGGGTTGCTGCTGATGGCGGGGGGCGGTGCTGCCGCCTATGCGTTCTGGACCTTTGACGCGCCGGGTCCGCTGTCGGTCGGCAACGTCGTGCTCGTGCCGCGCGGCGGCCTTGACCAGGTGGCGGACACGCTGGCGCAGGAAGGCGTCGTCCGCAGCGCCTTCGCCCTGCGCGCCGCCGCGATGGCAACGCGGGGCCAGGGCGCGGTCCATGCCGGCGAGCTGGAGTTCCCGGCTGCTGCCAGCCTGCGCCAGGTCCTTGCCGTGCTGCGCACAGGCCGCCCGGTGCAGCACCGCCTGACCATCCCCGAGGGCCTCACGGCGACGCAGGTGGCGCTGCTGATCGACCGCGCCCCGGCGCTGGAAGGCGATCCGGCCGTGCCCGAAGAGGGACGCCTTCTGCCGGAAACCTACGCCTATGAGCGCGGCACCCCGCGCGTCGCGCTGGTCGAGCGGGGCCGGGCCGCCATGGACCGGGCGCTTGAACGCAACTGGGCCGCCCGCAGCGCCGCCGTGCCGCTGGACACGCCGCGCGATGCCTTGATCCTGGCCAGCATCGTCGAGCGGGAGACCGCCAAGCCCGAGGAACGCCCCCGGGTCGCGGCGGTGTTCCTGAACCGGCTGCGCCGCCGCATGAAGCTGCAATCCGACCCGACCGTGGTGTACGGCGCGAGCGGCGGCACCGGCGTGCTGGAGCATGGCCTGACGCGGGCGGAACTGGAGCGGGCCGACCCTTACAACACCTACAGGGTCAACGGCCTGCCCCCGGGGCCGATCAGCATGCCCGGCCTCGGCTCGCTCCGGGCCGTGACGCAGCCGGCGGAGACAGATGACCTGTTCTTCGTCGCCGACGGCTCCGGCGGGCATGTGTTCGCCAAGACGCTGGAGGAGCATCAACGCAACGTGGTGCGCTGGCGCGGCGTCGAGCGGGCGCGGCAGGCCATGGCGCCGGCGCCCACCGAGCGTTGAAGGTCCAGCGCATGAGCGAGCCGCATCCCGCTTCAGCGTCCCCCGCTTTGGCTTCCTCCGCCTTGGCATCCATGACGGGCTTTGCCCGGACCGACGGCGTGACCGAGGGCCTGGCCTGGGCATGGGAGCTTCGCAGCGTGAACGGCCGCGGCCTCGACCTGAAGCTGCGCCTGCCGCCGGGCTTCGACGCCTTGGAGCCTGCGTTGCGGGAGGAGGCCGGACGGTCGCTCCGCCGGGGGAACGTGACCGCAAACCTGACAGCGAAGCGCGATGACCGCACCCGCCTGGCGGCTGACCCGGCCGTGCTCGACGAGCTGCTGTGCCTCGCCCTCGACATCGCCGCACGCATCCCCGGGGCGCCCGTTCCGCGGGCGGAGGCGTTGCTGGCGCTTCCCGGCGTATTGCGGCCCACCGCCGTGGCCGACGACGGCGTGACCGCGGCGCAGTTGGCCGCCGTCCGCACCGGATACACGGCCGCCTTGGCGGCGCTGGCAGCGTCCCGCCAGGCGGAGGGCACCCGACTTGCGGCCTTGCTGAGCCTGCAGCTGGACGAGGTGGCGACCCTGCACGCCACGGCCGGTCAGGAGGCGACCGAGCAGCCCGTCTTGCAGCGCGCCCGCATGATGGAGACCCTAGCCGCCCTGCTGCGCGACCAGCCCGGACTGCCGGAGGACCGGATCGCCCAGGAAGTGGCGCTGCTTGCCAGCCGCTCCGACGTGCGAGAGGAGTTGGACCGCCTCGCGAGCCACATCGAGGCCGCACGCAGCCTGTTGCGGGAGGCCGCCGGCATCGGCCGCAAGTTCGACTTCCTCGTCCAGGAGTTCGTGCGGGAGGTGAACACGCTGTGCAGCAAGTCCGCTTCCATCCCGCTCACGGCGACGGGGCTGCGGCTCAAGGCGGTAGTCGAGCAGATGCGCGAACAGGTGCAGAATGTCGAGTAGCGGCGCGGCGGAGTCCCCGCGCCGTCGCGGCGTCTGCTTGGTGATCGCGGCCCCCTCAGGCGCCGGCAAGAGCACCATCACCCGCGCCCTGCTGGCGGCCGAGCCGGAGGCATCCCTTTCGGTCAGCGTTACCACCCGCCTTCCGCGCTCCGGCGAGCGGGACGGCATCCATTACCACTTCCGCGACCAGGCGGGCTTCGACGCCATGGTGGCGGAGGGCGCTATGCTGGAATGGGCCACCGTGTTCGGCCGCAGCTACGGCACGCCCCGGGCGCCGGTGGAGCGGGCGCTGGCCGCCGGGCAGGATGTCGTGTTCGACATCGACTGGCAGGGCTTCCGGCAGCTGCGCGCGGCGCTGCCCGGCGATGTCGTCGGCGCCTTCATCCTGCCGCCGTCCTACGCCGCCCTGGAGGCGCGCCTGCGCGGCCGGGGCGGCGACCCGCCCGAGGAGATCGCCCGCCGCATGGCCGCCGCCCGCAGCGAGATCGCGCATTGGGCGGAGTTCGACCATGTGCTGGTCAACCGCGACCTCGACACGGCGGTGGCAAACGTCCAGGGCATCCTGCGCGCCGCCCGCTGCGCCATCGCGCGCCAGCCCAGCCTGCCCGATTTCGTCGCCGGCCTGATGGCGCCTGGCTGACCAGGTCTGACGCTGGCAGCGCCGGGCTTTGACGCTGGCGCCAAGGGTTGCCAAGGTTGCCCGGGGAGAAACGGGCAGGTGACCTACAGCTTCCATTTCGACGACATCTGGGCGGCGCGCGAGCAGCTGTTCTGGGGCACGTTGCTGACGCTTGAGCTTTCGGCCGGGTCCATGGTGCTGAGCCTTCTCGTCGCGGTGTTCGGCGCCCTGGCCCGCACCGGGGGGCCGCGCTGGCTGCGGGGACTGGTGGCGGCCTATGTCGAGTTCGTCCGCAACACGCCGTTCCTGGTGCAGGTATTCGTCATCTACTTCGGCCTGCCCGCCATCGGCATCCGGCTGGACAGCGTCGTCTGCGCCCTGATCGCCATGGTGCTGAACGGCAGCGCCTACACCATCGAGATCGTGCGCGCGGGCATCGAGAGCATCGGCCACGGCCAAAGCGAGGCGGCCCGGGCGCTCGGCCTGCACCGGCTGCAGGCGTTCCGGCTGGTCGTGCTGCCCCAGGCGCTGCGGGCGGTGCTGCCGCCGCTCGGCAGCCAGTTCATCCTGCTGATGCTGAACTCCTCCATCGTCTCGGTGATCTCGGCGGACGAGCTGACCGCGGCGGCGCAGGACATCCAGTCCCGCACCTTCCGCAGCTTCGAGGCCTACATCGTCGCGACGGGCATCTATTTCTGCCTGTCGATGCTGTTCAGCGGCGTGTTCGCCGCGGTCGGGCGCGCGGCCTTCGCCCAACCGGCAACGCGCTGATGCGCGCCCTCAATTGGCACGACCTGCTGTTCCTGCCCTATGCCGCGCGCTGGACGGTGGCGCTGTCGGCTGCGGCGTTCGCCGGCGGAGGGCTGATCGGGCTGGCGATTGCGCTGCTGCGGGTGTCACAGCGCCGGCCGCTGCGCTGGTGCGCGGTCGCCTACATCCGGGTGTTCCAGGGCACGCCGCTGCTGCTGCAGCTTTTCCTGGTGTTCTTCGGGGGCGACCTGCTGGGCATCGGCCTGGGCGCCTACGCTTCGGCGATCCTGGGCCTGAGCCTCAACGCCGGGGCGTTCCTGGGGGAGATCTGGCGCGGCTCCATCGAGGCCGTGCCCGCCGGGCAGGTCGAGGCCGCACGGGCGCTCGGCCTCGGCTACCGCGCCCGCATGCTGCGGGTGGTGGCGCCCCAGGCCTTGCGGGTGGCGACGGCGCCGACCGTGGGGTTCCTGGTGAACCTGGTCAAAAGCACCTCGCTTGCGGCGGTGATCGGCTTCGTGGAGCTGACGCGGGCCGGGCAACTCCTCAACAACGCGACGTTCCGGCCGTTCGCCATCTTCGGCACTGTCGCGCTAATCTACTTCCTGCTGTGCTGGCCGCTGACGCTGGCCAGCCGGCGGCTTGAAGTCCGGCTCGCCCGCGCCTACCAACCGATGGTTTTTAAACGCTGAGCCGGCGCAGTCCGGTCGAAGGAGGAAACGTCATGCGGTTTCGCTTCAGCCATGTAGTGGTGGCGCTGGCGGCGCTCGTGATCGGCTTCCTGCTGGGCATCCCGCATGCCCGGTCGCAGACCGTCGATGAGATCGTCAGCCGCGGCACGGTCAACATCGGCGTGCTGATCGACCTGCCGCCCTACGGCTTGCTGAACGACAAGCAGGAAGCGGATGGCTACGATATCGAGGTGGCCAGGCTGCTCGCCAAGTACATGGGCGTGAAGGCCAACCTGGTGCAGCTGACCGGGCCGAACCGCATCCCGTTCCTTGTCACCAACAAGGTGGACCTGATCGTCGCGACGTTCGGCATCACGCCCGAGCGGGCCAAGCAGGTAATGTTCAGCATCCCCTACAGCGCCATCGAGAACACGGTGTATGGCCCCAAGGACAAGGCGATCAGCAAGATCGACGACCTGAAGGGCCTGCGCGTCGGCGTGCCGCGCGGCACGGTGCAGGACGTGATCCTGACGGGGGCCTTGGGCAGCAGCGCCCGCATGCTGCGCTTCGACGACACGCCCAGCACCTACCAGGCGCTGCTGACCGGCCAAGTGGATGCCATGGCCGAAACCGGCCTCACCTTCGATGGCGTGATGAAGCAGAACCCCGGGTCGAACATCGACAAGAAGTTCGTCCTGCTGCGCCAGCCGAACGGCATCACGATGCGGGCCAACCAGTTCAACCTGCACCAGTGGGTCAACACGTTCGTCTACTACATCAAGAACAACGGCGAACTCGACGCGCTGCACCGCAAGTGGTTCGCCACGCCGCTTCCTGACCTGCCCGTGTTCTAAGCCGCGTTTGCTCCGAGCCGCGTCGAGCGGCTACCGGCGTTCATAGGTCCCGATCAACCGACCCTGCGCGATCAAATGCGGGCGGATCGTCCGCAGCAGCATCGCGCGTCCCGGCGGGTAGGCGAACTGCGGGCGCGCATCGAGGGCGAAGACCTGAAAGGCGTAGCGGTGCAGCCCGTGGCCCGGGGGCGGCGTCGGCGCCGTCCAGCCGGGACGGCCCAGCGCGTTGCGTCCGCAAGCCCAGCCACCCGGCTCCGTCCCCATGACCCGCAACGGGATTTCGCCCTCGGCGAACTCGGTCTTGTCCGGCGGGATGGAATGCACGATCAGGTGGACCAGCGGCCGGGGCAGCGGGATGTCGGCGTCCTCCACCAGCAGCACCGCGGATTGGGTTTGCGCGGGCAGGCCTTCCCAGCGCAGGGGCGGGCTGAGGTTCTCGCCGTCCTGGGTGAACCGTACCGGCATCGGCTGGCCATCGGCGAAAGCTGGGCTGCTGACCGTGAGGGCATAGCCCAGGAAACCCGAGAACTTCGAGGTGGACAGCATGGCCACGCCGGGCCGAACCGGCCGCAACGCTTCGCCTACCGAGCGCATCACCGACGTCAGCATGCTTTGATCCCTATTCCGACACCACGCTTCAATGCGGTGGCAGTGCTCCGGTTCGCACGCTCGCGCACGGGTGACAGCCGGGCCGTCCGCGCGGTCACGGGACGTGGGCGAAATGCTCCGAGACCTCGGCCACGATCGCGCCGAGCTTGCGGATCGTGGTGCGGTTCAGCATCGACCCGTCGTCGAGCAAGTACCACCACTGATCCATCGTCACGTTCTTCAGCGGGTTGCCCGGCGACGTGGCCAGCGTCCAGGTCCAGTGGAACGCGCGGCCGGCTGCCTCGCCCGCCGCCACGCCCACCATGTCGTTGGCGGTCGCCTCGTAGCGGCCTGGCCCGGCACGCCGCATTTGCCAGGTCCGCGTCACGGGCGCGTCCTGGCCGATGGTCAGACGCTGCGTCATGCGCAGCGTGCCGTCGCCCGCCTCTCCCATGCAATCCGTTCTCACGATGCTGGTCGGCTCGCCGGACCGGTTCTCCAGGACGCCCCAGGAAGCGACATGGCCGGTGAAGAACTGAATCGGGTCGATGCCCGGGGCCGTCGCGCGAAAGCTGCCGACCGGCAGAGGCTCGCCGCAGCCCAGCAATCCCATGACCAACGCCAACGCTGCCCAACGCATGTGCGATGCCCAAAAAAAAGGGGGAGGCCAAAGCCTCCCCCATTTCAACCGTGACCGCCGGCTACTTGCGCGGCGTGTTCATTCCGCTGGTCGTGGCACCCGGGGTGGAGGTTGGCGCCGTGCCGCCTGTACCCATGGTGCCGGGCGCCGTCGTGCTCGTGGTGGTTGCGGCCGGCGTGACCTTGGTGCCGTCTTCCACTTCGACCTTGGTGCTGCGGACGGTGTCGCGGACGGTTTCCGTCCGGTCGGACGCTTCCTTGCGCAAGCCGATCTCCTCGACGACCCGGGCCTCCTTGCCGACAACGGCCTCCTCGCTCATCGCGCGCGCCTCGATGGTGCGCTCCTGGAACGCCGCGGCGTCGGCACCGGTGACGGGACGGTCCACTGGATGACGCTCGATCGAGACCCGCTCCTCGTGCAGGCGCACCTGCTCCTCGACCGGGCGCTCAACGACGTAGCTGCGCACGCGCACGGCGCCGCCGGCGACCTCGCGCTTGCCGACCCGGAGCCGCTCTTCCATGACCTTGATCGTCTCGGCGTCGCCAGCGCGTGCAGTGCTGGCCGCCATGGGCGCAGTGGTTGCCGCTGTGCCCGCGACTGCCGCGCCCGTGACCGCCGCGCCCGTGACCGCCGCGCCGCCTGTTGCGGCGGTGCTGGCCATCCCCGTCGTGGCACCGGGGGCATAGTTGTAGCCTGACTGCCGCCACTCCTCGAGCTTGGAGTCGAAATCAAGCGGGTTGGTGCTTTCCAGCACCTCGATGATGTGGTTGCGGTTCGCCGTCGCGCCCGGCGTCACCACGACCATGGCGTGGCCGGCCCCCACCGCGTGGCTGTAGGCGTGGGCATCCTCGTCCGGCATGAACAGGCTCTTGATCGAACCCCAAAGGCCCTGATTGCCCGCCTCGTAGTCAACGCCGCCGGCCATGCTGTCGGCGCCCTTATCCATCACCTGCACGGCGTTGCTGGCCACGCCGGCCGCCAGAAGCTTCTCGCGCGCCGCGTCGGCATTCGCCCGCGTCTCGTACAACGCAACGATCTGGTTGTCGTGGCGGGACGGGTCGTAGAGCCCGGTCTCGTGCGCCGCATTCTGGTTCAGCGCCGCCGAACCCGGCTCGTTCATGTAGGAACCGCTCATGTTGGCATCTCCTTGTTCGATGTTATCGCTGGGATTGCTTCATCGGACGATTTCCGCCCGGTTTGCTCGATTTCGACGTGTTCGGTGCGCAGGCGCACCTTGTGCTGCTCGGTCCGCTCGCTGGAATGTTTGCGGATGTGCAGCTCTTCCTTGAGGATCAGCCGCTTTTCGACGACGACGATCTCCTCCAGGATCGGCACGATGAGCGTGTCGCCATCCTGCCGGGTCTGCGGCGCTTCGGAGACAGCGCGTCCGATGGGCACCCGCTCCACGATCAAATCCTGCTGCCGCAACAGGACCTCAGCCACTTCGTCACGCTCGGTCACTGTCTTGTGGACCAGTACCCGGCCGCTCTCGAACTCGCGCTTCTCGACGCGAAGCGTCTCATGGATGACCGGGATCACCTCGATCAGCTCATTCAACGGCTTGGTCCCCGGGATCACCTCGGCAAGTTCGTTCGACTGCATGATCCAGGACCGTCCGTACTGCTGGTGAGATCAGATGACGGTCGAATGAGGCTCCGGTTCATCATCTCACGGTTTTGTGAGGCAATCTGCAAGGATGAAGCCGGCCCGTGACGCCGGGAAGGCACGCTTAAAGCGGCGCGTGCGTCGTCAGCGCCGCGATCTCGTTGATCAGCTTGCGGGTCATTGCCTCGCCGAAAGCAGGAAACTCCCGCACCTCCACCACGAAGCTGCCGGTCCCGCCGGTGACGTTCTGCCGGTACCATTCCGTCAGCCCCCCCGGCGGCTGCACGTGAGCATAGGTGTAGCTGACCGGGTGCTCGTTGATGATCGCCAGCCCGTTCACCGTGACGCCCGCCGCCACCGCGTCGTCGCGCGCCGCCGAGACCTCGCGGCCCGAGTTGTTGGTGCCGTCCCCGGCCACGTCGATCACCCGGCGCTGCGGCTCGAACCCGCTTTCCTCCAGCAGCCGCATCGCCCGGTCGATCCCGGCGCTGATGCTGGTGCGTCCCCAAAACGAGCGCGGGGCGCTGTCCAGCGCCTCGGTGAACTGCCGGGCGGAGGCGGCGTCGCGCACCACATGCCAGTCCAGCACCGTGTTCACCTCATAGGACCCGGCGAACTCCACGTAGGCGACGGCGATGGCGCCCACCGCGCCGCCGTGAATCGCCGCGATCACGCGCGGGTCGTTGAACGCGGCGGCATACCCGGCTTTTTCCATCTGGAACTCGCTGTCATCGACGCTGCGCGACACGTCGGACACCAGGACCAGCGTCATGTCGACCGGCTCGGCCGCCTGCGCGGCGCCGGCCCCAACTCCAGTCAACAGCAGTAATAAGATGAGCGAACGCATGGGCCACCTCCGTCACGGGCCATGCTCTCAGGCTATGGCCCTGCGGCCAAGCGCAATTTCCCGCTATTGGCTAGCCCAGATAACGCGGTGCATCCAGGCGACCTCCATCAGGTCGAAGCTGCGGTCGCGGTGCTCGGGGTTGAGGCTTCTCAACTCGATCCGCTTCGCCGACCGCCGGGCCAGCTGCTTCGCCATCACCTCGCCCGCCACGGTGCGCAGCACGACGCGGTCGCCCCGGCGGATCGGCGCCGCCGGCGAGATCACGACCATGTCGCCGTCGCGGAACACCGGCTCCATCGAGTCGCCGGCGATCTCCAGCGCATAGGCGTGCGGGTCGCCGATCTCCGGCAGGCTGACCTCGTCCCAGCTGCCGCCGACCGGGAAGCCGGCGTCGTCGAAGAAGCCGTTGCCCCCGGCCTGCGCCATGCCCAGCAACGGGATGCGCCGCGGCGGGCGGGCCGTCGTGACCGTCGCCGATCCCGTGACCAGCGAAGTGAACAGCTCCAGGCTGGCGCCCGTGGCGTCGAGCACCTTGGCCAGGCTCTCCGTGCTGGGCCAGCGGGCGCGGCCGTCCGGCATGCGGCGCTTGCTCGGGTTGAACGTCGTGGCATCCAGCCCGGCCTTCTTGGCCAGGCCGGAGGCGGACAGCCCATACTCGGCCGCCAGGGTGTCGAGCGCGCGCCAGATGTCGTCGTGTTTCATGACCGGCATCGTGCCTAGGAATTGACGCCGACTCAACTAGGAATTTGCACCTTGGCGCGCTTGCGGCGGACATCGCAGAATGTTCTTATTACGTTCTCATCTACGTCCGAGATCGCCGTCCAAGGGAGTGCGCCATGCCGACCGAGCCTGTCCCCCGCGCCCGCCATGCCGACGCCCGCCTTCTTGCCCCGGCCCGGGCCGCACCGTTCGCATCTGCCGAGGCCGCATGGTTCTGGACCGCGGCCACCCTCCGGGCGCGGCAGGACGTCAGCCCCAGCCCTGGCCCTGGCCCGTGCCGGCCGGAAGACGTTTTGAAGTGCCTCGACACGCTCTACCGCCAGCGCCGGATCGAGCTGCTGCACGTCCGCATCCTGCGCCTGTGGGGCTGGCGCGGCATGGCGCCCAACCCGGCCTGGCCGCGCCAACGCTGCGACGCCCGGCTGTGGCGCGAGGCGCTGGACCGGGTGGACTGGCCGCTGCGCGTCCGCGGCATCGTCGCCGGCGGAACATTTGGCGGGACGGCGCGCTAGGCCGGCTGCTTCAGGATCTCCGCATCGTGCCGGGCGCGGCCGGCGTCGGTCGCGTGGTGGCGGCCACCGCGTTCGGCGGCGAGGCCCATGCCGGACAGGCGCTCCAGGCACGGCCCGTCCTTCAACCCGCCCGGCCGGCCCGGCGCGCCGCACAGCAGCAGGCGGTGCAGCGCCGACCGGCAGCAGGTTTCCAGGTAAGGCTCATTCCACATGCTCCCGGTCTAGCGGGGGAGCGCGCACTTCTCAAGGAACCAAGGATGGGGCAGACCTCCCGCATGACCCCAAGCATTGCCTCCGCCCTCATGCCGCTGCTGCGCCGGACCGATGCGGAGCGCGCGCACCGCCTGGCCATCACCGCGCTGCGCCTGGGATTGGCCGGGCAGGACGCCACCCCTGACGACCCGGCGTTGCAGGTCCGGGCACTCGGCCTCGTGTTCCGCAACCCGATCGGCCTTGCCGCCGGGTTCGACAAGGACGCCCTGGCGCTGCGCGGCCTGCGCCGGGTGGGGTTCGGGTTGATCGAGGCCGGCACCGTGACCCCGCGGCCGCAGCCCGGCAACCCGCGCCCCCGGGTGTTCCGGCTGGAAGCGGACCGGGCGGTGATCAACCGCTACGGGCTGAACAACCGCGGCCTCGTGCCCTATGTCGCCCGCCTGGCCGCCCTGCCGCGCGGGCGGGTGCCAGGACATGTGCCGGTGGGCGCCAACGTCGGCATCAACAAGGACGGCGCCGATCCGGAGCGCGACTACCCCGCCCTGATCGCCGCCGTGGCCCCGCACGCCGACTACATCGTGATCAACGTGTCCTCCCCGAACACGCCGGGGCTGCGGGACCTGCAGGGGGAGGCGCGGCTGGCCGCCATCCTGGCCGCGGTGCAGGCGGAGGTGCCGCATCGCCCGCCGCTCCTGGTGAAGATCGCGCCCGACCTGCCGGACGGCGGGCTGGAGGCCATCGTCGAGACCGCGGTGCGGCACGGCGTCGAGGGCCTGGTGGTGTCCAACACCACGACGGCCCGCCCGGACACGCTGCGCTCCCGAGCGGCGGGGGAAGGCGGCGGCCTGTCCGGCCCGCCGCTGCTTGCGGCCAGCACGCGGCTGCTGGCCCGCGCGTTTCGCCTGGCGGCGGGGCGCCTTGTCCTGATCGGCTGCGGCGGCGTGTCCACTGGGGCCGACGCGCTGCAGAAGATCCGGGCCGGCGCGCACCTCGTGCAGCTTTACACCGCGTTCAGCTACGGCGGCCCGGCGCTGATCCCCCGCATGAAGCGCGAGCTTGCCGGCGCGCTGCGCGCCCAAGGGTTCCGCAGCGTCGTGGACGCCGTGGGCGTGGACGCATGAGGCGCCTGTCCGGCTTCGCCCCGCTGGCGGCGGAGTACGACGGCTTCATCCTTGATCTCTGGGGCGTGATCCATGACGGCGTGGCGCCCTACCCGGGCGCGGCCGAGTGCCTGGCGGCGCTGCGCGCGGCGGGCAAGCGGGTGGTGCTGCTGTCCAACGCGCCGCGCCGCGCCGGGGCGATCCAGGGGCAGCTTCGCAAGATGGGCATCGCCGCGAGCGAGTACGATGGCGTGATGACCTCCGGCGAGGCGACCTTCCTCATGCTGCGCGACCGGCCAGACCCGTGGTACCAGACGCTCGGGCGCTCGGTTTACCATCTCGGCCCGGAGCGCGACCGCAACGTGCTGCATGGCCTCGACCTCCAGATTCGCGACACTCCGGACGGCGCCGGCTTCCTGCTCAACACCGGGCCGGACGACCACCTCAACCCGACCGACCCGGCCGCCTACGACGACGTGCTGCGGGACTGCGCGGCGCGCGGCCTGCCGATGATCTGCGCCAACCCGGATTTGGAGGTGATCCGCGGCGGCGTCCGGGTGATCTGCGCCGGGACGCTGGCGCTGCGCTACCTCGCCATGGGCGGCGCCGTGCGGTCGCTCGGCAAGCCTGACCCGGCGATCTACGCGCCGGTGCTGGGGATGCTGGGGGTGCCGCGCTCCCGGGTGCTTGCGGTGGGGGACGCGCTGCGCACCGACATCGCGGGCGCGGCGGCGGTGGGGGTGGACGCCTGCTGGGTGCTGGGCGGGCTGCACGGGGCGCATGAGGGCGGCGACGCGGCGATCACGGCGGAGGCGACGGCGGCCGGGCTGTTCCCGGTTGCGGCCATCTCGCACTTCGTTTGGTAAATTATGTCCAGCGGCGGGAACTCACGATGCACGCTCCTTTGGGCGCCAGCGCAATGAACGGCAGTTAAACCGGCGCCTTCGGCTTGAAGGTTTTCATCCACGGCGTTCCACTTAATGCTGTTTCAGCAAACAGCGGCCTCGGTGGATTTGCCCTTGGCAATACCTAAGGTTGAAAGGCTAATCTGCTTGCGCCTGTCAGTCAGGCCTGGGTGCCGCCAAGTTCGTCTCCGGTCCTGCGGGAGAGGCACGCGCCCCAGAACAGGCTGGAAAAAAACCAGGTCGGCGCCTCGAACCCGGCGTCGGCCAGCAGCGCCGCCACCTCTTCCTCGGAAGCCGGGGGGTCGGCACCTTGCAGAATTTTGCCCAGCTTGGCTTGCACTTCCTGGGGCGTGGCGCCCTGCATGCGCCAGCGTTCACCCCAAGCGGCCAGGAGCAGAGGTTGGTCGGCACAGGATTGGCGGTTGCCGGCCAGGATCAGCGGTGCGCCCGGTTCCAGGCGGGCCGCGATTGATCGCAGGATGTGCTGTTTCGCCTTATCGCCGGGTAGATGGTGAAGCACCCCGATCAGTGTCGCGGCGGTGTAGCGCCGCTCGGCTGGAAGCTCGTCCACATAGCCCAGATGCAGATCGGTTCGCTCCGCCAGGCCATTCCGCTGCAGCTGCGCGACCGCAATGTCCATCATGGGTTGGGACGGGTCCACGGCGGTGAAGCGCCACGTCGGTTCCAGCGCCCCCGCCGTGAGCACCTCTTGCGCGCCGCCGCCTGCGCCCACGACCAAGACTTGGGCCGAGCTGCCCTGTCCAAGCACGGCGGCCAGCATGCAGGCAGCCAGTTCGTGGCAGGCATCATAGCCGGCAAGCGCGATGCGGCTTTGCGCCTGATACTCGCCGGCTCGTGCCGGGTCGAACTTCGCTGCAGCGTCAGCCGAGATCTTTGTCATCGCCACGCTTACTCCCGCCCACATACGCCTGTGTCAAGGCGGCCGGCACAGGCTGGCAAACGGCGTCGTTGCGGCCAAGCTTGTAACCTCGGCAAAGATGCCGATCTCTTCATCGGAAGCGGACCAAAGACTATATTCGAGCTATCTCTCGCCACGCCGTCGCACAAGGTTTGGCGTCAGGCCCGCCCCGCCGCGCTCGACAGCAGCACCGGGTCCACCCGCAGGATCGCCATCGCCCGGCGCCACTTGCTGTCATGGTCGGGGTCGAACAGCAAATCCAGCTTGGCCGGCGCGGACAGCCACACGTTCTCCTGCATCTCCCGGTCGAGCTGGCCCGGCCCCC
>CAXSHI010000015.1:0-36323 GCA_964236755.1 uncultured Acetobacteraceae bacterium
GGCTTCGCCGGGGCGACGCAGGACGTGGTGATCGACGGCTGGCGCATCACCGTGGCACCGGCCGAGCGGCAGGCGCTGATGTCTTCCTGGGCGGAGATCGGCTGGCGCGTGGGCAACCTCGCCGCCGGGGCCGGCGCGCTCTATTTGGCCGACAGCTTCGGCTGGCGCGCCGCCTACCTGTGCATGGCCGCGCTGATGGCGCCCGGCATGGCTGCGGCCCTCTTGGCGCCCGAGCCTCCGTCGGACAGGACCGCGCGCCCTGAGCGGCCGGGCTTCGTCGCGACCGTCTCCGCGCCCATCAAGGAGCTGATGGCGCGCCTCGGTCCGCTGGCCGTCCCGGTGCTCGTCATGGTGGCCGGGTTCCGCATGCCCGGCTACGTGTCGAGCGCGATGGCCATCCCGCTGTTCAAGAGCCTGCACTATTCCAACGCGGACATCGCTACGGTCACGAAGCTGTTCGGCTTCTGGGTGGCGCTGGGGGGCACGTTCCTCGCGAGCTACGTCGTACCGCGGATCGGCACCATGCCGAGCCTGCTGGTCGGCACCGTGTTCGGCTCCGCCTCGCACCTGAGCCTTGCCTACCTCGCGGTGCACGGCGACCACGGCGGGGGCGAGTTCTGGACCTTCGCCGTGGCCGTCAGCATCGACAGCTTCGCCTACGCCTTCGCCTCCATCGTCCTCATCACCTACATGTCCTCGCTGACCGCGGCGGAGCATGCGGCGAGCCAATACGCGCTGCTGACCTCGCTGTGCGCCCTGCCCGGCAGCCTGCTCGCAGGCGCCTCGGGCTTCGCCATCGAACGGCTGGGCTTCGAGTGGTTCTTCGTCGCGACCTCGCTGATCGGCGTGCCGGTCGCGCTCTCGTGCTGGTACGTGCAGCGCCTGCAGGACAGGAAGCCGCAGCCCGCCTTCTGAGCGGATGGGCGTCGGCCGCCGCGTTGCCGGCAGCCGTCGCACCTGCCACCCTTGCCCGCAGCCATGACCAGCGCCCCGGCCCTCCATCGCCTTCGGACCCATGCGCGCCTGGCGACGCTGTTCGCGCCCACGACCCTGGCCGGCGCCGTGGACCGGCTCGGCTTCGTCCAGGCGGACCCGATCCGCGCGCCCGCCCGCGCGCAGGACCTCATCCTGCGGCACCGGGTCGCCGGCTACCGCGCCGGGGACCTGGAGCGCGGCTTCGCGCGGCTGAGGCTGGAAGAGGATTTCCTTTACGCCTACGGCTTCATGCCCGGCGCCGCCACGCGGCTGCTCCACCCCCGCCTGGACCCGGACGGCGAGGCGGGCGTGCACGCCCCGGCCGGGCTTGCGGCGGAGGTGCTGGCGTTCGTGCGGGCGCGCGGCCCCACCCATCCCCGGGACCTGGAGGACCGCTTCGGCCGCGACCGGGCGGTGAACGGCTGGGGCGGCTTCTCGAAGGCGACCACACGGGCCTTGGAAGGCCTGCACCATTACGGGCTGCTGCGCGTGGCGCGGCGCCGCGACGGCATCCGCATCTACGAGCCGGCCCCGCCGCCGCCCGCATCCGGGGCGGCGGAGCGGGCGCGGCAGCTGGTCATGCTGGTCGCCCGCATCCTCGCCCCCGTGTCCGCGGTCAGCCTGCGGGGCGCGCTGGCGCTAATGGGCCGGCGCAATCCGGGCCTCGGCCCGCTGGCGCCGGTGATCGCGACAGCACTCAGGACCGGGGAACTGGAGCGGGAGGACATCGACGGCGAGAGCTATCTTTGGCCGGCCCTCGACGGCGACTGGCGCCGCCGTCCGGCGCCGCGCGACGTCCGCCTCCTGGCGCCGTTCGACCCGGTCGTCTGGGATCGCCGCCGCTTCGAGCACCTGTGGGGCTGGGCCTACCGGTTCGAGGCCTACACGCCCCCGCCGCGGCGGCTGTTCGGCTACTACGCGCTGCCCCTGCTCTGGAGCGACGAGGTCATCGGCTGGGCCAACGTCGGGCTTGCCGCGGGGACGATGCACGCGGCGGTGGGCTACGCCCGCCCCCGCCCGCGAAGCCTTGAGTTCGGGCGCGCCCTCGACGCCGAGCTGGCGCGGATGGAGCGGTTTCTCACGTTCCGGCCCTCGATGCGCCGCGCCCAAGCGGACGAAGGCGCGACGGGACCGGCCTGACGTGTCGTGCCGCGACCCGGCTCTCAGGCCGCCTGATCGAGCAGCGCCAAGGCTTGGGCGAGGTCGGCGATCAGGTCGTCGGCGTGCTCGATGCCGATGCTGATCCGGATCAGGCCGTCGGTCACGCCGGCTGCCAGCCGGACGGCCGGCGGCACGCCGGAATGCGTCGTCGAGGCCGGATGGCTGGCCAGGGACTCCGTCCCGCCCAGGCTGACCGCCAGCTTGAAGACCTGCAGCGCGTTCAGCACGCGGAACGCCTCGGCCTCGCCTCCCCGGATCGTCACGCTGAAGGTTGACCCGGCGCCGCTGCATTGGCGCGCATAGACCGCGTTCGCCGCCGCGTCCGGGCCGTCCGGCCCCAGGAAGAACACCCGCTCCACCCGCGCGTGCTGGGCCAGGAAGCCGGCCACGAGCGCCGCGTTGCGCCCGGCCGCTTCCATGCGCAGCGACAGCGTCTCGAGCGAGCGCCCGATCATCCAGCACGTGTGCGGGTCGAGCTGCGTGCCGATGGCACTGCGCAGCGCCTGCACGGGGCGCATCGCCTCGCGCGAGCCGAGCGCCGCCCCGGCCACCAGGTCGCTGTGGCCGCCGACATACTTCGTCAGCGAATAAACCACGACATCGACGCCGTGGCGCAGCGGCGCCTGGAAGATCGGCCCGAGCATCGTGTTGTCGCACACGACGAGCGGCCGGTGACCCTGCGCCGCCGCGATGCGGTCGCGGGCGGCGCAGACGAGCTGGAAATCCACCAGGCTGTTCATCGGGTTGGACGGCGTTTCAACGAAGATCATGGCCACCCGGCCATGCCGGGCCGCCCGGTCCGCCGCGGCCGCGATGCCGTCGGCGTGCAGCCCGTCGGTGAAGCCCTCGGCGTGCATGCCCCAGCTGGCCAGGGTGCGGGTGAACAGCGTTTCCGTGCCGCCGTACAAGGGCTGGCTGTGCAGGATCGCGTCGCCGGGCTTCGCGTGCGCGAGCAAGGTGGTCGCGATCGCCGCCATGCCGGAGCCGAACACCAGCGCGCGCTCGGCGCCCTCGTAGATGGCGAGCCGGTCCTCGACGATCTCGGAATTGGGATGGTTGAACCGCGAGTACACCAGGCCGGCCCCGCCCGCGGGCGGGGGCTTGCGGCCGGCCACGACGTCGAAGTAGTCGCGGCCCTCCTCGGCCGAGCGGAAGACAAAGGTGGAGGTGAGGAAAATGGGCGGCTTGACGGCGCCCTCCGACAGGCCGGGATCGTAGCCGAAGCCCAGCATCATCGTCTCAGGGTGCAGGGCGTGGTTGCCGACCCGGGTGTGCCGGCTGCGATCTTCGCCCATTCCATTCTCCTCGACGTGACCGGCCGGAACCACGGCCGCTGCGGGACCGACCACGCGAACCCCAGGGTGACATAGGGCAGAGGCTTGTTCGAGGAAAAGCGAATTCGCCGCGCCGGCGTCGCGGTTGGCCCCGCGGCGCCTGGCCGCCCAGGCCGCATCCGCAGCGCAGTCAAGTGTCCAGGCCAGTACTCAACAGCGAAAAAGCCCTTGCGGAACTGTCGTGACGAGGGCATGTCTCTCGTAGCCTAATGTTACGCAAACGCGATGTAATAGAACGCTGTCGAACAGAAATGGACTGTTGCTGGTCATGAACTTCATTCATACTGTTTGGGGAAAGTTTACCGGAGAGTATGTACTAACAATTCTATTGCTTTGGTTTACGGCAATATGCTCGATGGTCGTGAGTTACTATGCCAGCGGTTTGCCGCGGACATGGCGCGGCTTTCGCGACCACGCCATTCCGCCCGGCACCCTGACCCATCCGTCGGCACGCGCCGACGTGCTGTTCTGGATCAGCCGAAAAGCCTTCAACGCGGTGATGGCCGTCCCGGCAATCGTCTCGGCCGCCACCGTCGGCATACTGGTGCATAACGGCCTCGCTTACTTGCTCCCCGACTTCCCGCCGCCGTCCGGCCAGGCGAGCTTTCCGCTTCTGATCGCATTCAGCGTGACGATGTTCATCGCTTACGACTTCTCATACTACGTTTACCACAACATGCAGCACCGCGTTCCCGTGCTGTGGGAAATCCACAAAGTCCATCACTCCGCGGAAGTCATGGTGGGCTTCACGAAAGACAGAGTTCATCCGCTCGACGACTTCATGAACCATGCATGGGACGCCTTGATCACCGGAACGGTGTACGGTGTCTGGCTGTTCTTCTTGCTGGAACCCGCTGAGGTGACGATGTTCGGGCTGAATATCTACGTGTTGCGTAACATATTCATGTTGGACTTGGTTCGCCACACACATTTCAAGATCTCGTTCGGCAAGCTGGTCAACAACGTCGTCTTGTGTCCGCATTGGCATCAGTTGCACCACAGCACCAATGCCAAGCATTATGACAAGAACTTCGGGCTGATGCTCTCGGTTTGGGACCGCATGTTCAATACTCTCATGATCCCGGAGCCGAACGAGGATTTCTCGTTCGGCCTGACGCCTGAGGAGCATCCGGAGTACCGCTCGGCCACGCGGCTGTGGGTCACGCCGTTCGTCAAGATCTACGCCATGGCGACGCGCGCCCGCGCCGACCGGCGAGAAGGCGTCCATGACGGCGTGTGAGATCATCACCGACCCCGTCGAGTTCAGCCGGCTGGAAGGCGACTGGAACAAGGCGTGGCAGGATGCCCATGGCACCGTCTTCCAAAGCCATGCCTGGATCAGCGCGTGGCGGCGGGGAGACCTTGAGGCGAAGAAATGGCGGCTGCACCTCGCGGTTGCGCGTCGCGGCGGCCAGATCGCGGCCATCCTGCCGATGGCGATCCGCCGATACCACGGGGTGCGGGCCCTCGAGTTCGCGGCCCAGCGTTTCAGCGACTACTGCGACGGGATCGGCCCGCCGGACCTGCTGCAGGCGTTGTGGTTGAAGGTCATGCAGCAGGGCGGGTTCGACGTCGTGCGGCTGCGGAATGTCGCGCCCGACGCCGCCACGCGCTCGGCCTTCGCCAGCCCCTCCCTTTCGTTCCTGACGGAAACCGACGACGAGATATCCCTCCGGCTCAGATCGGTCTGGCCCAACGGCGAGGCGTGGCTGCGCACCCTGAACAAGAAGAAGCGGAGCAACAACGCGCGCGGCCGGCGGATGCTGGCGGAACTGGGCGAGGTCACGGTCGAATGCTTCCACCAGGCGATTCCGAAGGACATCATCCTGAAGCTCGCCGACCTTAAGAAACAGTGGCTGCACGACACCAAGGCGGAGTCGGTTCTGCTCGACCATGGGCCTGGGCTGCTGATGGCCTTTGCCGAAAGCCTGGCGAAGGCCAACCGGCTTTATGCGTTCGTCATCCGCTGCGACGGGGAGATCGTGGCTGGCGCCATCAACGCCATCCACGGCAAATCCGTCTGGGCCTACTTCTCCGCTTACGACCCCCGGTTCCAGCGCGTGTCGCCGGGCATCCTGCTGATGACCGAGTACACCCAGCGCGCCCTCGACGACGGGTTCGAGGAGGTTGACTACCTGCGCGGCAGCGAACCCTACAAGTTCGAGTTCGCGACGACGCATGCCCGTTCGAGCCGTTTCACCGGCGCAGTCACCGTGGCGGGCCGATTGGCCTTGTCCGCAGTCGCCCTGCAAGCGGCCTTGCAGAAGCGCCGGGCGAGGCCGTCGGCGGAGGCGGCCGGAGAGCTTGAGACGGTGGGAAGCGCCTATGTCACCCAAAAGGGCGCCTCCAGACTCGCCCCTGCCGGTCAGCCTGCATCAAAAGTCCCGGCATTCAGCGACGAGCCGGCTTGGCCAGATCAATAGAATGCCTGAACAATAATTGAGCAAGCGTCAGCCTGTTCAGCGTCGCTGCGGTTCCACAAACAAAACCCTGTTCGGATGCAAATGACACAGCAGTCGGGAGAAGTCCGGACGTTCAGCCGTTCGCCCTCCCTTCCTTCGTTGGTCGTCTTGAGCGTGAAGACGGCGGCCTCACGCCGCTCCGATGCGGCGTCCAAGGCAGGCTCCCGCTGGAGGGCGATATGAGCGCAAGTGAAGTGTCGATGTTCTCGTTCGCGTTCTCCGCCCAGACGCTGGGAGAGGTCGTCGAGACCGTCTTCCGATGGATCGACGAGAAGAAGCGGTGCCGCTATATCGTGCCGGTCAATGTGGACGTGCTGGTCAAGCAACTGGATGACCCCGACCTGCAGGCGGCCCTGCGCGGCGCGGACCTCGTGCTCGCGGACGGCCAGCCCGTCGTCTGGGGGTCGCACCTGCTGGGGCCGGGCTTGCCGGAACGGGTATGCGGCAGCGATCTGATCCCGGCGATCTTCGACGCGGCGGAGTTCCGGCCGGTGCGGGTCTTCCTGCTGGGGGCCGCGGCCGGCGTTGCCAGCGAGGCGGGCCGGCAGATCGTGCAGAGATGGCCGGGCGTCGCAATCGCCGGAACCTACAGCCCGCCCTATGGCTTCGAGCGGGACCCGGATGAGTGCGAGCGGATCCTGCAGCTGCTCGCCGAGGCGAAGCCGGACGTCGTCGCGGTCGGCTTCGGGGCGCCGAAACAGGAGATATGGGTGCGGCGCCACCTGGAGCGCATCGACGCCCGGGTCGTCATCTGCTGCGGCGCCACGATCGACTTTCTCGCGTCGGCAAAGAAGCGCGCGCCCAAGTGGGTGCAGAGCATCCATCTCGAATGGACCTACCGGCTGCTGTCGGAGCCTCGCCGCCTTGCCGGGCGCTACGTCAAGGGGGCAATACTGTTTCCCTGGATGCTGGGACTGGAGGCCATGCGGGTGAGACGGAGGCAATGAGTCAGGCTTTGTGGCTGCTCCAGCGCGTCTGGAGCGCGAGAAAGGTCCTGGCGACGTTCACCATGCGGATGTCTTCCGCCCTGCTCGGCTATCTCACCTTCGTCCTGGTGGGACGCTACAGCTCGGTCGAGGTATACGGCCAGTTCGCCCTGCTGGTGTCGGTGACGGGGACGTGCGGCGGGCTGGCAACCTTCGGCCAGGCAGCGTTGGTGTACCGCCACCTGCCGACGCTGTTCGTCAACAACGATCCGCGCATCTACGGCATCATGCGCGAGCATCTCACCAAAATGCTGTTCGGCCTCGTGGCCTTCACGGGGCTGGCCACGGTCCTCCTCGTTCGGACGAACGCCTTGGTGTCCGGCGCGGTTCTGGCCGCCGCGGCCGGCATCGTGGTGGCCACGGCAGTGGCCGAGTACCTTTTCGCGCTCTACCGTTCCAGCGGCTCGCTGCTGGTCTCGATGTTCGGCAAGGAGATCCTGTGGCGTCTCCTGCTGATCGGGGCGATCGCGGCGTCGATCGCGGCAGGCCGCTCGCTCCAGCTCGATTACATGGCCTTCGCGTTGTTCATCTCGACCCTAGGCTCGGTCGTCCTGTTCAGCGTCATGGCGCTGTCCCGGCTCCGGCAGGTGCCGCGGGCCGGCCGGGGCGCCGCCCGGCCCGATGCGGCCTGGCAGCAGTCGTTCATCTTCTTCGGCCTCATCGTGCTTTCCGTCTCGAACGGATACATCGACCCGATCATCCTCGGCATGACCGACAGCAACCCGGTGGAGATCGGCGCCTACTTCTCCGCGGCGCGAACGACCCTGGTGCTGTATTTCTTCAGCTACTCCTTCGGCGTCGTCATGACGCCCGCGGTGGTCATCGCGTTCGAGGCATCCCGCCTGCGCGACATCACGCGCATGTCGCGCAACGCCGCCTGGCAGGGCGGCGGCATGGCCCTGCTGACCGGGGCCGTCATGTTCATCGCCTCGGACGAGATCCTGGCGCTGTTCAACCCGGCGTTCCGCTCCTACGGCTTCCTGATCAGGATCCTCTGCATCGGCCCGATCCTTTACAACCTCTTCGGCCTCCATCACGTCATCCCGCCGTTCTGCGGCGCGGAGCGGGCCTATGTCGGGCTGCGGCTCGGCGTCTTCTTCGGCGCCTCCCTGCTCAAGGCCGCAGCCGCCTATGCCGGACAGATTGTGCTGTTCGCCTGGCTCACCAACCTAGAGGTGCTTGCGGTCACATTCGTCGGCGTTATCCTAGCCGACCGGAAGCTGGGCATCTCCGTCATGTCTTTGAAACTGCCGTGGCGCGGCCTCGTGACGTTTGGACGCCGTCATCGTATGATGGCTGCGCGGGCCGTGCATGAAGCGCCTTCGCCCGGCGGCACGGCGCCGGGCGGCACGGGGCGCTCAGAACCGCTCCGCCCCAGGGAGCCCAGGAAACGTGGTGACGATCATGCTGAACGTAGAATTCGCGAAGACATGACCTGACACGATGCGCATCCTGCAGATCATCCACTCGCCTGAACCAGGAGGCATCCAGACAATCGCGCAGGCTGTCAGCCGCGGACTCGCGAAATACGGCTTGGAGTTCGAGACCGCCTATCTCCGTCGGGACCCGGGCTTCAGCCGATGGCCGACCTTCATAGGGGCGCTGTGCGTCGCCGCGAAGATCGTGACCAGGCGCTACGACGCGCTCATCGCCTACCAGGCCACGGCGTCGATCACGGTCGGAGCGATCGGCTTCCTTGTCGGCGTGCCGCGCCGCATCGTCCACCAGACCGCCATGCTGTCCGCGGTGAACGGCCCGATCCGATACCTCGACAAGGTCGCCGGAACGCTTGGCCTTTATTCTTTCAACGTGGCGAACAGCGCCGCGACGCAGCAGCAGTTCGCCGATTATCCCAAGAGGTACCGCAAGCGTCTCGTGCTCATCGAGCACGGCGTCGAGCAGCGGGCGGCGGCGCGTTCGCGCGCCGACACGCTGGCGCATTTCGGCATTCCCGACGATGGCCCGATCCTGCTCAACACGGCCCGCCTGGCAAAGGACAAGAACCAGACCGTCCTGTTCCACGCCATGAAGAACCTGCCGGGCCTGCGGCTTGTCCTGGCCGGCAGCGGCCCGTGCGAAGCCGAGTACCGCGAGCTGATCAAGGAATTGGGTCTTCAAGACCGCATCCAGCTTCTCGGACCCGTGCCATACCGCTTGGTGCCGGATCTCTACGCGGCCGCGGACCTCTTCGTGTTCCCGACGCTGCACGAGACGTTCGGGTTGTCGGCCGTCGAGGCGGGCATGCAGGCGGTGCGCTCCATCGTCAGCGACATCGCCGCCATGCGGGAGGTGCTCACAATCAACGGCCGGGCCGTCGCGTCCTTCATCGACCCGCATGACAGGCAGGCATGGGAAGCGGCCATCCGCGGTGCCATCGAGGAGCCTCTGTGCGCGGAAGAATTGCAGATGTTCGCTATCGGCTTGTCAGCCAAGTACGAGCCGGGAAAGATGCTCAAAAGCTACCTGAACGTCCTGACGAGCCAGGGAGGCCACCAGCCGTCGGTTCCGTGACGCGGACGGGGCGCGCAACCGAAACGCCCGTTCCGCGGAGCGAGGGCTAGGCCACGCCCTCGTCTGGACCGGCCCGCCGAGCATGTAGGCGGCCCCCGCATGGTGGTGCAGCGCCCACAGCTTCTCAACGAGCGCCATCGAGATCGTCGCCGTCATGACGCGGATGCAGCTCCTCCGCGCGGACGCGAGCGCAGCATATCGGCGGGCGTGCCGCCGGGATCGAGCGGACACCCGTTGCGGGCAGCCTGGTTTTGCCGGATCAGTGGGCCGGTGGCCCGGCCGGCCTCGTTGAAAGCGTCTGACATGCTGACCATCCACCACCTCGCGACGTCGCAATCCGAGCGGATCATCTGGCTCTGCGAGGAGCTTGGGGTGCCTTACACGCTGATGCGCTACGAGCGCGACCCCGTCACCATCCTGGCCCCGCCGGAGCTTCGGGCGCTTCACCCGACGGGCGCGGCGCCGGTGATCACCGACGGCACTCTGGTCCTCGCCGAATCCGGCGCCGTCATCCAGTACGTCATCGCCAAGCGCGGCGGCGGCCGCCTGGCGCCCGGGCCGGACCACCCGGACTTCGCCCCCTATCTCTACTGGTTCCACTTTGCCAACGGCAGCCGGCAGCCGAGCATGGGCCGGAACATGGTGCTGCGCCGGCTCGACCTGCCGCCGGACAACCCGGTGCTGCTCGCGACGCGGGGCCGCCTGGGCCGTGCGCTCGATCTGGTCGAGGCGCGGCTGGGAGAGGCGGACCACTTCGCGGGCAGCGAGTTCACCGCGGCGGACGTCATGGCGGTCTTCTCGCTGACGACCATGCGGCGTTTCCTGCCGCTTGACCTCGCCCCGTATCCCAACATCCTCGCCTATCTGCGGCGCATCGGCGCCCGTCCCGCCTATCAAAGGGCGATGCGGAAAGGCGACCCCAATCTGACGCCGCTTCTCACCTGACGACCAGGCTGCCCGCCCATGAGGATGCCAGGCACGGCCACACCCTCTATGTTCGGATGCACATGGCGAAAGGCCAAGACAATGCATAAGCTGGCGACCGCGGCGGCCGTCCTGGCCACGCTGGGCACGGCGGCGCGGGCGGACGATCTCGTCGTCTATGGCGCGGGAAGCCTGCGCGAGGCGGTCGGGCAGATCGCCGCCGAGTTCGGGCAGGCGCATGGCCTCGCGGTGACGACGCAGTTCGGTCCGTCCGGCCGCATGCGCGAGCGCATCGAGAAGGGCGAGCGCGCGGATCTCTTCGCCTCGGCCGACGTCGGCCATGCGCGCAGGCTCGTGGACGACGGGCGTGCCAGCGTCATGGCGGTGTTCGCGCGCAACGCCGTCTGCCTGCTGTCCCCGGCCCAGTTCGGCGCCACCACCGAGACCGCGCTCGACAAGCTGCTCGCCCCGGGCGTCAAGCTCGGCATGTCGCCGCCCAAGGTCGATCCGCTCGGCGACTACACCGTGCGGCTGTTCGAGATGGCCGAGCGTGCCAGGCCGGGCAGCGCCGCGGCGCTGCAGTCGCGCGCCGTGGTGCTGGACTTGCCGCCGGGCGCGCCTCCGCCGCGGTCTGGCGACGCCGACGCGGACGCGATCCAGAACGGGCGCGTGGACGCAAGCATCGTCTATTGCTCCGGACGGGACCGCTACGCGCGCCTCCTGCCCGACGCCACGCTGGTGCAGTTTCCGCCCGCGTTCCAGGTCGGGCCGGAGTATGGCCTGGCCGTCCTCAAGGACGCGCGGCCGGCGGCGCTGTTGCTGGCCCTGACCATCTTGTCGCCCGGAGGCCAGACGATCATGGCCCAGCGTGGCTTCAAGCCGGTCGCTCTGCCCAGCGAGTAGATCGGCCACGCTTCGGCACGATCATCGCCGTCTCCCGTCGAAGGGTGCCATCTCCTGATTCCCGGCGCCCCGCCGGCGTCCTATGCTGCGCCATGAGCACGTCCGAGCCACAGCCTGATCCGCCTCCGTCCGCGCGCCCCGCCCGCCGCGACCAGATGCCCGCCGCCAAGCACAGCCTGCGCCTCACGCTGCGCCTGGACGTGGGCGGGCGGGCGACCTTGGGGCCGGGCAAGGTGCGGCTCCTGGAGCTGATCGGCGAGACCGGGTCGATCTCGGCGGCGGGCCGCGCCATGGGCATGAGCTACCGCCGGGCCTGGACGCTGATGGACAGCCTGAACGCTTCCTTCGCCGCCCCCCTCATCGCGGCGCGGCCCGGCGGCGCGGGCGGCGGCGGCGCCACCCTGCTGCCGCTCGGCGCCGAGGTCGTCCGGCTTTACCGGGCGCTGGAGCAGGGCGCCGCAAGCGCCGGAGCGGCCGAACTGGAGCGGCTGCGAGCGGTGCTGGCCCCGTCCTCCTGACCGGCCGCCAGCAATGCCGCTTGGCAGCCTTGCCGACCTGCGTTATACTTCAGTGTGCATAACGATGCCAGGGAGGCACGATCATGGACGTCTCCGTCACGCACGGGAAGCTCGGCGCGGACGCCGCCGACTTCGTTTCCAAGCCCCGCCGCCTGCTGATCGACAACGAATGGGCGGAGGCGCAGTCGGGCAAGCGGTTCGCCGTGTTCGACCCGGCGACGAGCCAGCAGATCGCCGAAGTGGCAGAGGCCGACGCCGCCGACGTGGACCTTGCGGTCGCCGCCGCCCGCCGCGCCTTCGACGGCGGCGAATGGGCGCGCATGAAGCCATCGGCTCGTGGCCAGCTGCTGTGGCGCCTGGCAGACCTCATGGAGGCGCACGCGGACGAGCTGGCGGAGATCGAGAGCCTGGACAACAACAAGCCCGTGACCGTCGCCCGCGCCGGCGACGTCCCGCTCGCCATCGACATGTTCCGCTACATGGCGGGCATGGCCACCAAGGTGCATGGCCATACGCTGAACCTGTCCTCGCCCGGCGACTACCACAGCTACATCCTGCGCGAGCCGGTCAGCGTCGTGGGCCAGATCATCCCGTGGAACTTCCCGCTACTGATGGCGGCGTGGAGGCTCGCCCCTGCGCTCGCGGTCGGCTGCACCGTTGTTTTGAAGACGGCAGAGCAGACCCCGCTTTCGGCGCTGCGCCTGGGCGAGCTGATCCTGGAGGCCGGCTTCCCGCCGGGCGTGGTCAACATCCTGCCGGGCTTCGGCGAGACGGCGGGGGCCGCGCTCGCCAACCATCTGGACGTGGACAAGGTGGCCTTCACCGGCAGCACGGAGGTGGGCAAGCTGATCGCCCACGCCGCCACCGGCAACCTGAAAAAGGTCACGCTGGAACTGGGCGGCAAGTCGCCGGTGATCGTGTTCCCCGACGCCGACCTCGACCGCACCATCCTGGGCGCCGCAAGTGCCATCTTCTTCAACCAGGGTCAGACCTGCTCTGCGGGATCGCGGCTTTTTGTCCATAGCAAGGCCTATGACCGCGTGCTGGACGGCGTGTCGGAGATCGCGAGCCGTATCAAGGTCGGCCCGGGCCTCGACCCCGCGACCGAGATGGGGCCGCTGGTGTCGGACGAGCAGTTCAACCGGGTGACGGGCTTCATCAAGAGCGGCCGGGCCGAGGGCGCCCGGGTCGCCACGGGCGGCGGCTCCGGCGCGGAGGCCGGCGGCGGGGGCGGCTGGTTCGTGCAGCCCACCGTGCTGGCGGAGACGACGCCCGGCATGGAAGTGGTGCGGGAGGAGATCTTCGGCCCCGTGCTGGTCGCCTCGCGCTACGACGACGACGACCTGGACCGGATCGCCAGCCAAGCGAACGACACGATCTACGGCCTGGCCGGGTCGATCTGGACCCGCGATCTCGGCACGGCGCACAAGATGGCGCGCCGTATCCGCGCCGGGGCGATCTGGATCAACTGTCACAACGTGTTCAACGCTTCCTTGCCTTTCGGCGGCTACAAGCAGTCCGGCTGGGGCCGGGAGATGGGCGAAGAGGTGCTGCACAACTACCTCGAAACGAAGGCGGTCACGGCGGCGCTCTGAGCAGCCGACGCCGGGCGGCGGGGCGACCGGCCGCTTGCTCCCCTGGCCGCTTGGCGGCCGGGGCCTGCCCCATCAATCCTGAAACATCATCAAGGGAAACGCCATGCGCGAGTACACGCAATTCTACATCAACGGCGAGTGGGTCGAGCCGGCCGTTCCCAAGACGCTCGACGTGATCAACCCGGCGAACGAGGAGGTCTGCGGCAAGATCAGCCTCGGCGCCGCCGCGGACGTGGACCGCGCCGTGGCCGCGGCCCGGGGCGCGTTCGCGAGCTTCTCCCAGACCAGCCGCGAGGAGCGCCTGGCGCTCCTCGAACGGATCGTCGTAGAATACAAGAAACGATACGACGACATGGCGGCGGCGATCACCGAGGAGATGGGCGCGCCCTCCAGCCTCGCCCAGCAGGCGCAGGCCGCCATCGGCGTCATGCATTTCCAGACCGCGATCGGCATCCTCAAGGACTACGAGTTCCAGACGCTCCGCGGCAGCACGCTGATCGCCCGCGAGCCGATCGGCGTCTGCGGCTTCATCACGCCGTGGAACTGGCCGGTCAACCAGATGGCCTGCAAGGTCGCCCCGGCGCTCGCCGTCGGCTGCACAATGGTGCTGAAGCCGTCCGAGGTGGCGCCGTTCTCCGGCATCGTGCTCGCCGACATCCTCGACGCCGCCGGCGTGCCGCCCGGTGTGTTCAACCTGGTCAAAGGCGACGGCCCCGGCGTGGGCGCGGCGATCAGCGCGCATCCGGACATCGACCTGGTGTCCTTCACCGGCTCCACCCGCGCCGGCGTCGAGGTCGCGCGGGCGGCGGCGGCGACCGTGAAGCGCGTGCACCAGGAACTCGGCGGCAAGTCGCCGAACATCCTGCTGGAAGACGCCGACATGCAGCGCGCGGTGACAGGCGGCGTGAAGCACGTGATGCAGAACTCCGGCCAGTCTTGCAACGCGCCGACCCGCATGCTGGCACCCCGTGCCCGGATGGAGGAGGTCGTCGCCATCGCCCGCGCCGCCGCCGAGTCCACCACAGTGGGCGACCCGCGGGGCAACTCGGAGATCGGCCCGGTCGTCTCCGAGGTGCAGTGGAACAAGATCCAGGGCCTGATCAAGAAGGGCATCGAGGAGGGCGCGACCCTCGTCACCGGCGGCCCCGGCCGTCCGGAGGGCTTGGAGCGCGGCTACTACGTGAAGCCCACCGTGTTCGCCGGCGTCACGAATGACATGACCATCGCCCGCGAGGAGATTTTCGGACCCGTCATGGCCATCCTCGGCTACGACACGGTGGAGGAGGCCATCGCCATCGGCAACGACACGCCCTACGGCCTGGCCGCCTATGTCCAGGGCAAGGACCCGGCGGCCTTGCGCTACGTGGCATCCCGCCTGCGCGCGGGCCAGGTGACGATCAACGGCGCCGGGATGGACGCCATGGCGCCGTTCGGCGGCTACAAGCAGTCGGGCAACGGGCGGGAATGGGGCGACTTGGCGTTCGGCGAGTTCCTGGAGACGAAGGCCGAGATCGGCTACGGGGCCATCGCGGCCGAGTAGAAGCCTCGACAGCAGGCATCTCGGCCGCAGTGCCGCAGCACTGGTCTTGATCCGACGCGAACCGTGGGCAGACGGTCAGTCCGCCCCGGTTTTCGCGTCGAACGTCCGGCGCGCCTGCTCGACGTCGTCGAGGTTTTCCGCCGCCCAGACCCACACGCCGCAGAATGCCGCGCCGAGGCTCAGGCCAAGTGGAGTGAGCCGGTACTCGACTTTGGGCGGCACGACGGGATGCACGGTTCGCACCAGAAGGCCGTCGCGTTCCATGTGGCGCAGGGTCTGGGTGAGCATCTTCTGACTGATGCCGTCCACCAACTCGCCCAGGCGCGTGAAGCGCAGCTCTCCGTGTTCGCCCAGAACCTCCAGGATCAGCATCGTCCATTTGTCGGCGACGCGCCCGATCAGCTCGTTCACCAAAGCGCCGATCCGGGGGTCGAGGTCAGCAGGGGGCGTAGCCGCGGCATAACGCTTCGCCGCCGCGATCTGCTCTGCCGTGAAATGCGACAGTCCGCGCATGTCCCACACTCTCCTTTTGGTAAGTATAGCACCTTTGGGTGCCTTCTTCCGTTTCGGAAGTGTGGGCCGTTAGATGCGGACGGCAAGCACGATCACCGGCGCGAGGAAGCACGCATGAGGCTGGAACAGAAAACCGTCCTGATCACCGGAGGAACAAGCGGCATCGGCCTTGAGCTGGCGCGGCAACTATTGGGGCGCGGCAACAAGGTGATCGTGACCGGCCGAGATCGGGAAAGGCTCGACGCGGCCGAGCGGGCGCTCCCAGGCGTCCGCACGTTCAGGAGCGACGTCAGCGATCCCGGAGCCATCGCGGCGCTGCACGGGGATGTGCTCGCGCGCTTTCCGGCCCTCGACACCCTGGTCAACAACGCCGGCATCATGCGCAACCTGAAACTGAACGAGGATCGCGGCCTCCAGGACGTGACGCGCGAGATCGAGGTCAACTTGGCCGGGCCGGTGCGGATGGTCCAGCAGTTCCTTCCGCACCTGATGACCCGGCCCGGCGCGCTGATCGTCAACGTCTCGTCCGGCCTGGCCTTCGTCCCGCTTCCCGTGGCGCCGGTCTATTGCGCCGCCAAGGCCGCGATCCACTCCTATACGCAATCCCTGCGTGCGCAGCTCCAAGGCACGGGCGTGACCGTGGTCGAGCTGGCGCCTCCCGGCGTCGAGACCCCGCTGTTCCGCGGCGAGTTCGCCGAAGAGATGCGGGGGCAGAAGGCGATGGACGTGACGGTGCTTGCCAAGCGCGCCATCGCGGGCATCGAAGCAGGCAAGCTCGAAATCCGGCCCGGCCTCGCCAGCGTGCTGAAGGCGATGAGCCGGATCGCGCCCCACCTCATGCTCAAGCAGATGACGAGGATGACGCAGCCCAGGACGTGATCCGGCTTGCCAGTGAGTATCCGAGGTCATTCCGCCGTGCTCAACCCTCACCATAGGCAGCGACGGCTTCTTGGGCGCAGCGCACCTTCGGCGCGTCCGCCACCAGAACCCCGAACAGGCGCCGTGCGGTTCGCGTGAGGCCGCAAGGATTGCCCTGATCCGTCGCACCCTCGATTTGACGGCGTGCCGCCGTCCCGAGCCTCGCGGCAACGACGCTTGCAGCATCGCAATCCGGCTTGGCAACCTCCCTGTCCGAGCGTTATGCTTGATGTTGCATAACGATGGCAGGAAACACGATCATGGATCGCGTTGCACGGCCGGACGGGGCCATGGTGCGCAGCGCGGCGCTGCCATGACCGCGGCCGGCCACCCCCTCCGGTCCCAGGCGGCCGACAGGCTTGCCAGCCTGCTGCATGACCGCGGCCAAGCGGCCCCGTGGACCGGCCCGGAGCCGAAGCGCCGGCGCGCGAGGCTTTGGGAGCTCAACGACTCCGTCCACTGCTCGGTCGTCGGCACCTGCCTGACCACCGGCGAGCTGCGGCGGGTGATGGCCCGGGCGACATCGTCCGACGTGTCCCACCTGTCCGACCACGACCTGCACGCCAGCGCCGTCGGCCTGTGCAGCCAGCACAACGCCCCGTCCAAGCTGCTGCAGAAGGCGCTCGATCACCGGCACGAGATAGTGGTCAAGCGGTTCGCCCGGCTGGGGGGCGAGGCGGCGGTGATGCAGGTCTGGGCCGAGGCGCGCTCCGCCGGCGACATCCCCGGCGCCTACTGGGCGGTGCTCACCCATCCCGACACCGGGCACGCCGGGCTGCGCCGGGCGTTCGGCGACGTGCACATGCTGTCGCATCTCGTCGGCGCCGCGAACCGGGCCGACATCCGGCGCCTCACGGCGCTGGAGGAGGAGAACGCCGCCCTGCTCGCCAAGGTGGAGCGCCAGCAGGCCCGGCTGCACGAGGCCGTCACATCGCGCGACGCGACGATCCGGCGCCTCGGCGCGCTCGCGACGCGCCAGGTGCAGGCTGCGGCGGACCCCGGCGACGACGACGCGCTGGCGGCGTTCCGCCACCTGGTGGCCGACCTCGAAACTCGCCTCGACCACGAGACCGGCCGGCGCGAACGCCTGGAGCAGCGGATCGCAGACGCCTCGGAGGCGGCCCGGCTTTGGAAGCAGCGCGCCCGAGAGGCCGAGGCCGGACGCGCGGTGATGCAGCGGGAGCTGGCGGCACTTGAACGGCAGGACGCGGCGGAGGCGGTCGCCGGTCTTCCGGCCCAGCGCATCCTCTACATCGGCGGCCGACCGGGCTGCACGGAGCAGATGCGGGCGTCGCTGGAGGCCGCCGGCGGCGCGCTGCTCTGCCACGACGGCGGGCGGCACGACCACCCGTCCCTGCTGCCCGGTTTGATCAGCCAGGCCGACCGCGTGGCCTTTCCCGTGGACTGCGTGAGCCACGACGCCGCGCTGACCGTGAAGCGCCTGTGCCGCCGGCTCGGCAAGCCCTGGCTGCCGCTGCGCAGCGCCGGCCTGGGGTCGTTCCTGGCGGCCCTGGCCGAGCCGGCGGGCGATCCCGCTCCAGGCCTTGCCCCAGATCCCGCCCTTGGCCCCGCCGCACACGCCTTTGGAGTTTTGCCATGAACGTCATCACCCCGCTGGATTCTGCCCGCCACCCTTTCCTGACCGGCAAGCCGAAGCGCCTGCTCATCGACGGCAGGTGGGCCGAGGCGGCGTTGGGCAAGACCTCCGACACGCTTAACCCCTCAACCGGCACCGTGCTGGCGTCCGTGGCCGAGGACATCAACCGCGCGGTCGAGGCGGCCCGGCGCGCCTTCGACGGCCTGTGGCGCAAGGCCCGCCCGTTCGACCGGCAGAACCTGCTGTTGCGGCTTGCCGACCCCGTCGAGCAGAACTTCGAGGAGCTGGCGGCGCTCGACACGCTCGACATGGGCGCGCCGATCACCCGCACGCGGGGCAACCGGTTGCGCGCGCTCGGCATGCTGCGCTTCTAGGCGGGTCAGGCCATCGCGATCCACGGCGAGACGACCGAGAACTCGCTGCCGGGCAACCACGTCTCGTTCACGCAGAAGCAGCCGGTCGGCGTCGTCGGCGCGATCATCCCGTGGAACGGGCCGCTGACCGCGACGCTCTGGAAGATCGGCCCGGCGCTCGCGACCGGCTGCACCGTCGTGCTCAAGCCAGCGGAGGAGGCGCCGCTCACCTCGCTGCGGCTGGCCGAGCTGTGCCAGGAAGCCGGGGTGCCGCCGGGCGTGGTGGACGTCGTCACCGGATATGGGGAGACGGCCGGCGCGGTGCTTGCGGCCCATCCGGACGTGGGCAAGGTGGCGTTCACCGGGTCGCACCTGACGGGGCAAAGGATCATCCAGGCCTCGGCCGGCAACCTGAAGCGGTTGTCGCTCGAACTCGGCGGCAAGTCGCCCGACGTGGTGTTTGCGGACGCCGACCTGGACGCGGCGGTGCCGGGCGCGGGCATGGCGGTGTTCGCCGACGTGCGCGACGAGATGCGGATCGCCCAAAGGAGATCTTCGGCCCGGTGATCTCGGCCCTTCCGTTCAAGGATGTGGACGAGGTGATCGGGCGCGCCAACCGGACGAGCTTCGGCCTCGGCAGCGGCCTTGCGTCGTCTCCGGATGCCCGGTCCCATGCCCTCGGTCCGCTACAACGCCAGGGCGAAATCCTTTGCCGTCTCCAGCAACAGCGCCCCTGGCGGGCACGGGCGGCCGAACAGGTAGCCTTGACCCTCGTCGCAGCCCCGCGCTTCCAGGAACGCCGCCTGCTCGGGCGTCTCGATGCCCTCGGCGACGACCCGCAGGCCGAGGCCGCGCCCCAACGCCAGGATCGCGTCGATGACGGCCACGTTGCCCCGGTCCGCCATCCCGCCCGGCGGACCCGCGGCGCCGAGGGTGGACACGAAGCTGCGGTCGATCTTGAGGCAGTCCAGCGGGCACTGCCGCAAGGTGGACAGCGAGGCGAAGCCGGTGCCGAAATCGTCGAAGGAGATGTTCACCCCCGCAGCATGCAGCGCGTGCAACGGCGCCAGCATGCCTGCATCGCGGACGAACGCGATGGTTTCCGTCACCTCAAGCTCAAGCGCCGAGGGGGGCAGGTCCCAGCGTTGCAGGGAACGCCGCACGGTGGTCTCCAAGGTGCCGGCCCGGACATGCTCGGTGAACAGGTTGACGCTGACGCGGAGCGGCGTTCCCTGCCGGCGCCAAAGCGCGGCTTGGCGGCACGCCTGTTCGATGGTCCAGTCGCCGACCTGGCCCACCATGCGCCCGGCTTCAATCGCCTGAAGAAACTCGTCTGGCGCCAGGAGGCCACGCCGGGGGTGCTGCCACCGCAGCAGCGCCTCGGCCCCGATCAGCCTCTTGTCGCTCAACCGGACCTGCGGCTGGAAGTGCATCACGAGCTCACCGGCCAGGACGGCGCTGCACACCTCCTCCTCCAGCGCCCGGCGGGCCTCATAGACGTGCCGCAAGCTTGGATGGAACACGCGGAGGGCGCCTCGCCCCGCCGCCTTGGCTTGGTAGAGCGCCAGGTCGGCGTTGGCCAGAAGGGTGCCGGTGTCCGTCGCCACGTCAAACGTCACGCCGGCGCATGCGCTGATCTGGAAGCTGCGCTCAGAAATGCGGAACGGCTGCTCAAGCGTCGCCTGCAGCGCGCGGGCGCAACTGACCGCCGTGGCAGCCTCGTCGCAGCCGGACAGCAGGGCGGCGAACTCGTCGCCGCCCAGCCGCGCCAGGGTGCAGGTGCCCGGCATCGCGAGGGCGAGGCGCCCGCCAACCTCCGTCAGCAGCAAGTCGCCGGCGCCATGGCCCATGGTGTCGTTGACATGCTTGAAGCCGTCCAGGTCGAGCAGGATCAGCCCGATGGTCCGGTTGTTCGCCGCAGCCTCGCCCATAAGCTCCAGCAGCTTCTGCCGGTTGATCAGTCCGGTCAGGGAATCGTAGTGGGCGAGGAACCGAAGCCGGTCCTCGGCGGCGCGGCGGGCGGTGATGTCGTGGATGCTGGCCCCCAACGTTGTCCTGCCCCCTTCCTTCCAGCACGACAGCGCGATGTGGGCCGGAAAGGTCGTGCCGTCGCGCCGCAAGGCCGGCAGTTCCACAACCCGGCCAGGGAAGGTGCCGGCCTCGCGCCCCGTGTGGCGGGACAGGCCGGCAGCATGGGCTTCGCGCATCCCATGCGGGATGATGATGTCAAGCGTCTGGCCGACCGCCTCGGCGGCAGCCCAGCCGAACAGGCGCTCGGCGGCACCGTTCCAATGCGTGATGGCGCCGATGCTGTCGGCGCAGATCACGGCGCCCGGCGCCGCCTCCGTCATGCGGTCGAACCGGGCGCGGCTGTCGCGGCAAGCCTTTTCCAGCCGGCGCAGCTCCATGCGGTCCATGGCCAAGGAGGCGAGGCTCGACAGCAGCCGCGCCTCACGCGGCGTCAGCGCCGGCCGCGAGTTGTGACCCAGGACGCAGAGCGTGCCGATGCGGTATCCGTCGTCCCGGCTGACCAGCGGCGCCCCGGCGTAGAAGCGGAACCGTGGCCCCTGCGAGACGAGCGGATTGTCAATGAACCTCGGGTCCTGCGCCAGATCCGGAACCGACATGACGTCGTCGCTTGAGATGACATGGGAGCAGAACGCGATGCCGCGGGGCACGGTCTCGACATCCAGGCCAGACCGGCCTTTGACTGTGATCTGCTCCTCGCCGACGAGGTTGACCAGGCCGATAGGCAGGCCGAGCAGATCGGCGGCGATTTCAGCGAAGTGGTCGAACTCCTTTTCCGAAGCGGTTTCAAGAAGGCCGTATGCCGCAAGCGCGCGGAGGCGGCCCAACTCGCCGCCAGGTTCGGCCGGTGATGGTCCGCCTTGGTTGTCCATGCTGTCCTGCTCAGTGCCGTGTATGCAGCCGCCGCCTCGCCGTTGAAAGATGGCATGAGCGAAGAATGCTACGATAGCGTATCGAACATTTCTTAAGCAATCCTGAAGGTCCCGTCGCAGGCGACGGATCGGGTGGACGTGGGACAGAGCGTCGCTGCGCGTCTTGATGGGTGAGCGGGACTGACCCGTTGCGGCGAACTGCATCGCGCCGCAGTTGGGGCGCGCCGGGCGCCCTACGCCTTCATCGCGGGGAACAGCGCATCCAGCTCGCGGTAGGGCGGCGGCGCGGCGTCGATGGCCCGCCCCGCCCGCAGCACGACCCGGTCGGCCTGCGGGCGGGACAGCAGCTCACTGTAGGCGCGGGCGGAGAACAGCACGAGGTCGGCCGCCTCCCCCGCCCGCACCCGCCCGCCCGGCACCCCCATCGCCGCCGCGGGCAGCGACGTGACCGCGGCCGGCCAGTCGCCGACCGGCATGTCGAGGTGGCCGATGCGGACGGCCTCCCGGAACACCTCGGCCGTGTCGAGGTCGCCGAAGCCATGGAACGGGTCCCGCGTGTTGTCGCTGGCGACGGCCACGCGCACCCCGGCGGCGCGCAGCTCATGCAGCAGCGTCAGGCCGCGCCAAAACGGCGTGCCCGGCGCGCGGCGGCCTTGCAGGTACAGGTTCACCATCGGCAGGCTCACCACCGCAAGCCCGGCGGCGGCCACCCGCGCGACCGTTTCCCGCGCCTCCGCCGGGTCCTGCACCGCGAGGCTGCAGCAATGCCCGCAGGTGACGCGCCCGGCGTAGCGGCGGCGGATGGCCTCCTCGGCGATCAGGCGCAAGGTGCGGGCGGCCGGGTCCCCGGTCTCGTCCACATGCAGGTCGATGTCGAGGTCCCGGTCAACCGCCAGGTCGAAGACGCGACGGATCAGGGCGGGCGCATCCGGCTCCAGCGCGCCGGACCCGCCGAGCAGGCCGCCCGCCTCCGCCGCCACGTCCGCCAGCCGCTCGCAGAACGGGGTGCCGTAGGCCGCGAGCGGGACGAGGGCCACGGCCTGCAAGGCGATGCGCCCGGCCCACTCGGCCCGCAGCGCCTTGAGCACCGGCCACGAGATGTCGAGCTGGGCGCCCAGGCTGTCCAGGTGCGTGCGGAGCGCCACCGTGCCGTGGGCGTAGGCGCAGCGCAGGCTGAACCCGGCCCGGGCCGCCACGTCCTCGGCGCTCCAGTTCGCCTCCCGGTCCGCCTTCACCGCGGCCAGCGCCGCGCCATGGGTGCCGTCCGGGTTGGCGGCGCGCGGCCAGATGTGGCCCTTGTCGATGTGGGTGTGCATGTCCACGAAGCCGGGGAACACGATCCCGCCCGCAAGATCGACCGCCGGGCCGGACGGGGCCAGCGCCGGTCCGACCTCCGCGATGGCGCCGTCCGCGATGCGGATGTCGCACTCGACCAGCTCGGGCGCCCCCGGTTGCGCATCAGCCGGCGCATCCAGCAGGCAGCGCGGCACGCGGGCGCGGCGGAGCAGCAGCTGGGATGACGCCGGAAGGCGGAGGAACGGGTCAGGCATGGGCGCACCTCCGGCCTTCAGGACGGCCAGGACCGCCCTTGCCGGCTCTCGATTGCCATGCCGCGGCGCGCCTCGCAATGACGCACCTCCGGCGCCAGCGGCTTCGTCCATGGCACAGGATGTGCTTTGTCAGCCGGCAACCAAATGACACCCAAGCCCGCCAAGGAAGCCTTGCCGCATGACCGACTGGACACGCTTCGCCGCCCGACCGCCGACCTAAGGCCCCGGGATGGACCTGCCCGAGATCCGCGCCGTTTCCCGGCCCCGCGCCCGGGACGAGCTGCCCGCCGTGACAGACGGGGCCGCGTTCCTGGCAGGCGGCACCTGGCTGTTCTCCGAGCCGCAGCCGGGGCTGCACGCGCTCGTTGACCTGGCCGGCCTGGGGTGGCCGGCGCTGGAGCCGTCCGCGGCCGGGCTGCGCATCGGCGCCACCTGCACGATCGCGGCGCTGGAGGCCTTTGCCGCCGCCGCGGATTGGCCGACAGCACCGCTGTTCGTCGGGTGCTGCCAGGCGCTGCTGGGGTCGTTCAAGATTGCGGCCGTGGCGACCGTGGGGGGCAACGTCTGCCTGTCCCTGCCGGCCGCGCCGATGCTGGCGCTGACGGTGGCGCTGGACGGCGTGGCCCGGGTGTGGCGGCCGGACGGGACGGAGCGGGAAGTGCCGATGGCCGGGTTCACCACGGGGCCGCAGCGTACGGTGCTGGCCCCGGGCGAACTGCTGCGGCGCATCGACCTGCCGGCGGCTGCGCTGCGCCGGCGCGGCGCGATGCGGCAGGCGTCGCTCACCGCGCACGGGCGCTCCGCCGCCCTGCTGGCGGCGACGGAGGAGGCCGGCCGCTTCGCCCTGACCGTCACCGCCAGCACCGTGCGGCCGGTGCATGCGGCCTGGGCGGCGGCGCCCTCGCGGGAGGCGCTGGACGCCCATATCGCGGCCTTCCCGCCCGAGCTTTGGCTTGACGACGTGCATGGCGCCCCGGCCTGGCGCCGGCATATGACCCGGCGCCTCGCGGCGCAACTGCATGAGGAACTGCTGGGATGACGGTCCTGCACGTGAACGGCCAGGCGCAGGAATGCGACCCGGCGCCGGGCCAGTGCCTGCGCACGCAGCTTCGGGCGCTCGGCTGGTTCGGGGTCAAGAAGGGCTGCGACGCCGGCGACTGCGGCGCCTGCACCGTGCTGCTGGACGGCCAGGCGGTGCAGAGCTGCCTGGTGCCGGCCTGGCGCGCCGAGGGCCGGGCGGTCACGACCATCGAGGGGCTGGGCGCCGAGGCGGGCGGCCTGCACCCGTTGCAGCAGGCGTTCATGGACGCCCAAGGCTTCCAGTGCGGCTTCTGCACCCCCGGCATGCTTGTGACCGTCAGCATCCTGAAGCCGGCCCAGCGGGCCGACCTGCCGCGGGCGATGAAGGGCAACCTGTGCCGCTGCACCGGCTACCGCGCCATCGCGGACGCCATGGACGGACAGCGCCACGTCGGGAGCCTGCCGGGCAACGACGCCGCGCCGGACGCGGAGGCCGTGGTCACTGGGGCCGCCCGCTACACGCTGGACGTGGACGTGCCGGGCCTGCTGCACATGCGCCTGCTGCGCTCGCCGCACGCCCATGCCCGCATCCGCGCCATCGACCGCGCCGCCGCACTGGCCGTGCCGGGCGTCGCCGCCGTGTTCACGCACGAGGACGCGCCCGCGCGGCTGTACTCCTCCGCCCGGCACGAGGACTTCCGCGCCAACCCCGACGACACGCGCCTGCTGGACGACGTGGTGCGCTTCGTCGGCCAGCGCGTCGCCGCCGTGGTGGCAAGCAGTGAGGCCGCCGCCGAGGCCGGCTGCCGCGCGCTCGCCGTGGACTACGAGATCCTGCCCGCCGTGTTCGACCCGGCGGACGCCATGCGGCCCGGCGCCCCCGTCCTGCACGACAAGCCCGCGAGCCGCATCCCCGATCCCGCCCGCAACATCGTCGCCAGGCTGCGCAGCGGCCACGGCGACCTCGCGGCTGGCTTCGCGGCAGCGGATCGGATCGAGGAGATCACATGCGACCTGCAGCGGGTGCAGCACACGGCGATGGAAATGCACTGCGCCCTCGCCTCGGTGGAGGGGGACCGCCTCGTGGTGCGGAGCAGCACGCAGGTGCCGTTCCTGGTGCGGGAGGGCCTGGCCGACCTGTTCGGCCTGCCGCCGCACCGGGTCCGGGTGCTGTGCGCCCGGGTGGGCGGCGGGTTCGGCGGCAAGCAGGAGATGCTGGTCGAGGACATCGCCGCCCTGGCCGCCCTGCGCCTCGGCCGCCCCGTCAGGCTGGAACTCACGCGCGCCGAGCAGTTCGCCGCCACCACCACGCGCCACCCCATGCGCGTCACGGTCCGCGTGGGCGCCACGCGGGACGGCATGCTGACCGCGCTGGCGGTGGACGTGCTGGCCAATGCGGGCGCCTACGGCAACCACACGCAGGCCGTGCTGGCCCATAGCTGCAACGAGCTGATGAGCCTGTATCGCTGCCCAAACACCGCGGTCGACGCGGCGGCGGCCTACACCAACACCGTGCCGGCCGGCGCCTTCCGCGGCTACGGCATGGGGCAGACGCTGTTCGCGCTGGAGCAGGCGGTGGACGCCCTGGCGCGCGGCCTCGGCATCGACCCGTTCGCGTTCCGCCGCCGCAACATGGTGCGGCCCGGCGACCGGCTGGACGAGCCGCACGGCTTGCTGGACGACGTGGAGTTCGGCAGCTACGGCCTCGACCAATGCCTGGACCTCGTGGAGCGCGCGCTGGCCGCCGACCCCGGCCTTCCAGCGCCGGAAGGGGCGGAGTGGCAGGTCGGCCAGGGCGTCGCGATGGGGATGCTGGCGACGGCGCCGCCGTTCGGGCACCGGGCGGAGTCGCGGCTGTTCCTGGCGGCGGACGGCGCGTTCGACCTGCACGTCGGCACGGCGGAGTTCGGCAACGGCACCTCCACCACGCACCGCCAGGTGGCCGCAGCCGTGCTGGGGACCGCGCCGGGCCGCATCCGGCTGCGGCAATCCGACACCGACCTGGTCGGCCACGACACCGGCGCGTTCGGCAGCACCGGCACCGTGGTGGCGGCCCGGGCGACGGAAACGGCGGCCCTGGCGCTGCGGGAGCGCATCCTGCTGGCCGCGGCGGCGCTGACCGGCCATCCCGCGGCCGAGTGCCGGCTGATCGAAGGCGCCGTGCTGTGCGGCAACTGGGCGGTGCCCTTGGCTGACCTGCCCGGCGCCGGCGCGGGCCTCGCGGTGATGCGCAAGGCGGACGCGGCGCCCCGCTCCCTCGCGTTCAACGTGCAGGGCTTCCGCGTCGCGGTGAACCGCGAGACGGGCGAGATCCGAATCTTACGCAGCGTGCACGCCGCCGACGCCGGCCGGGTGATGAACCCCATGCAGTGCCGCGGCCAGGTCGAGGGCGGCGTGACGCAGGCGCTCGGCGCCGTGCTGCACGAGGCGGTGCGGTTCGGCGAAGACGGCGCGGTGAGCAACCCGGCGTTCCGCCACTACCACATCCCCACCTGGGCCGACGTGCCGCGCACCGAGGTGCTGTTTGCCGACACGTCGGACGCCTTCGGGCCGATGGGCGCGAAGTCGATGAGCGAAAGCCCGTTCAACCCGGTTGGCCCGGCGATGGCCAACGCACTGGCGGACGCGACGGGCGTGCGCTTCACCGCCCCGCCCTTCACGGCGGATCGGGTTTGGGCGGCGCTCGCCGCGCAAGCCCACCCGTGCTGACCACCGCACGCTTGTTGCTGCGCCCGCCATGCCTCAGCGACGCGGCCCCGTTCTTTGCCTTCCTTGGTGATCCCGCGGCCATGCGCTTCACCCACTGTCATGTCTCGGTGCGCGAGTGCCGCCGACGGTTGGCCGCATTCGAGTGGCAACGGCGCCGGGCGGGCTTTGCGCCATGGGCGGTCCTGACGCAGAGTATAGGGCCAACTTGTGGGGTGGGGCGGCCTATATGAGGACCCGTTCGATTCGGGATGGGGCGTGGAGTTGGGCTACTCGCTCCATCCTGCGGCTTGGGGTCAGGGCTACGCGACCGAGTTGGCACGCGCATGTCTGGACTGGGCTGATGAAAGACTGGAAATTCCAGAGGTGTGGGCGTTCGTGCACCCTGATAACACGGCGTCCCGGCGCGTGCTGGACCGAGTAGGCTTTACGAAAATCCGGCTCCTTCTGGAAAAGGAACGCATCCTGCTCCGTCGCACGAGGGGCGGATAGTCCAGCCGCTACAGGGCGGACCGGCGCGCGAGCAGCGCCGCCGCCGCGCGCCGGGCCTCCGCGATGATGGCGCGCAGGTCCGCCGTTTGCAGCACGCCGTCCTCCACCAGCACTTGCCCGTCCACCATGGTCAGCGCCACGTCGCTGCCGCGCACGGAATGCACGAGGTTGTGGTGCAGGTTCATCCAGGGGCCGGCGCCGAACAGCGGCGTCATGCGCGGCGTGTCGGTGCGGACGGCGATCAGGTCCGCCCGCTTGCCGGCCTCCAAGGACCCGATCTGGTCCTGCAACCCGATGGTCCGCGCGCCCTCGACCGTCGCCATGCGCAGCGCGTCCCAGGCGTCGAGCGCGGTCGCGTCGAGCCGGCTCAGCTTCGCGAGCAAAGACGCGCCCTTCATCTCCTCGAACATGTCGAAGTTGTTGTTTTCCTTCTCCCCGTCCGTGCCCAGGCCCACGGCGATGCCGGCCGCGATCAGGTCCGTGGTGCGCGCGGCGCCGCTCGCGAGCTTCATGTTGCTGACCGGGTTGTGCGACACAGCCGCGCCGGTGCGCGCGAGCACGCGGATGTCCTCGTCGTCCAGCCACACGCAATGCGCCAGCAGCGTGCGCGGCTCCAGGAGGCCCAGCCGCTCCAGCGCCTGCACCGGGCGGCAGCCGTAGCGGTCCTGCATCGCCTGCACCTCCTGCTCCGCCTCCGCGATGTGGGTGCACAGGCCCGTGCCGAACCGATGCGCCAGCTCCGCCGCGCGGCGCTGCCCGGCCGTGTCGGTGTAGAACAGGTGCTCCAGCCCCACCCAGGCCTGGATGCGGCCGCCCCGCCGGCCGTGCCAGCGTTCCAGCAGCGCCTCGTTGTCGTCCAGCGTGTCGAAGTAGTCGTAGTCCGGGTGCGCGCCGACATAGGGCACCATCACCAGCCGGTTGCCGATGCCCTCCGCCGCGCGGGCGCTGCCGTCCATGAAGCGCCACATGTCCACCACGGTGGTGGTGCCGGACAGCACGGACTCCGCGTAGCACAGCCATGACGCCGCCTCCGCCTCGGACGGCTGCAGGACGCGGTGCATCGGGTTGATGTACGTGTCGAGCCAGTCCCAGACCTGCAGCCCCTCCGCCGTGCCGCGCAGCAGGCCCGAGTGGCAATGGGCGTTGATCAGGCCGGGCATCACCAGGTGGTCGTGCAGCGCCCGGTGCGCGGCGCCCGCGGCGCGCGGCTCCACCTCCGCCCGGGGGCCGACGGCCTCGATGCGTCCGTCCTCAATCAGGATGGCCCCGTCCTCGATGACCGGGTGGCCCGGCGCCATCGTCAGCACGTGGTCGGCGGTGAGCAGTTGGCGCATGGGTCAGCTCCTGGATGGGGCCGCGCGTGCCTATTCCGAAAGCATAGGCGCACGAATTCGGACCCGGTCAGCACGGTCAGGCTCGATGGGGCCGGCAGCGGACGCCTCCGATGCAGCCGCCGAGTGCAGCCGCGCGATGCAAAACCCGTGCTGCGCCGAAAACCTGCGGCGGCCGGCTTCCGGTTGGCATGAAGGATGCTTCTCAACGGTGTCGGGTGTGGGCATGGTGCCGCAATCAGGAGAGAACCGAGCATGGATGGTGTGAACAAGCCTTGGCCCCGGCGCATGGTGCTCCAGGCCGGCGGGCTGGCTGCGGCCGGGTCGCTGATCCGCCCGGCGCGGGCGGCCGGCTTCGCCGCGGTGAGCGCGGCGCAGGCGGTGATCGGCTTCGGCCATGTCGGGCCGATCTCGGACGAGGGCTGGACGTCGTCGCACCACCAGGGCCTGCTCGCGGTCAAGCAGGCCTACGCGCAGGCGAAGTTCCTGGAAGTCGAGAGCATCCCCTACTCCGCCGACGCCACCCGCACCTTCCGGCAGTTCGTGGCGCAGGGCGCCCACATCGTGTTCCTGACCTCGGAATACGGCGACCTGCTGCACGGCGTGTCGGACCGCGCGCCCAACATCGCCTGGCTTGAATGCAACGGCCACTCGGTCGCGGCCAACCGCGGCTGGTACTACGTGAAGCACTGGCTGCCGTCCTACGTCACGGGCGTCGCGGCCGGGCTGATGAGCAAGACGGGCAAGCTCGGCTATGTCGGCTCCATGCCGGTGCCCACGGTGTACTGCGGGGTGAACGCCTTTCTCATGGGCGCGCGGTCGGTGAACCCGGCGGCCACCATGCAGGTCATCGTCATCAATTCCTGGTTCGACCCCCAGGCGGCGGCGCAGGCCGGCACGGCGCTGATCGACAACGGCTGCGACATGCTGTTCGGCGTGATGGACGAGGCCGCCTACCTGCAAGTGGCCGAGAAGCGCGGCGTGCCCGCCGTGATGTGGAACACCGACGTGCGCCGCTACGGCCCGAAGTCGTATGTCAGCTCCATCGTGCTGGACTGGACCAAGTACTATGTCGGCCAGGCCAAGGCGCGCATCGAGGGCACCTGGGCGCCGGGCCAGCAGGTGCTGCTGAACATCGGCGAGGGCGTGGACCGCGACGCCTGGGGCGACAGCGTGCCCGGCCCGGTTCGGGCGCAGGCGGACGCGATCCGGACCAAGATGCTGGCCGGCTACAGCCCATTCGTGGGCGAGATCAAGGACGCCAACGGCAAGGTCCGCGTCGCAGCCGGCCAGGCCATGACGGACATGGAGCTGTACGGCTGGGACTGGCCCATCGAGGGCGTGTCCGGCCTGCGCGGCGCCTGACCGTCCCATGCCCGGCGCCGCCGTCGAGCTGGTGGGGATCACCAAGGCGTTTCCCGGCCTGATCGCCAACGACGCCATCGACCTCGATCTGCGCGCGGGCGAGATCCACGCGCTGCTCGGGGAGAACGGTGCGGGCAAGTCCACGCTGATGAACGTGCTGACCGGCATCTACCAGCCGGACGCCGGGCGCATCGCCATGCATGGCGCGCCCGTGCGCTTCGCCTCCCCCAAGGACGCCATCGCGGCGGGCATCGGCATGGTGCACCAGCACTTTAAGCTGATCCGCGCCTTCACCGTCGCCGAGAACGTCCACCTCGGCTGGCGGGACACGCCGTTCCGCACGTCGGCGGCACTCCTGGAAGGGCGCACGCGCGCCCTGTCGGAGCGGTTCGGCTTGACGGTTCGGCCGGAGGCGCGGGTCGAGGACCTGTCGGCCGGCGAGCAGCAGCGGGTGGAGATCCTGCGCGTGCTGGCCCGCGGCGCCCGCGTGCTGATCCTCGACGAGCCGACCGCGGTGCTGACGCCCGGGGAGGCCGCCTCGCTGGTACGGGCGCTGCGCGGCTTCGTGGCGCAGGGCTACGCCGTCATCTTCATCAGCCACAAGCTGGACGAGGTGCTGGAGGTCGCCGACCGCATCACCGTGCTGCGCGCCGGCCGCCGGGTGGCGACGCTGCCGGCGGCCGAGTGCAGCCAGGCGCAGCTCGCGACGCTGATGGTGGGGCGGGAGGTCGGCGCGCGGCGGCGCGGGGCCGCCGGGCCGCGCCGGCTCGGCCCCATCGTGCTGCAGCTCGCCGGCGCGTCGGCCAATGACGAGCGCGGGGTGCGGGCGCTGGCCGACGTGGACCTCGCGGTGCGGGCGGGCGAGATCGTCGGCGTGGCGGGCGTCGCGGGCAACGGCCAGCGCGAGCTGACGGAGGTGCTGACCGGCCTGCGCCCGGTGACGGAGGGCCAGGTCCGCATCGGCGGGCAGGTCATGCACCACGCCGACCCGGCCGCGTTCCTGGCCGCCGGCATCGGCCACATCCCGGAGGACCGGCTGCGCAGCGGCCTGGCACCCTCCATGGCGGTCGCGGACAACGCCGTGCTGCGCGAGTACGCTCGCCCCCCGGTGGCGCGCGGCGGCCTGTTCCACCCAGGCGCGGCGCTGGCGCTGGCCCGGCGGATCGCGGCGGACGCCCAGGTGCTGGTACCCAACATGCGCGCGCCCGTGCGCAACCTGTCGGGCGGCAACCAGCAGCGGCTGGTGGCCCGGCGCGAGATGCGCATCTCCGCCCAGGTTCTGGTCGCGGCCTACCCAACGCGCGGCCTCGACATCGGCGCCATCGACACGATGCTGCGCTACCTCGCCGAGATGCGGGACCAGGGCGTGGGCGTGCTCTTGGTGTCGGAGGAACTCGATGAGCTGCTGGGCATCGCCGACCGGGTGGCGGTGCTGTTCGGCGGGCGCATCATGGGCGTGTTCCCCTCGGGCGAGGCGGAGCCGGAGCGCATCGGCCTGCTGATGGGTGGCCGGGCGGAGGCGGCCTGATGCGGCTGCAGCGCGTCTCGGCCATCGGGCCGTGGGCCGTCGTGGCGGCGCGCGTGCTCTCGGTGGCGGCGGCGCTGGCGGTGGGCGGGGCGGCGTTCGCGCTCGCAGGATATGACGTGCCGATGCTCGCCGCGAGCGTGGTGCAAAGCTCGCTCGGCAACCTGTTCGGGCTGGAGGACCTGGGGCTGCTGTACTCGCCGCTCCTGCTGACCGGCTTGGCGGCCGCGGTCGCGCTGCGCATCGGGCTGTGGAACATCGGCGGCGAGGGGCAGTTCTACGCCGGGGCCATCGCCGCCACGCTGACCGGCCTCAACCTCCACGGGCCGGCGACCCTCATGCTGCCGCTGCTGGCGCTGGTGGGCTTCGCCGGGGGTGCCGCCTGGGTGCTGGTGCCCGCGCTGGCCCGCGCGTTCCTCGCCATCGACGAGATCATCACCACGCTGCTGCTCAACTTCGTCGCGGTGCTGCTGGTGAACTACCTGTGCACCGGCCCGCTCCGCGACCCCGGCCAGGCCGTGACCTCCGCCAGCGCCCGCATCCCGTACGAGCTGCCGCCGCTGCTGGACGACCTGCATTGGGGCTTGGGGGTGTCGGTAGCCTTGGTCCTGGTCATGGCGGGGCTGTCCGCCTTCACCCGCTGGGGCTACGAGATCCGGCTGGCCGGCGCCAACCGCCATGCCGCGCATTACGCGGGCATTCCGGTGCGGCGGCGGCTCATGCAGGTGCTGCTGCTCTCGGGCGGGCTGGCCGGGGTGGCGGGGATGCTGGAGGTGGTCGGCACCGTGCACCGCCTGCAGGGCGGCATCTCCAACAACTACGGCTACCTCGGCATCATGGTCGCCGTGCTGGCCGGGGGCGTGCCCTTGGCGGTGCTGCCGGCGGCGCTGCTGATGGCGGTGATCCTGAACGCGGGCACGGTGCTGCAAGCCTACGGCGTGTCCAACTACGAGGTGCTGGCGCTGACCGGCCTCGTGCTGCTGTTCACCGCCATGGGGGAGCGCATCGCCTACTACCGCCTGCCCCACACGGTGCGCGCGGCATGATCGACCTGCTGACCGGCGTGCTGTCCACCGCGCTGCTGGCGGGCGGGGTGCTGGTGCTGGGCGCGCTCGGGGAGGTGCTGGCGGAGCGCGTCGGCGTGTTCAATCTGGGGCTGGAAGGCCTGTTCGCGCTGGGCGGCGTCACCGCGATCATCGCCGTGGCGCGCGGGGCCAGCCCGGTCGTGGGACTGCTGGCGGCCATCGTGGTGGGTGCCGCGTTCGGCGCGGCGTTCGCGGGCGCGGTGGTGGGGCTGCGGGCGAACCAGACCTTGTGCGGGCTGGCGCTGACCATCGCCGGGTCGGGGCTGGCGTCGGCGGCCGGGCGGCCTTATTCCGGCCAGCCGGCGCGGGCGGTGTTCGGAGGCGTGACGATCCCCGGCCTGTCGGACCTGCCCGTCTTGGGGCGGGCGGTGTTCTCGCAGACCCCGCTGGTCTATGTCATCTGGATCGTGCTGCCGCTGTTCTTGCACTGGCTGCTGTATCGCACCCGGCACGGCATGAACCTGCGCGCGGTCGGCGAGAACCCGGCGGCGGCGGACGCGGCGGGCGTGAAGGTCGGGCTGCTGCGGTTCGGCTACGTGGTCGCGGGCGCTGGGCTGGCCGGGGCGGCGGGCGGCTACCTGACGCTCGCCTTCGTGCCGTCGTGGTCGGACGGCATCACCGGGGGGCGCGGCTGGATCGCGGTGGCGCTGGTGATCTTCGCCGGGTTCCGCCCGCTGAATGCGGTGCTGGGCGCGTTCCTGTTCGGGCTGATCACCGCGCTGGGCTTCGTGGGCCAGGCGCGCAACTGGCCGGTGCCGCCGGCCTTCCTGTCGATGCTGCCGTATCTCGGCACCATCGCCTTCATGATCCTGCCGGCCCTGCTGGCCGGCCGCACCCGGCGGCTGCTGGCGCCCGCGGCGCTGGGCGTGCCTTATTTCCGTGACGAACGTTAGGAGGACCGACATGGACGGCATTCCCCTCATCGACGTGTCCGGCCTGCGCGAGGGCGAGCCGGGGCCGCGCCGGGCGACCGCTGCGGCGCTGGGCCGCGCGTGCCGCGAGGTCGGGTTCTTCTATGTCACCGGCCACGGCATCCCGGACGCCCTGCGTCGGGAGGTGTTCGCCGCCGCCGCCCGGCTGTTCGCGTTGCCGGACGCGGAGAAGGAGCGGGTCTCGGTCAAGCTGTCGCCGCACAACCGCGGCTATGTCGGCTTCGGCACCGAGCGGCTGGACGAGGCGGCGGCGCCTGACCAGAAGGAGGCGTTCAACGTCGGCCTCGACCTGCCGCCGGACGACCCGGAGGTGCTGGCGGGCGCGCCGTTCCGCGGGCCGAACCTGTGGCCGCAGGTCGCAGGCCTGCGCGACACGCTGCTGGCCTACTTCGCGGCGTGTGAGCAGTTGCAGGACAGCATCCACCGCGGCTTCTCGCTCGACCTAGGACTGGACGAGGAGTTCTTCACCGGCAAGCTGGCGCGCTCCGCCTCCACCCTGCGGCTGCTGCATTATCCGGCCGGGCCGGAGACCAGCGCGGGCGAGCTGGGCGCGGGCGAGCACACGGACTACGGCAACCTGACCATCCTGGCGACGGACGGCGTCGCGGGCCTCCAGGTGCGGCGGCGCGACGGGGCATGGCTGGACGCGCCGCACATCGAGGGCGCCTTTGTCTGCAACATCGCCGACTGCCTGATGCGCTGGACCAACGACGTGTACGTGTCCACCCCGCACCGCGTGCTGCGCCCAGCGGCGGAACGGTACTCGGTCGCGTTCTTCGGCGACGCCCACCCGGACGCCGTGGTCGAGGCGCTGCCCACCTGCCTCGCCGGCGCCGCGCCGCGCTACGCGCCGATCACCGCGGGCGCCTACCTGACGCAGCGGCTGACGGCCACGTACGACCACCTGAAGGCGCCCGCATGAGCCACGCGCTCGACGCCTTGAACGCCGCCCCGCCCGCGGACTTCGCCGCCGCCCTCGGCGCGGTGTTCGAGGACGCGCCCTGGGTTGCCGAGCAGGCCGCCGCCGCCCGCCCCTTCGCGACGGTCGCGGCGCTGCACGAGGCGATGTGTGCTGCCGTGCGTGCCGCGCCGCCCGAGCGCGTCGCGTCCTTCCTGCGCGGCCATCCGGAACTCGGGGGTGCCGCGGCGATGGCCGGGGACATCGGCGCGGCGTCCATGGCGGAGCAGTCCGCGCTGGGGCTGCAACGCCCGGAGGACGACGCGCTTTCCACGTTGAACCGCGCCTATTCCGGCCGCTTCGGCTTCCCGTTCATCCTGTGCGTGCGCCGCCACACCCGAGCCTCGATCCTGTCCGAGTTCAAGCGCCGGCTGGACAACGATCTCCCCACCGAGCGGGACACGGCGCTGCGGGAGATCGGCCACATCACCCGGCTGCGCCTGGCGGACCAGGTCACAGGCCCCGGCATGCCGGCGGTCCATGGAACGCTCACCACGCACGTCCTGGACACGGCGGCCGGCCGGCCGGCCGAGGGCGTCGCCATGGAATTGCTGGAAGTGGGAGGAACACGCGCCGTTCCCCTGGCCCGCAGCGTCACGAACGCGGACGGCCGGACGCCGGCGCCGCTGCTGTCCGGCGCGCCGCTGCGGATCGGGGTGTACGAACTGCGTTTCCAGGTCGGCGCGTATTTCGCCGGGCGGGGCGCGCAACAGCCACCATTCCTCGACGCCATCCCCATCCGGTTCGGCATCTCGGAGCCGGAAGCGCACTATCACATCCCGCTGCTCGTCAGCCCCGGCGCCTACTCGACCTACCGCGGAAGCTGACGGGCCGGGATCAGCGGCCGACGGCGCACTCGATCTGGCCGTGCGGCTCGTCCGTCGGCATGAACACCATGTTGTCCGACGACAGCCCGAACGGCTCCAGCCTCACCGGAAGGTAGTGCTTGTTCGGGCACGCCATGCGGATGGTTTCCAGCTCGGGCACCGCGGCGAGCGCCGCCTCCCCCATCCGGTAGAGGCTGTCCTGCACGCCATGGCTGTAGGTGGTGGCGAACACCTCCAGCATGGTCGCGAGGATGCGCGCGTTCGTGGCGCCGTAGTCCGCCGGGGGGCGTGCCCAAGTCCAGCTCGCATCCATCGCCGTCGCGGCGATGCGGTCCTGGGTGGGCGGCAGGGTGGTGTACTCGTCCATCACGTAATCGACCCAGCCGGATTCGGTCGTCTTCATGAAGGTGTAGCCCGCGATGCCGGAGACGACCGCCGCCCCTTCCCGCGTGGCGACCACCTCCGCAGTCGGCTGGCCGTTGCTGTCCAGCACGAAGCTGTGGGGATGCGGCGTGGCCCCAAAGCTCGCCCGCGCCCACCGCGTCTCGCGCATCGAGACCCGCACCCGCTCGACTTGGGGATAGCGCGCCAGGAAACGCGCGGCCAGCGCCTCGCCGTACTGCTCCGTGCCCGCCGCCAGGTTCTCCCGCGCGACGATGTAGGCGATGTTCTTGATCGTGTCGGTCGCGACCACGGTGCGGTTGTCGCCTTCGGTGTAGGCGGCAGCGAAGTCGCCATCCAGCAGGATCTGGATAGTCAGCTCGCGCACCTCGTGCCGGTCGCCGCGATGCACGCGCATCACCCGCACGCGGTCCTTGCCGTAGGTGTTCTGGATCAGCGGCATGGGAACCCCCTCTCAGGCATGGTCGGCCACCACCAACGGGGCCGCCTGGGCGCCCGCGGTGATCTGGTCCGGGTTGAAGAACGCGTTCAGCGCCACCGCCGTCACCGAGGCGAGCAGGATGCCGCTGTCCAGCATGGTCTTGAGCATCTCAGGCGCCGCATGGAACAGCGTGGGCGCCACGAGCGGGATCATGCCGAAGCCGATGGAGATCGCCACGACGAACACGTTGCCCCGGCGCCCCTCGTAATCCACCGAGGCGAGGATGCGGATGCCGGTCGCCGCTACCATCCCGAACATCACCACGCCTGCGCCCCCCAGCACGCATTGCGGCACGGAGGCCGCGACGAAGGCGAGCTTGGGCACCAGCCCGAGCAGCAGCATGATCGCGCCCCCGGCCACGCACACCATGGGACTCGTCACCCCGGTCACACCCACCAGCCCCACGTTCTGCGAGAACGAGGTGTAGGGGAACGTGTTGAAGATGCCGCCGATCAGCGT
>CAXSHI010000016.1:0-35284 GCA_964236755.1 uncultured Acetobacteraceae bacterium
GGATCAGGGCCACGGCGTCCGCCTCCTTGGCGACCACGAAGGGCAGCGTCTTGCCCTGGCGCTCGCGGGCCACAACGACGGACTGCCGCTTGCCCGTCTGCTCCGAGGCGAGGCGACGGTCCTTGCGGTCGGCCTTCTGGTTCTCCTGCTTGACGTGCCCGCCGAAGTAGGCGCCGTCCACCTCGACCACGCCCGATAGCTGCGCCTCGCTCTGCTCCTTGGCGATGGCTTCCCGCAGCTTGTGGGCCAGCACGAACGCTGTCTTGTACTGCACGTCCAGGTCGCGCCCGAGCTGCAAGGCCGAGATGCCCTTCACCGCATTCACGAAGATGGCGGTTGCGGCAAGGTAGTCGCGGATGGCGAGCTTGCGGCTGGCGAAGATCGTGCCGCTGGTAACGCTGAACTGGTGATTGCACGCCTTGCACTTCCAGATGCGCCGGGCCGCGTAGGTGTAAACCGCCGTGCATTGGCAGCGCGGGCAGAACGCAGCGCCGCCGTTGTCGGCGAAGCGAATGGCCGTGAAAGTCTCGTGCGCCTCGTCGTCGCTCATGCGGAAGATGGACGCTAGGGAAAGCGTGCGGGCGGCGGAGGTTAGGAGGAAGTGCTGAGACATGTGGCTACATCCGGTTGCTTATTACCGGATATGATATCTTATGGGCGGCACTGGTCAAGAGAAAAAGCATCGGATATGATAACTTAGGGGCGTTTCCGAGCCTTGAGGAAGGATGCCATGGAGCAAGATTGGGGAGAGCGGGCCAAGCGGCTCGTCAAGGCGGAGCTGAAGCGCGCGGACGTGACGTATGAGGACTTGGCGGCCCGGCTTACGGAAATGGGGATGCCGGAAACCAAGGCGTCCATATCAAACAAGATCAGTCGCGGGGGCTTCCCGGCATCCTTCTTCCTGGCCGCCATGAAGGCCGTCGGGCGCGATGTGGTGCGCCTGGACGATCTCTAGCATTCGTTGCAACACCACCATAGTCTAGCCGCATGGACGCAGACACCTTCATCGAGCGTTGGGATGCCAGCACCCGCAACGAGACTGCCGGCTCCAAGCCGCACTTCCTCGATCTCTGCGCCCTTCTGGACGTTCCGCTGCCTACCGACGATCCGACCGGGGCTGTTTACGCCTTCGAGAAGCAGGTCGCGAAGGCGAATGGCCGCAAAGGCTGGGCGGATGTTTGGTTCAAAGGCCACTTCGGCTGGGAATACAAGTCCAAGGGCCGCGACTTGGAAGCCGCACACGACCAGCTCTTGCGTTATGCTGGGGCATTGGAGAATCCTCCGCTCCTGATCACGTCCGATATGGCCCGCATTGTAGTCCGGACCAACTTCACCAATACCGTGACCCAAGCCACGCAGATCGACCTAGAAGCCCTCCGGGACGCCTGTACACGCGACCGGCTGCGCGACTGCTGGCTCGCGCCGGATCGCTGGAAGCCCGGCACGACGCGCCAAGCATTGACTGAGCGAGCCGCTGGCGATTTCGCGGAGTTGGCCGAACGGCTCCGCAAACGTGGGCACGCGGCTGAGGCGGTGGCGCATTTCGTGAACCGGCTGGTGTTCTGTCTGTTCGCTAATGATGTGCGGCTGCTGCCAAATGGGATGCTGGGCGAGTTGCTGGTCCTCGCACAGAAGGAGCCTGATAGCTTCGCAGACTCTGCCGGTATGCTGTTCCGCGCCATGAGCGAGCGAGGCGGGCGGATCGGCTTTCGCTCAGTGCCTTGGTTCAACGGCGGCCTGTTCGATGACGATGCGACGTTGCCGCTGACGGCAGATGACATCGCATTGCTGAACAAGGCGGCAACCAACGATTGGTCGCAGGTGGACCCATCCATTTTCGGCACCCTGTTTGAGCGTGGGCTAGACCCCAGCAAACGCAGCCAGCTTGGCGCCCACTACACCGACCGCGCCAAGATTGAACTTCTGGTCCAAGCCGTGATTACCCGCCCGCTCGTCGCCGAGTGGGAGGCGATACGCTCAGGCATGACAGATGCAATGTCCGAGCGGGCGTCGGTCCTGAAAGACTCCGCTTCGGCTCCTGCCGCTGCTCTCGTACTGGCCGAAGCCGACGCAATCACTGCCGAGACACAAGCCGCGCGTAAAGACATGCGCCGCGCCTCAGAGCGGCGAACCCGCAAGGCTGACGCGCTCTTGGCAGATGCAGACAAGGCGTATCGGACCTTCCTTGAGCGTTTGCGTGCTTTTCGCGTGCTTGATCCCGCTTGCGGGTCCGGAAATTTTCTCTACGTCGCCATGCTGGCGCTGAAAGATTTGGAGTTGCGCATCAGCGTAGATGCGGAGGCAATGGGGCTGGAACCCGGTTTCCCTTCCATCGGGCCGGAAGCCATGCTGGGGATTGAGGTCAACACGTTTGCCGTCGAGTTGGCGCGCGTTTCGGTCTGGATCGGGCATATTCAATGGGCGCGTAGCCATGGCTATCCAGTTCCGTCCGATCCGGTGTTGCGTAAGCTGGACAATATCGAGTGTCGGGATGCCGTGCTGGCCGGAGATGCTACGGCAGCGACTTGGCCCGCGGCGGACGCTGTTGTGGGCAACCCGCCATTCCTGGGCGGCAAACGGTTGCGTAAAGTGCTGGGCGACGCTTACTGCGACCGGTTGTTTCAGGCATATGCCGGACTTGTGCCTGCCGAGGCCGACTTGGTTTGCTACTGGTTCAGCAAGGCCCAGGAGGCGGTGGCGGCGGGACTGGTGGCGCGTGTGGGTTTGGTCGCCACCAACTCGATCCGCGGCGGCGCCAATCGGCGCGTGCTGGATGTGATTGCACGAACAGGGTCGATTTACGACGCTTAGGCCGACGAGCCTTGGACGGTCGAAGGCGCAGCGGTGCGAGTATCGCTCGTGTGCTTTGCGAAAAGAGCACCTCCAGCCGTGCGATTGGACGGGGCAGCGGTGGCAACCATCTACCCGGACCTAACCGCGGGCACCACAAATCTGACATCCGTTCAACGGTTGAACGAGAACCGCGGAGTGGCATTCCAAGGGTCTAAAAAGGTCGGGCCGTTTGAATTGTCTGGCGCGGTAGCGCGGGTTTGGTTGCAAATGCCTTCCAATCCGAATGGCCGCTCGAACGCGGACGTCCTACGGCCAAACTGGATTGGCATAGATGTAGTCCGACGCCCGCGTGACGTGTGGATCGTAGATTTTACTGGCTTAACTCAAGCGCAAGCAGCTTATTACGCTTTGCCTTATGCACATGTTTTCACTCACGTAAAACCACTACGTGATGAGAATAGAGATAGGCAGAGACAGAAAAACTGGTGGTTGTTTGGACGATCAGGAGCCGATTTCCGGCAAGCTGTAGCTGCTCTTTCACGATATATCGTTACCCCAGAAGTGTCTAAGCATCGGGTCTTTTCTTGGATGCAAGGCTCCATGCTTCCAGACTGTCAGCTAATGATCATCGCGCGCGATGACGATGTTACATTTGGCACGCTACATAGCCGGATACATGAGTTGTGGGCGTTGCGAATGGGCACGTCCTTGGAGGACCGCCCTCGCTATACGCCTAGCACCACGTTTGAGACTTTTCCATTCCCCGACGAACTAACCCCCGACCAGCCTGCCGCAGCCTACGCAAGCGACCCGCGAGCCGAAGCGATTGCGATTGCATCCCGCGCGTTGGTTGCGGCGCGGGATCGCTGGCTAAACCCGCCCGAGTTGGTGCAGCGGGTGGCCGAAGTCGTGCCGGGCTTCCCGGATCGGATTGTGCCGCGGGACGAGAAAGCCGCAGCCGTCCTGAAAACCCGCACCCTGACGAACCTCTACAACACGCGGGCCACACCGCAGGGCGCATGGCTGGACAACCTGCATCGGGCTTTGGATGAGGCCGTAGCCGCCGCCTACGGATGGCCGGCAGACTTGAGCGATGATGAAGTCCTGGCACGCTTGCTGGCCCTGAACCTAGAACGGGCTAAAAATCTGTAATGACCAACGATGACCTCACTCCCCCGCTTGGCTTCGTGTTCGTAACAGAATGCGAGGTCTTCGGCGAAGCCGACGATCCAAGCGGGCACATTCTCGTGCAGGTTGACGAGCGGACATACCGCCGCGCGACCGGCAAAGACTTGGCCGCGCTTGAGAGGCTGAGGCCTGGCCTGATTGGGAAGTTGCCACGACACCTTCCCGGAGATTGGGATGATCCGAAAGGAGGCGGAATGAAAGCGACCGCCGCAGAGGAGTTGTTGAATAAGATAATGTCTTTGAAACAATCAAAGTGACCAAAAACACTCAGCCAAATTGCATATTCCCCAGATGCAGTTCGTAAGGACGAAGCGTGACTGTGATCACCAGTCGCACTTCGTTCATATCCCGCCGGGGTGTCGAGAACTGCAACAACTGGTCCGTCTCAACAGAGACTTTCGTGATCAGCTTGTCATCCTCCAACAAGCAGAAGAACGGCTGTTCATCCGGCCCGCGTTCTCTCGCATGATAGCTTTCATTCGCTTCGGGTATCCTCAAAGCGTCGAAAAGCGTTTTGAGCCTGTTGTCGATGTCGCCTGACCGCAGAACCACGCCGGGCCGATCCGGACGGAGAAACAGGATGTCCAGGCCGCAAATCAGGTTCAGTTCCTGAGTGACCAGGGGCACGAAGTTCCAGCCGTAAAGGCTGTGCCTTGTTGAAAGCGACGATACATCATGGGGGAGAGAAGGTGCTCCACCCATCACTAAAGCGCTTGGACCACTACCGCCACCTTCCTTGAGATGCGGCACAATTTCCCAAAGCCGTTTGAGCTGGGCATGGAACACCCGGCGAATGCCATGTTTATGATCGGCTCGCTTGTCTCGTTGATCGTTCTCCGGGTCTCGTTGAGTGGCAAAAAGCAAGCCCTCATAGGTAAGGCGAAACTGCATGAAGCATCCTTCGTCCGGCTGGTTATAGGGATCATCCAGCAGGACAACGCGATGCGGAAGGGTCAACTCAGCAGAATGCGCGCCCGCGCTGCTATTCACCATTTAGGGAATGCCTCGCGTTTCCGCGAGGTGTGGCTGCTCCATAATACCGGAACAATCCCACGAGAAGGTGCTGCTGATCGCGCCCTGCATCATAACCAAGGACGACATCGACAAAATCGACCAGACGCAGGTCTTCGCGTCCGACGGATGGAAGCCCCAATTCGCTGTGAAGCAAGCAGTCGCAGCCGAAGCGGCCAGACGGACGCGAGCCGGAGAGACCCGCGATGCCTGAATTTTTCGGCCTGACGAGGCGGTTCGGGGGCGTGACGGCCCTCGAAGGGGTGGACTGGACAGTGGCCAGGCGCATGCAATGCTCGGCAAGAACGGTGCCGGCAGGTCGACCCTGATCAGTCTGGTCGCGGGCACTTTCCCTCGGACCGAGGGCGGCTGCCGGATCGGCGGCACGGACGTGCCCGCGCTCACTCCGCAGCGGGCGCGCGAAGCAGGCGTAGCGGCTGTGTTTCAGGAATTCAGCCCGGCGCCCGATCTCACCGTTGTCGAGAACCTCTTCCTCGGCCTGGAGCTTTCCCGCGCCTTCATGCTGCGCGAGGCCGAGATGAAGCAAAGGGCGACGCGCTTCTTCGACGACCTCAGGTGCCACGTCGATCTCGACGCCAGCGTCGGCGGGCTGTCGCGCGCCCAGAAGCAGCTGGTCGGGATCGCCAAGAGGTTGCGCGCCGAGGCCAAGATCCATGCCAAGAACGCCTTCAAGGAGGGCCTGCATTTCCTCTGCGTCCGCATGGCCGAGAACGACCAGGAGAAGCAGGACATCCTGCGCGTGGGCATGATGCGCAACCGCGTGCCGGGCCTCTGGCTTGGCGACGTCCGCGCCCAGATCGGCGCTTGCCGGACGGGCGAGCGCCGCATCGGCGAACTGCTCGACCGCTACGGCCGCGGCGCCGTGCTCGACTTCGTCGAGGACTGGTTCGACCACGGCGCTCGCCTGGTCGCGGCCGAGATCGCGAAGCTGCCCAAGAAAGCCTACAGCCACGAGGCCCGCCGCGATCCCGTGCCGGGCGTGGTGGACGAGGGGGCTTCGGTGCGTATCACGGTCATGGTCGATCCCGAGGCCGGCGAGATCACAGTGGGTGTGCGGGACAACATCGACGATGTGCCGGGCGGGCTGAACCTGTCGGAGAACACTGCCACCGACTCCTGCCGGATCAGCGTGTCCAACAACCTGCCCGATGATCTTTCCTACAACGAGGGCGCGAAAAGCCGGAACGAGGTGTTGTTGCGCGAAGGCTGCCTGGTGGACAAGCCGCATTATCCAATTGGCACCTCGGTCTGCCAGCCGGCATCGGCGTGCTCTCGGATCGAGACCCCACCAAGGAAGGCGCCGCTTACCTTCATCATCTTCTCGTCGGCTATGCAGGCGACGGCGCGTGGCACGGCTACGATGGCTGGCTCACCTATTGCGGGCCGGCCAACGGCGGTCTCATCCAACTCAATTCGGTCAAGATCGACGAGAGCATCTACCCCGTCATCGCCGAGCGTCGGGGAAGCAACGCCGACACGCAAAGCGTCGGCGAGTGCGAGAGCGCACCGGCAGTGGACGGCGTTTTCCACCCCGTCGATCACGACATGACGCTCGTTTATGCGGCGGACGGCACCACCTTCCTACCCAAGGGCATGCTGGGCGGCTGCGACGTCAAGGTGAGCCGCGGCTCGAAACAACGTGTTGGCGTCAAGGGCATCTTCGGCTGGGTGAGTGGGCGCATAGGACCGCCCCTCGTTCTCCGGACGTGGCCCGCAACAGGCCGACGACCCCAAGCAGCGCCCTTGGCGGTGCGGCCCATCCGCCCGGCTTGGCTGTGGGTTCAGAGGGACAAGGCTTGGTGAGCCTGGACGCTCGGCGGATGGCCAGGACCGGGTGGAGCTTGCCCCTTGCCTGCCTACAGTGCCCCCTCTCCCTCTCGGGTCAAAACAGTCCGGCCATGCTGATTGCCGACCAAAATCTCGTCGCGGGCCTGGGCCGCGGCGCCGGGTCGTCGGGGATGCTTGGCCTATGCCTTGGTTTGGCGGCAAGCCGGCCGGACGCATCACCCGGAAGGATCAACGCCCGGCGCAGAGCCCGAGGCGCCTCTAAGCCGCGCGGCGCCCGCTCGGCCGGCGGTTGCTGTTCTGCGCCCCGCGCGACCCGCCGCCGCGCTGTCCCTGCCCACGGCCACCGCCGCCCAGCACCGGCGCCCGCATCGTCGAGTTCTGCGCGGCTTCCGAGTGGTACTCGTGCTCCCGGAACACCGGGACAGCTGCTCCGATCTCCTTCTCGATGTCCCGCAGCCACGCCCGCTGCTCGGCGCTGCACAAGGAGATCGCGTGGCCCTCCCGCCCGGCGCGCGCCGTGCGGCCGATGCGGTGCACGTAGCTTTCCGGCACGTTCGGCAGGTCGAAGTTGAAGACATGGGACACGTCGTCCACGTCGATGCCGCGCGCCGCGATGTCCGTCGCGACCAGCACCTTCACCGCGCCGGAGCGGAAGCCGGCCATCGCGCGCTCCCGGGCGCCCTGCGACTTGTTGCCGTGGATCGCCTCGGCATTGACGCCGGCCTTGGTCAGGTGCTCGGCCACCTTGTTGGCCTCGTGCTTCATCAGGGTGAACACGATGGCGCGGGCGACCTTGGGCGACTTCACCAACTTCTCGATCGCGGCCTTCTTGTTAGCTTCATCGACGAACATCATCGTCTGCCGGACGCGCTCCACCGTCGTGGACGGCGGGGCCACCTCGACCCGGACCGGGCTGCGCAGCATGCTGCCGGCCAGCTCCGCGATGCTCGGCGGCATGGTGGCAGAGAACAGCAGGGTCTGCCGGGCCTGCGGCAGGGTGGCGACGATGCGGCGGATGTCGCGCACGAAGCCCATGTCCAGCATGCGGTCGGCCTCGTCGAGCACCAGGACCTCGACCTTGGACAGCTCGATATGCCCCTGGCCCATCAGGTCCAGCAGGCGGCCGGGGGCGGCGACCAGCACGTCCACGCCGCGGCGCATCGCGTCCACCTGGCGGCCCTGGCCCACGCCGCCGAACACCACGGTGTGGCTCAGCCGCATGTGCCGGGCATAGGTCGCAAAGCTCTCGTCGATCTGCGACGCCAGCTCACGGGTGGGCGCCAACACGAGGACGCGGCAACCCTTCGGCGGCGCCGGCACCCGGCGAGCCTCAAGGCGCTGCAGGATCGGCAGGGCGAAGGCAGCGGTCTTGCCGGTGCCGGTCTGTGCCAGACCCAGCAGGTCGCGGCCTTCCAGCAGGTGCGGGATGGCGCCGGCCTGGATCGGCGTCGGCGTGGTGTAGCCCTCGGTCGTGAGGGCGCGCAGCAAAGGTTCAGAAAGTTTGAGGTCGGCGAATGTTGTCATAAAGAAAGGCGCCTCCTGGCGCCGGGTCGTCGGGCCGCGCTCCTGACAAGGACGCAAGCGGCGCATGGGGAGATTCCCTGCGTGGTATGGGACGCGGCAAGCCTGCCGCTGAGGATGGTCGAAGCTCTTGGGAGCGAGGGAGGCACTTCCGTGTTGGGCGTCGGCTCTCTGCGCACGAGGACACCGGGGGAAGGCTCAAGCAGTCGCAGTCTGCTGCACTGCACTATGGGCGCGACGGCCCGGATATGCAACAGGATCGTGTCAGAAAAGCAACCCATAGGGCAGAAATGCCACAACATCCCCCGGCGAGACCCGCGTGACGTCGTCCGCCAGCTCGACCAGCCCGTCGGTCTCGGTCAGCGAGGTGAGGATGCCTGCGCCATCGACGCCATGCTTGTGCGCCGCGGCCGTGCCGTCCGGTCCGGGCTGCAGGCGGGCGCGGACGTACTCGCGTCGCCCGGCCTTCTTCCGATAGGCAAAGGCGGCCGGCACGCGCAGCATCGGTGGCGGCTGGAAGCGGCTCCCCGCCAGCGCCGCGAGCATCGGACGCGCCAACAGGGCGAAGGTGACGAACGCCGCCGCCGGGTTGCCCGGCAGCCCCATGAACGGCACGCCGCCCGCGAGGCCCATCGCCACCGGCCGTCCGGGCTTCACCCCCAGGCGCCAGAACACCAGGCGTCCCATCGCCTCCACCGCCGCGCGGACATGGTCCTCCTCCCCGGCCGACACGCCGCCCGACGTGATGATAAGGTCATGCCCGCGCGCCGCCTGCCGAAGCGCATCGGTGATCGCCCCCAGCCGGTCGGGCAGGATGCCGAGATCCGTCACCTGCGCCCCGGCCCGCCGTGCCATTGCGGCCAGCAGCACGCGGTTGCTGTCGTAACGCTGCGCCGCGCCGACGGGCGCCCCCGGCTCGACAAGCTCGTCCCCCGTCGAGAACAGCGCCATCCGCACCGGCCGGCGCACCGGGAGGCGGGTGACGCCCAGCGCCGCCGCCAGCGCCACGTCCTGCGGGCGCAATCGCAGCCCGGCGCGGAGAACCGTGGCGCCGCGGGCGACATCCTCCCCGCGCGGCCGGGTGTTGGCGCCCCGCCGCAGCCCCGGCGGCACCTGGACGTGCCCAGAGTCGAGCCGCACGTCCTCCTGCATGAACACCGTGTCGGCGCCGGGCGGCAAGGCGGCGCCGGTGAAGATGCGGCATGCGGACCCCTCGGCCAAAGGCCGCGCCGTCGTGCCCGCCGCGAGGCGGCCCAGCACCGGCAGGCGGCCCCCAGCCTCCAGCCCTGCCAGCCGCACGGCGTAGCCATCGACGGCCGAGTTGTCGAACGGCGGCAGATCCACGGGCGATGCCACGTCCACAGCCAGCACGCGCCCGTCCGCCTCCTGCAATCCGACCCGTTCCGTTCCGTCCACCGGCCCCACCTGAGCCTCGATCATCTCCCGGGCGGCGTCCAGCGTCAGCAGCGCGCCGCCGAACGCGAAGCAGTCGTCCAAGAGCTGCGCCATCAGCCGACCGGGACCGCCAGCGCCTGCACGGCCTCTGCGATGGCGGGGATGTCGTCCAGCTGCAGCCACGGCAGGACCAGGTCCGGCACCGGCTCGTCGGACGCCACCGCGACGACGGAGGGATCGTCCGGATGCATCATCGGCTTGTTGTTCGCCGCCCGGAACACCTCAAGCTTGGGCTGCCCCCCGCGCTTGAAGCCCTCGACCAGCACGAGATCGACGGGGCTGAGGCGCGCCAGCAAGTCGGCCAGGTCGGGTTCGGCGTCGCCGCGCAGCTCGTGCATCAGCGCCCAGCGATGGGCGGACGCCACCACCACCTCCTGCGCGCCGGCTTGCCGGTGCTCCCACGAATCCTTGCCGGGCTGGTCCACGTCGAAGCCGTGATGCGCGTGCTTCACGGTCGAAACGCGCAGCCCTTCCCCAACCAGCACCGGGATCAATCGACGCAGCAGGGTGGTCTTGCCCGCGCCGCTCCAGCCGGCAAGGCCGATCACCCGCATGATGCACCAATAACGTGAAGAACTAGTGGAACTCGTGATGTCATTGGTTCTAACTACCGTTTCCGGCCCGAAGGTATCTCCGAGGCTATCCAGCTTTGTGTGCCATCCGATCCCGGCGCCGTCATGCACAATAGAATTCATATGACGGGAATAACTGTGCCTCCCCTCCCCCTCCGGCAATCTGCCGGCTGCCGCCGCCAGCGCGGCCGGATGCTCCCGGCGCGTCGCGACGCGCCGCGTCCTCATTCCTGAAACGCCAGCGTCGCGCCGCAGGCCGCCGCCGCCGCGACCGTGACGCCACGGCTGTCCTGCGTCGCCGCGATGCAGCCGTCCCGCAGGGTGCGGAAGGCCCGGTCCAGCGACAGCGTGCGGAGCGTGAGCGCCGCCATGAACTGCTCGCGGCCTGCGGCCTCGGGCGCGTCGGCGCCGAACTCGGCGTCGAGTGCTGCCGGCGTCACCACGTCGATGCTGGCGAGACCTGCGGACAGGCGGCACCCGTCGGCGGTCTGCCGCACGTGCTCGTCCCCGAACATGCGGGCGAACAGGCCGCCGAGCATCGCCGGCTCGGCGGCGCAGACAACGGCGCGCAGGATGCCCACGGCGCCATTCGGATGGCGGCGCCAGGGATCGTGCCAGACCAGCTCGGGCGTCAGGTGGTGGCAGAAGAACACCCGGCCGGCGGGCGCCGCGTCGCGCTCCAGCCGCACGGTGCGGAAGGCGGCGTCGCGTGGGCCGCCGGGCATCTCGACAGGGCGGGAAAATGCCTGGGGCGGCAAGACCGGCACCCTGGCGCCCTGCAGGGCCGCGAAGGTGCCGTCGCTGTCGAACGTCTTGAACACCAGGCCGTTCAGGCCCGCTGGCCAGTCCAGCACGTCCGTCCGGCCGCCCCCGCCGGGCGCCACGCCCAGCAGCTCGACGTAGTCGGTGCCGAGGATCGCCAGGTTGTTGATGGAGCCAAGCGTGTGGTGCCCGCGCGGCGTCAGCGAGAAGCCCAGGCGGTGGTAGGTCGCGGCGGCCTCGTCCAGCCGGTCGCGGGCGTTGATGACGACATGGTCGATGGCGGGAATGGGCTGGGCCATGGAGTCGCTCCGCTGCTGCCGGTTCTGTAGCGGAGGAGGGCGCATGAGGCGAGCCTGGCGTCCTGCCGGACAAAGCCCACGGGCAGCGCCCGAGAGCAAAGAGTCGTTAACCGCAACTAAACGTTTGACGGGCATGGCTTGTGCCAGTACGCCCGTTCACCGTGAGCAACACAGCGCGCCCCCGTCCGTTCCTGCGCCTTCGCGGCCGTTCGTTCATGGCCGTCGTGCTCATGCCGGATCAGCCGCTCGCGGACTGGATGGCGCAGCTTGACGCGCAGATCGCCCGCTCGCCCCGGTTCTTCGACGGCCGCCCCGTCATGCTGGACCTGGAGGGCCTGGCCGGCGGCGAGGCCGGGTTCCTCACCCTGGTCGAGGACCTGGCGGCCCGTGCCATCCGCGTCATCGGCATCGAGAACGCCGACGAGGCCGCGCTGGGTCCGCTGCTGCCTCGCCTGCCGCCCGTGCTGGCCGGCGGGCGCACGGTGGGCCTGCCGGTGCTGGTGCCCGGCGACCCGCCGCCCCCGCCGGAGCCGGAGCCGGAGCCGCCGCCGGAGCGCGAGCCGCCCGCCCTGGTGCTCGACCGCCCGGTGCGGTCGGGCCAGAGCGTCGCCTTCACCGGCGGCGACGTGACGGTGATCGGCTCCGTCGCGTCGGGGTCCGAGGTGATCGCCGGCGGGTCGATCCACGTGTACGGCGCACTGCGCGGCCGGGCCATCGCCGGGCTGCTGGGGACCGGTCCCGGCGGCGTGCCGGCGCGCATCTTCTGCCGCCGGCTGGAGGCGGAGCTGCTGGCGATCGACGGGGTGTACAAGACGGCGGACGAGATGGACCCGGCCTTGCAGGGCCGTGCGGTGCAGGTCTGGCTGGACGGCGATCAGATCGCAATCGCCGCGCTCGATTAAATTCCAGTTTATGAGGTGACGGCGATGGCCAAGGTGTTGGTCGTGACATCGGGCAAGGGAGGCGTGGGCAAGACGACTTCAACAGCGGCGCTGGGCGCGGGGCTGGCGCAGACCGGCCAGAAGGTGGTCGTGGTGGATTTCGACGTGGGCCTGCGCAACCTCGACCTGATCATGGGGGCGGAGCGCCGGGTGGTCTATGACCTGATCAACGTCGTGCAGGGCGACGCGAAGCTGTCGCAGGCGCTGATCCGCGACAAGCGGCTCGACACCTTGAGCCTGCTGCCGGCCAGCCAGACCCGCGACAAGGACGCGCTGACCTCCGAGGGCGTCGCCCGAGTCGTGGAGGAGCTGAAGGAGAAGTTCGATTGGGTCATCTGCGACAGCCCGGCCGGCATCGAGCGCGGCGCGCAATTGGCGATGTACCACGCCGACACCGCCGTCGTCGTGACCAACCCCGAAATCTCCTCCGTCCGCGACAGCGACCGCATCATCGGCCTGCTCGATAGCAAGACCGAGCGCGCGGAGAAGGGCGAGCGCGTGGACAAGCACCTGTTGCTGACCCGCTACGACCCGGCGCGCGCCAAGCGCGGGGAGATGCTAAAGACTGAGGACATCCTGGAGATCCTCTCGATCCCGCTCTTGGGCATCATCCCGGAAAGCCAGGACGTGCTACGCGCCAGCAACCTGGGGTCCCCCGTGACGCTCGCCGACCCGGCCAGCTCGCCCGCGCGCGCCTACACGGACGCGGTCCGGCGGCTGATGGGGGAGAAGCTGGCCATGTCGGTCCCCGGAGACAAAAAGGGCCTATTCAACAAGCTGTTCGGACGGAGGGTTGCTTGAGCCTGTTCAACCTTTTCAAGACGCGCACGTCCGCCCCGGTGGCGCGGGAGCGGCTGCAAATTCTGCTCGCGCATGAACGCGGCTCCGGCGGTTCCGGCAACCACTCGCAGCTTGTGGCGGTGCTGCAGGAGGAAATCCTGGCGGTGATCGCCCGGCATATGCAGATCGACCGCGACAAGGTCGTCGTCAAGCTCGACCGCGACCACGACGTCTCGATGCTTGAGATCGACATCGAGATGCCGCCGCACGCCGGGGACGCGCCGCCGAGGGCCGGGCATATGCCGCTGACGCCCCGGGACACTCCGCACCAGCCCGGGGCGCAGACTTGATCTGCCAACATCGGATGAAGGCGCCACGCTGAAACACCTGCGGCCAAGAACAGTCGCTAAAGGTTCCCGGCCGCGTCAGCGTGGCCCGGCTGACGCTCCATCGCGCCCGCCATGCGGATCATGTCGCCGACGTTGCGCCAGTGCTGCAACGCCTCCCCCACCGTCAGTTCAATGAACATGCGCCGCGGCTTGCGGCCCGCCGCGGTCTCGCTCGCGATCTCCCGCGAGAGATGCACCACGACCGCGCCGGCCAGCGCCTCCGACGTGAGATGCGATCCCTCGACCTCCGCGAGGTAGCCGGGGCTGAAGCTTGAGTTCGGCATGTCAGTCTCCCCATCCAAAACCACTCCGGGGAGTGTAACACAAACGTGATTAACAACTGACTAATTGCAGGGCGCGCTACTCGCGGCCCTAGTTTGTTGCAGAATTACAACACGGGCTGTTCAGCCGTGCAGCGCCGCGCGTTGGGCGCTCCCGACCGCCTGCATGACGAGGGCGGGCGTGATCCCGGCCATGCCATGCAACCGGTCCAGCCCGCCCGGCGGCAGCACGGGCACGATCAGCGGGCTGTGCCGCAGCGGCGCCGTTGCGCCGAACAGCCCGTAGCTGCGCGTGCCGGCCGCGGCCGCGATGTTGAGCGCCGCGGTGTCGTTGCCGACGTAGAACGCGGCCTCGGCCAGCAGCGCCGCGACCTCCTTCAGATGCCAGCCCAGCGCCGGCCGGACCCGCCCCGACTGCGCGCCGAGCGCCGCCATGATCGCGTCGGCCATGCCCTGCTCCGCCGGGCCGCCCACCAGCGCCACCCCCGGCCACCCGGCCTGGAGCACCGCCGCCGCCAGCGCCGCGAAGCGCGCCGCCCCCCAGTTCTTCCAATCGTCCGACGCCGCGATGCCGAGGGCCGCGAACTCTCCAGGCGACTCCTCCCCAGGCGACCCCGGGCCGTCCGCCCAGAGCCGCCGCCGCGCCGCCAGCCGGTCCGCCTCGCAGACGTGCAGGACGGGGTCCGGCCGGTCGAGCGCGATCCCGGCCGCGGCCATCCACGCGCTCGCCTGATCGTAGGGATGGCCCCTCCAGGCGGCGCGCGGCAGGAACGGCCCCCGGAGCACCCGGCGCTGCATCCCGATGCCGTAGCCATGCCGGTGCCGCACGCCCATCGCCAGCACGGCCAGCGTCAGGTTGCGGCTGCGCGTCATCAAGACCGCGCCGTCGCAGTCGAGGGCGCGCAGGTCGCGGACCAGGCGGAGCATCCCGGCGTTGCCCTCGTGCCGCCCGCCTGGACTCCATTGGCCGCGCTCGACATACAGGATGCCGTGCACCCCGTCCTCCGGCCCGACGAACTGGTCCGCCATCGACCGGGGGCGCGTGACCAGCGTGACACGGCCCCCGACGTGCCGCGCCAGCGCCCGGATATGCGGCAGGTGCCAAATCATGTCGCCGATGCCGACCCGCGGCTGCACCAGCGCCAGGTGGCGCATGCGCGGGATCATCGGGAGCCAGCCAGCTGGGCCGCCATTCAGGCCACCTTGGTGATCGCCCACTTGACCTGCTGCGTGCCGTCCGCTTTGCCGGCCAGCACGACCTGCTGCGCCGGGCGCGGGTCGGGGCCGCCGAGGTATACGCTCTCTTCCAGCGACATCTGCACGCCCTCGGCCCGCAGGCGCCAGCTGCTGCCGCCGGGCAGGCGGAGCAGCACCGTCTCGTGGTCCGATTGCAGGGCGGCGCCCACGGCGGGGTGCAGGTGGAACCGGACGGCGTAGGCTTGCGCCGCGGCACCCTCGACCGCGTCCTCCCCCCGGATGTCCTCGCCGCTTTCGGCCATGTACAGGCGGCGGCGGTGCAGCGCGCCGAAGGCGGCCAGGTAGCCGTCGTGGCTCGCCTCCAGCCAATGCGCGCCGTTGGCCTCCTGGCGCTGCACCTCCACTTGGTTCGGATGGCGTCCGATGCCGCAGGCGCGCAGCTCCGACGAGTTGGTGTCGGCAATCACCAGGGTGGAGTGCGCCGCCGTGGCCCGGCTCGCGTCTTGCCAGGCCGGGCCGGCCGCAGGCGCCGCGCCGCAGTTCACGATCATGCGGTCGCGCCCGACCGACACCTCGATCGACAGCGTGCCGGCATGCGCCAGCCGGTCGATGCCGGGCGGCGGCGGCGCGCCGCAATCCATGACCAGCACGCAGCGCCCAGCCTGCAAGCGGTGGAACCCGCCCTCCGTCAGCCCGGCCGGCGCGCGGATGCCGCGGCCGGTCTGGTTGAGCACGAGGTCGATCAGGGCGGCCTGCTCCTCCTTCGCCCCGTTGAACAGCGCCAGCCCGCCATCCCCGTGCCGGAACGCGCGGAGCGCCGGCGCCATGCGCTCGATGGCCGAGGCCAGCGCGGTGGGCGGATGCGCCTGGGCGGCCTGCAGCAGGGCGCGAATCTCGGTCAGGTCCTGCAGCGCGGCGAGCTGCGCGGCCGGGCTGCGCTCGACATGGCAGCCGTCCGGCAGCACCTGGCGCGCGATCTCCTGCGGCAGCAGCCGCAGCGCGCGGGACAGGAACGCCGCGTGGTCCGGGAGCGCGACCGCGGCGGCGATCAGGCCCTTCAGCGCCGTGAGCGCGCGGGCGTCCAACTCCTCCACCGGCATGGAGGCCGCCAGCATGCGGGCGTCGGCCACGAGGCGGCCCATCATCCGCGTGCGGAACGTGTCGTCGGCGCTGGCGGCGAAGAAGTCGTAATGGCCCAGCCAGGCGGCGATCCGCGCGCCGGCCACGTCGGGGCGGCGCGCCAGCCGCTCCAGCGAAGAGGCCGCCATCCAGTCGGCGACCAGCGTGCGGGCGCGGGTGCGGGCGGCGTCGGTGCCGAGCGCGCGCAGATCGCGCAGCCAGGTGAAGCCGTGCGCCGCGGCGCGCAGCGACTCGGGGCCTTGGGTGCCCGCCCAGCCGCCGGGCGCCAGCCGGTGCACGGCGCCGCCCAGCACCATCTCGTCCTGCATCAGCCGGACGCCGCGGGCGGGATCGCCCGGCCAGGGATCACGCACCGGCAAGGCCGGCGCGTCCGGCACCCGGCCCATCCGCAGCACCGGAATCGCCGCCATGACCCGGCGCGCATCCCGCGCCCAGCGCCGTGGATCCATCATGCCCCGCCCCGCATCCCGTCCATCGCCACCCGATAGTCCCTCGCCGCGAACACCGCGGTTCCCGCCACCAGCACCCCCGCCCCGGCCGCGACCGCCCGCGGCGCGGTTTCCGGCGTAATGCCGCCATCCACCTCGACCGCGATGGGCCGCCCGGCGACCATGGCGCTGACCTCCGCCACCTTGGCGAGCTGCCCCTCGATGAACGCCTGGCCGCCGAAGCCCGGGTTCACCGTCATGACCAGCACCAGGTCGGCCACGTCCAGCACATGCGCCACCGCGTCCGCCGGCGTGCCGGGGTTCAGCGCGACGCCCGCGCGCTTGCCGAGCGAGCGCACCAGCTGCAGCGTGCGGTGCAGATGCGGCCCGGCCTCCGCGTGCACGATGATGTGGTCCGCCCCGGCCTCGGCGAAGGCCTGGACGTAGGGGTCGGCGGGGCTGATCATCAGGTGCACGTCGAACGGGATGCGCACCTGCCGGCGCAGCGCCTTCAGCACCAAAGGCCCGAACGAGATGTTCGGCACGAAGTGCCCGTCCATCACGTCCAGGTGCAGCCAGTCCGCGCCCGCCGCCTCGACCGCCGCCGCCTCTTCCCCCAGGCGGGAGAAATCGGCGGCGAGCAGGCTCGGCGCCATGACGACCCGAGAGGGCGGCCATGTAGGGTTCATGCAGGGTTACGGTGCAGCATGGGGGAGTTCTAAAGCCGCGGACGCGGGACGCAAGCCATTATGCAAGCGATCATACCGGGGCGTACAGATAGGCGTCAGGCCCGGACGAAGCGCGCCGCGAAGAACCCGTCCATGCCGCCGCGCTCCGGCCACAGGCCCGGATGGGTGCGGAGCGTGCCCTGGGGCGTCAGCGCCTCGGGCAAGCCCGCCAGTTCCGCCGCGGTGAACGGGTCGGGGCGCAAGCCCGGCAGGGCGGCGACGCGGCCCGGCCCCTCCTCCGGCTGCAATGAGCACACGGCATAGACCAGCCGCCCGCCCGGGCGGAGCAGGGCCGTCGTCGCCGCCAGCAGCCGGTCCTGCCCGGCCGCCTGCTCCGCCACGTCGCGCGGGCGCTTCAGCCGGGCCACGTCGGGGTGGCGGCGGATGGTGCCGGTGGCGCTGCACGGCGCGTCCAGCAGCACGGCGTCGAACAGCGCCGGCGGCGTCCAAGACGTGACATCGGCCTGCACCACCTCCACGTCGAGCTGCAGGCGGGCCAGGTTCTCGTGCAGGCGGCGCAGGCGGGAGGCGTCGCGCTCCACCGCCGTGACCCGCGCGCCGGCCGCGGCCAGCTGCGCGGTCTTGCCGCCCGGGGCGGCGCACAGGTCGGCCACGCGCTCCCCGGGCTGCGCGTGCAGCAGAGCGGCGGGCAGGGCGGCGGCGGCATCCTGCACCCAGAACGCGCCGCCATCGAAGCCCGGCAGGTCCTGCACCCGCGTGCCCGCGGGCCACCGCACCGACCCGGTCGGCAGCAGCGTCCCGCCCGGCGGCGCCTCCGCGCCGGGGCGGAGCGACAGGTCGAGCGGCGCCTCGTGCCCGTGCGCCTCCGCGATGGCCCGGGCATCGGCGCCCCAGCTGGCCCAAAGCCAAGGCGGCGTGTCGAGCCGCGGGCCGTCCAGCCCGTCGAGCGCCGCCGGGCCGGCCTCGGACACCCGGCGCAGCACCGCGTTGACCAGCCCGGCAAACGGCGCGAGCCGCCGGGCGCGGGCCAGCGCCACCGCCGTCGCCACCGCGGCGTGCGGCGGCGTGTCCAGCAGCAGCAGCCCGGCCGCTCCCAACCGCAGCACGTGCCGCACCCCGTCCGGCGGCGCCCGGGTCAGGAACGGCTCCAGCACCGCGTCGAGCGACCCGAGCCGCCGCAGCACCGAAGCCGCGAGCCGATGCGCCGCCGCCCGGTCCCGCGGCTCGGCCGGGCCGGCGGCGTCCAGCGCCTCCTCCAGCGGGCGGCGGCGGTCGAGCACGGCGGCCAGCAGGTCGAACGCGATCTCCCGCGTGGGGTCCGGCAGGGCGGCGGGGGACGTGGGCTTCATGCGGCGGCTTCATGGCCCGGATCGGCGCACGCGGCTAGCCCGGCCCGTCGGCATGGCAGGCCGAGGCTGCAAGGCTGTGGACTTCGCCCCATATGCAGTGCAGCACAAGCCGCTCTCATACCGGGACCGCGTTCAGGGAACCCTCATGTCCAACCTGCTTGCCGAAACCGTCACCGGCGTTCGCCACTGGACCGACACGCTGTTCAGCTTCACCGCGACGCGCGACCCGGCGTTCCGCTTCCTGTCCGGCCAGTTCACCATGATCGGGCTGGAGGTGGACGGCAAGCCGCTGCTGCGCGCCTATAGCATGGCCAGTGCCCACTACGACGAGCAGCTTGAGTTCTTTAGCATCAAGGCGCCAAACGGCCCGCTGACCTCCCGCCTCCAGCATATGATGCCGGGCGATCCCCTGCTGGTCGGGCGCAAGGCGGTGGGCACGCTGGTGCAGGACAGCCTGACGCCGGGCCGCAGCCTCTACTTGCTGGGCACCGGCACCGGCCTCGCCCCGTTCGCCAGCATCATCCGCGACCCCGACGTGTATGACCGGTTCGAGCGCATCGTGCTGGTGCATGCCTGCCGGGAGATCGCGGAACTCGCCTACGGCGAGGAACTCGTCGCCCGATTGCCGGGGGACGAGCTGATGGGCGAGCTGGTGCGCGGCAAGCTGCTCTACTACCCCACTGTGACTCGGGAGCCGTTCCGCAACCACGGCCGCATCACGACCCTGCTGGAAACGGACAAGCTCACCGCCGACCTGGGCCTCGATCCCATCAACCCTGCGGGCGACCGCATGATGCTGTGCGGCAGCCCGGCCTTCCTGTCCGACATGGTGGCCCTGCTGGACCGTGCCGGCTTCCACGAGGGCAGCAGCAGCACGCCGGGCGAATACGTGATCGAAAAGGCGTTCGTCGAGAAGTAGCCTGCCACGCGCCCCGAAATTACGCGCCCCGGAACACCGGCTTGCGCTTCTCCATGAAGGCGGTCCGGCCCTCGGTGTAGTCCGCGCTGTCGAAGCATGCCGCGACGGCCTGGGCCACCGCGTCCATGTCGCGCTCGGCGGGATCGAGGGTGGCCTGCCGGAGGATCAGCTTCATGCCGGTGATCGACAGCGGCGCGTTGGCGGCGATGCCACGCGCGATGGCCGCGACCGTCTCCTCCAGCGCCGCCGGCGGCACCACCTGGTTCACCAGGCCGGTGCGGGCGGCCTCGGCCGCGCCGATCCGCTCCCCGGTGAACAGCAGCGTGGCGGCATGGGCGGGGCCGACGAGCGAAACCAAGCGGCGCACCATGTCGAACCCGTAGGCGATGCCGAGCTTCGCCGCCGGGACTCCGAACGTGCTGCCCTCGGCGGCGACCCGGATGTCCGCCTGCAGCGCGATGCCCAGGCCGCCGCCCAGGCAGAAGCCCTGGATGCGGGCGATCACCGGCTTGCCGAACGCGGCGAGCTTGGCCCGCCCGGCGCTTGTCAGCTGGTCATACTCCTTCTGCGCCTCCGCGTTGCCCCGGCTCCGCTCGAACTGGCTGATGTCGGCGCCGGAGACGAACGCCTTGTCCCCCGCGCCCGCCAGCACGACGGCGTGGACGGCGGGGGCAAACTCCCAGGCGTCGAGGATCGCGGCCAGGCCGTCCCACATCTCGACCGACATGGCGTTGCGCTTCTCCGGCTGGTTGAAGGTGATCAGCCCCACCCCGTCCCGCGCCGCGGCCAGCATCTTGCCGGAGGCGTACTCCGTGGCGCCCGCATGATGGTCCATCGCTGCATCCCTTGGCTTGGCAGCAGCCTAGGGTCCGTCATTCCTGTTGACAACCGAACCCCTCGCTCACCAAATTGTTATGAGAAGCGAACGTGCAGAAGGCGATGAGGCCATGAAACCAGTCATCGCCGCGCTGCTGCTGATGGCCGCGCCTGCGGCAGCGCAGGAGGCCGCCATGGCACCCGTGGTGCAGCAGCCCTTGGACGCCAACATCGTCTCGCCGATCCTCGGTCGGCAGGTGCTGGACCAGACCGGCAAGGCGGGCGGGCGCATCGTCGATGTGCTGGTCGATCAGTACGGGCAGACCCGCGCCGCGGTGATCGACGTGGGCGGCTTCATGGGCCTGGGCCAGCGCCGCATTGCCGTGGCCTGGCGCGGCCTGCGCTTCAACCCGGCCGACGGCGCCGTCACCCTGATGCTGCCTGCGGACGAGATCGGCGCCGTGCCCGAGTACAAGCCCGCGGTGGCGCCGGTCGTGCTCGCGAGTCCTCCGCCGTGAGGCTGGCCCGTCCTCCCCGGCCGGGGGCGGGACCGCCGCTGATGATGCGGAGCGCCCGCGGCCTCGATGCGCTGAACGCCCTGGTCGCCAGCAGCCAGACCGGGTTCGGCGCCTTCATCGCCGTCTATCTCACGGCGCAGGCCTGGACGCAGGCCGACATCGGCCAGGCGCTCAGCCTCGGCACGGTCGTCGCGATGCTCAGCCAGCTTCCGGCCGGGGCGCTGGTCGATGCGATGCGGAGCAAGCGCCTCGCCGTGGCGCTGGGCGGCATCGCGGTCGCGCTCAGCGCGCTGCTGTTCGCCGCCTCCTCCACCTGGCTGTCGGTGTTGGGGGCCGAGGTCCTGCACGGCTTCGCAAGCTGCATGATCGGCCCGGCCATCGCAGCGGTCAGCCTGCAACTGGCCGGGCGCGGCGGGCTGGGCGTCCGGCTGGGGCGGAACGCGCGCTGGTCCTCCATCGGCAGCGCAGTGGCCGCGGTGGCGCTCGGCGCCATCGGCACCTACGTGTCCGGCGCCGGCGTGTTCTGGGCCACCGCCGTGCTGATGGCGCTGGGCCTGCTGACGCTGCGCTCCCTGCCGCCGCCCGCGGCCGAGCCACGGACCGCCCAGATCGCGGCCGAGACCCGCGGCCTGCCCGGCGCCATCTGGGCCTTGCTCGACCGGCGCCTGCTGGTGTTCGCGGGCTGCGTCGGGCTGTTCCACCTGTCCAATGCCGCCATGCTGCCGCTGATCGCCAACGAGGTCACGCGCAGCACCGGCGCGGGCGCCAACCTGGTGATCGCGGCCTGCGTCGTGGTGCCGCAGGCCATCGTGGCCGGGCTGTCGCCGCTGGTGGGCCGCACGGCCGACAGCTGGGGCCGGCGCCCGCTGCTGCTGCTGGGCTTCGCGGCGCTCCCGGTGCGCGGCGTGCTGCTGGCGCTCGACGCTCATCCTGCCTACGTCGTCATGGTGCAGGCGCTCGACGGCATCAGCGCCGCGGTGTTCGGCGTGCTGCTGCCGCTGGTCGCCGCCGACCTGACCCGCGGGACCCGGCGCTTCAACCTGTGCATGGGGCTGCTTGGCCTGGCTGTTGGCGCCGGCGCCACGCTGAGCACCGCGTTGTCCGGGTTGGTGGCGGACCGCTTCGGCAACGGCCCGGCGCTGCTGGCGCTCGCCGCGGCGGGGTTCGCCGGCGTGCTGGGCCTGCTGGCCCTGCAGGAAACCCGGGAATCGCGGCCGAGCCAGTCCGTCGCGGGAGCCTTTCGCGCCGACGCGCGTTGAGCTGCCATCAAACCCAGGAGAGCTGCTTCATGAAGACCTTTTTGATCGCGACCGGCGCCCTTGCCCTCCTGCTCGGCGGCCTCGCCCCGGCGCAGGCGGCGGGATGCATCAAGGGCGCGGCCGTGGGCGGCGTCGCCGGGCATGTCGCGGGCCATGGGGTGCTGGGCGCCGCCGCGGGCTGCGTGGTCGGCCGCCACAACGCCAACAAGTCGGCGCGCCAGGCCCAGCAGGCCCGCACGACCGACACCAACGTCAGCCCCAGCACCACCGACCGCTAGACGCCGCCCAACGCTGCCGGCCTCTCCATGTTTGGAAGGCCGGCAGCGGCTTGCCTGGCTTCCGAGGCTTCTGCATACACGGCGCATGCCGCCCCCCTTGCCCGGCTCGACACCGTTCACGTCCGCGGAGGATGCCCCTGCGGTCGGCGGGCCGCTCCTGCGCCTGCACCGTGCGGCGCTCGGGCGGGACCCGGACGCGGCGGGGCTGGCCGCTCTGGTCGCGGCGCGGCGGGACGGGGCAGACCTGCTTGCCCTGGCGCGGGTCCTGGCGGCCACCGCCGAGTTCACCGCCCTGCACGGCCCGGGCGACGCCCCTGCCGACGCCGCCTTCGCCGCCAGGGTGGCCGCCCAGGCGTTCGGATCCGGCGGTGACCCTGTTTCGGACGCTCTGGCCAAGACCGTGGAAGGATTGGAACGGGCTGAACTCCTGGTCGCGGTCGCCGAGGCCGCCCCGGTGCGGGCGCGCTCGCCGCTGCTGCCGGGCCTGTTCCCGGACGTGCCGCCCGATGATCCCGTTGCCTACGCCTTCTGGGTCGAGACCCATGATACCGCGCCGCCGGGCGTGCTGTCCGACGTCGCTGCGCTGCCGGGTCCGCGAGTCGGCCTCGCCATGCGGGCGGGCGACAGCGAGATGGAGGCCGTGCTGCGCTCCGCCGCGTCCTTGCAGGCGCAGGTGCACGGGGATTGGGAGCTGCGCCTGGCCTGCCGTCTGCACTCGCCCTGGCCGCGCCGCGCCGTCATGGCCTTGGCCTTGGCCGATCCCCGCATCGCCGTCGTCGATCTGCCGCCGCTGACCCCGGCTATCGAGGCGCTCAACCTCGCCTTACGTTCCGTGACCGGCACGGTCGCCGGCCTGCTCGAACCCGGCGACACGCTGCCGCCCACCGCGCTGCTTGAGGCGCTGTCGGCCTTTGATCCCGACACGCTGCTGGTGTTCACCGACGAGGATCAGGCCGATCCCGCCGGCCGTCGCAGCGCGCCGCGGTTCAAGCCGGATTTCAGCCCGGACGCCATGCAGGCCATCGACGTGATCGGCCAGCTTGCCCTGTATCGGACCGAGCTGATCGTCGAGCTTGGCGGCCTCCATCCGGCCGCGGCGCCGCATGAGGCTTACGACCTCGCCCGTCGCGCCGCCGCCGTCGCAGGCCCGGGCCGCATCCGCCACGTGCCCGCCGTGCTGTGCCACCGCGCCTCGCCGCCGCCGCCCGATCCGCCCGCGCCGCCGCCGTTCGCGCCGCCGGACCCGCTGCCGCCCGTCACCGTCATCATGCCGACCCGCAACCGGGCCGACCTGCTGGCCGTCGCCGCCCGCGGCGTGCTGCGCGCGACCGACTACCCGGCGCTTGAGCTGATCGTCGTCGATAACGGCAGCACCGACCCAGCCGCCTTGGCGCTGCTGGCCGATCTCGGCGCCGACCCGCGGGCGCAGGTGCTGCCGTTCCCCGGCGCGTTCAACTTCTCCGCCATGAACAACGCCGCCGCGCGCCGCGCCCAGGGCCAGGTGCTGCTGCTGCTCAACAACGACGTGGAGCTGACCGACCCCGGCTGGCTGCGTGCGATGGTGGCCCACGCCGTGCAGCCGGGCGTGGGCGCGGTTGGCGCGCGGCTGCTCTACCGCGACGGCTCCTTGCAGCATGGCGGCATGGCGTTGGGTCCGGCCGGACGTGCGACGCATGTGCTGCGCGGGGCGCCGCGGGATGCGCCGGGCTACCTCGGCCAACTGGCGGCGACCCGGGACGTGTCGGCGGTGACGGCCGCATGCCTCGCCATCCGGGCTGACACCTGGGCGCAGGTGGGCGGCATGAACGAGCAGTTGCCGGTCGCCTGGAACGACGTGGACCTATGCCAGCGCGTGCGCGCCGCCGGGCTGCGCGTGATCTGGACGCCGCATGCCGTGCTGCTGCATCTGGAAGGCGAGACCCGTGGGGAGGACGCGGCTGACCCGGCCCGGCAGGCGCGCTTCCTGGCGGACCAGGCGCTGTACCGCGCGACCTGGGGCGCCGCCGCGGACGACGACCCGTTCCTCAACCCGAACCTCATCGCCGGAGACCATCAGCTTCAGCTCGCGCCGCCGCGACGCCCGCGACCGTGGTGACGGCACCCCGCCATGCCCGCCCCGGTTGCCAAGCTTGGGGGAATCTGGTTTCAGTCCCAAGTCGCTGCACCACGCCAACTTCCTGAATTGGAACCGGGTTCTGGACCAAAGCCTGACCGATCCGCCGCGGCTCGACCCGTCCACCGCCGACACGCTGGTGCTGCTGCGTGACCCCGCGCTGGACCCGGTGTTCCTGCGTCCGGCGCTCGTCGGGGTCGCCAGCACCTGGTACGGCCACATCCCGTTCGCCCATTGGGTTGTCGCCGCCTGCCGCCCCAGCGTGATTGTCGAGCTGGGCACCCACAACGGCGTGTCTTACGCGGCGTTCTGCGAGGCCGTGGCCCAGTACGGCATCGACGCCCGGTGCTACGCCGTCGATACCTGGCAGGGCGACGAGCACGCCGGCCACTACGGCGACGCGGTGTTCGAGGCGCTGCGGCGCTTCCACGACGCGCGCTACGCCGGATTTTCCGAGCTGCTGCGCTGCACCTTCCAGGAGGCGCTGCCGCATTTCGCCGACGGCTCCATCGACCTGCTGCACATCGACGGCTTCCACACCTACGACGCGGTGCGCGGGGATTTCGAGTCCTGGCGCCCCAAGCTGTCCCCTCGCGCCGTGGTGCTGTTCCACGATACCAACGAGCGGCGCGGCGACTTCGGCGTCTGGCGCCTGTGGCGGGAGCTGCAGGCGGCGCATCCGGGGTTCGAGTTCCTGCACAGCCACGGCCTCGGCGTCCTCGCCGTCGGCCCCCATGCGCCGGAGGACGTGCTGGCGCTGTGCCGCCTGGGCGACGCGGCCTCGGCCGTTCGGGAGCGCTTCGCCCTGCTGGGCGAGCGTTGGATGGACCACTTCGAGCAAACCCAGGCCATCGCCGCGCAGCAGCGGGCGGAGGCGCGCAACGCCGGCTATGCCGCCGAGATCGCGGCGCTGCGCGGCGCCCGGGACGCCGAAGCGCAGGCCAAGGCCTTTGCTGCGGCTGAGGCTGCACGGCTCACCGAGCAGCTCGCGGCCCGCGATGCACAGCTCGTGGGACTCGACGCGCTAGGCCGCGAGGCCGCCGAGACCCGGGCCGAGCTGGAAGATGCCTGGTCCTACCATGCGGCCCTGAAGGATCAGGTGGCCCAGCGCGACGCCCACGCCGCCGAGTTGCTGGCGATGCTCGCCGCCCGTGCCGCGGATTGGGAGCGGGTGCACCAGGTGCTCGCCGGCCGGGAGGCCGAACTCGGCGTGGCCCGGGCGGCGCTGGCGCGGGCGGAGGCGCTGCAGGCAGCGACCTACCGATCTGCCTCATGGTGCTTCGCCGCTCCCGTCCGCGCGGTGGGCCGCTACGCGCCGTGGCTTGGGCGCGGCGTGCGGCGCGCGCTGCGCCTGGCCGGGATGGCGCTGTCCGGGGACCTTGCGGCCCATCGCCGCCTGCGTGCCCGGCGGGCTGCGGAGGCCGCCGCCCTGCGCGCCTCGCCGCTGTTCGACGCGGTGTTTTACCTGGCGAACCATCCCGGCCTGGCTGCGGCGGGCCATGACCCGGCCGCCCACTACGCCTGGGTCGGCGCGCAGTCCGGCGCCATGCCGAACCGCTATTTCGACACGGCCTGGTTCCTCGCCCGCAACCCCGCCGTCGCGGAGGGCGGGGAGAACCCCCTGCTGCACTGGCAGCGGGAGGGCGCGGCGCGCGGCCTCGACCCGAACCCGTTCCTGGACGTGGACTGGTACTTGGCGCAGAACCCGGATGCCGCCGGGCGCGACGCCCTGACCCATTGGATCGAAATCGGCCGGGCGGCCGGGCGCGACCCGAACCCGATGCTGGACGCCCGCGCGCTTACGCTGGACCACGGCGACGGCCCGGCGTTCGATCCTTTGCTGCACTGGTGGCACCGTGGCGTTCGCGACGGGCTGAGCCCGCATCCGCTGTTCGACATCGCCTGGTACCGCGCCCAGCACGGCCTGTCTCCCGGCGCCGATCCGCTGGCGCACTGGCTGGAGGTCGGCCGGGCCGCAGGCCTCCCGGTGTCGCCAAGCCAGGCGCCCGGCGCCGGCGTGCCGCCGGCAGTCTGCTTTCCCATCGAGCCTGCGCCCGACGTTTCGATCCCCGACGTCTCAATCATCGTGCCGGTTTACGGCCACTACGCCGACACCCTGCGCTGCCTGCAAGCCGTCATGCTGCATGGCGGCGACGCGGTGCGCTACGAGGTCATCGTCGCCGACGACAAGCCGGCCGGGCGCATCGCGCCCCTGCTGCGGGAGCGCGTGCCGGGCCTGCGCATCATCGAGAACGCCGCCAACCTCGGGTTCCTGCGAAGCTGCAACAACGCGGCCGGGTCGGCGCTGGGGCGGCATATCGTGTTTCTCAACAACGACACGGCGGTGCAGCCGGACTGGCTGGCGCCGCTCGTGCGCCTCGCCGACGCCGACCCGCTGGTGGGCCTGGTCGGCGCCAAGCTGCTGAACCCGGACGGCACGGTGCAGGAAGCCGGCGGCGCCGTGCTCCGCCATGGCTGGGGCCTGCCCTATGGCGCCGGGCGCAACCCGGCGGCGCCGGAACTCAACTTCGTCCGCGACGTGGACGTGGCGGTCGGCGCCTGTATCCTGGTCCGCAGGCAGGCGTTCGAGCGGGCAGGCGGGTTCGACGACCGCTTTGCCCCCGCGTTCTACGAGGAGTTCGACCTGGCCTTCGCGCTCCATGACCGCGGTTGGCGCGTGGTCTATCAGCCCGCCAGCGCCGTCGTGCACCATGGCAGCAACTCCTACGGCACGGAGGCGCGGGACCGGCACAGCCAGGCGAACCATGCGAAGTTCTGCGCCAAATGGGCGCGCACGCTGCTGGGCCAGCCTTTGCCGAACGCGCCGGAGCTGCAAGTCCGCAGCCGCCCGGCGCCCGCAGGCATCGCGTTGGTGATCGACGACCGCGTGCCGGAATGGGACCGCAACGCCGGCGGCGTCACTCTCCATCAATACCTGCATCTGCTGCAGGACATGGGCTACCAGGTCATCTTCTGCCCGGCCTTCGACAGCGCGCCCACCCAGCCCTACACCGCCGCCTTGCAGCAGGACGGCATCGAGGTGCTGCACGCGCCCGAGACGCTGGACCGCTGGCTGCGGGTGCACGGACGGCAGCTCGACCTTGTCTGGACCGCCCGGCCCGACGTGACCGGCCCGATCCTCGACCTGATCCGGGCGGAGACGCGGGCGCCAGTCCTATATTACACGCACGACCTACACCACCTGCGCGAACGCCGTCGCTGGGAGCTGGAGGGCGATCCGCACGCGCTCGCCGAGAGCAAGCGCCTGAAGCGGATTGAGACCCGCATCTTCGCCGGGGCAGACCGGGTGATGACGCCGAGCAAGGAGGAGGCGGCGGCGATCCGCGCCGACGTGCCGGAGGCGCAGGTGCACGCGATCCCGCCTTACATCCTGCCCGCCACCCCTTTGGCCCGACCCGGCCCCGCTTCCGAGCGGGACGCGCTGATCTTCGTCGGCGGCTACAACCACCTGCCCAACGTCGATGCCGCGGCCTGGCTGGCGCGGGACATCATGCCGCTGGTCTGGGCCGCACTGCCGGACGTGCGCCTGCTGCTGGTCGGCAACGCCCCGCCGCCCGCGGTGGAAAACCTGGCCAGCCGGCGCGTGACCGTCACCGGCTTCGTCCCGGACGTGGCGCCGCTCTACGCGCAGTCCCGACTGTCGGTGAACCCGCTGCGCTACGGCGCCGGGGTGAAGGGCAAGATCGTCGCCAGCCTCCAGGAAGGCGTGCCGGTCGTCACGACGCCGGTGGGCAACGAGGGCCTGGGCCTGGTCCACGGCGCGGAGGCCTGGATCGCCGAGACCGCCGCCGATTTCGCCGAGGGCATCGTCGCCCTGTATCGAAACCCCGCACGCTGCGCCGCGATGGCGACGGCGGCCCAGGCCGTGCTGCGCCGCCGGTTCAGCGAGGACGCCGCCCGGTCGGCGCTGATGGGCGTGCTGGGCCAGTGGTCGTGCCGGGTCTGCGGACGGTTCGCCTCCGCACCTCCCCTCCCCTGCCCGGATTGCGGCGCCGATACGGAGGCGCAGGTCCTGGCCGGCGCCATCCTGCAGGGGCTGCCCGCAGGCCAGCGGCGCAGCATCGCCGACGTGGCGCCCCGCCTCGCGCGGCTGTCCGTTCGGGTGTGCGACGACGTGCCGCCCGCCCTGGCGTCGCGGTTGGGCCATGGAGTCCCCGGCGACGGGCCGTGCGAGCTACTGGTCGGCGGCGCGGCCCTCGATCCCACGGCGGCGCTCGCAGCCTTGCGGCCCGGCGCTCGCTGGGTCCGGCCGAGCCGGACGGAGGACGCGGCGGCGCTGATCGCGGCCGGGTTCATGGTGCTCGCCCATCACCGCGACAGCCCGGTCCTCGACGCCCGGGCGCCGGCTTGACCTTACAGCGCCCAACCTTGCAGCGCCCGTCCGTCCTGGTCGATCTGCGCCCATGCTACGAGGGCTTCGCCGGCATCCCGCAGGAGACCCGGCTGCTGTTCCAGTTGTTCTCGGACATGCGGCTGGGGCGGCTCGGCGGCCTCGCCTCCGGCATCCATTTCGCCGGGCCGCCGCGGCGCTCCATCGCCGGGCAGACGCCGTTCGACCGCACCCTGCAGCAGGCGCGCGTGCTGATCAGCCAGGACACCAAGCGCCACCACGCGCCGCCCGGCCTGTCGTTCCTGCTGCCCGGCCCGATCCGCCGGCGCATGCACCACGTGACTACCATCCTCAGCCTCGCGCAGCGGGAGGAGCAGCTCGACCTGCCCATCGACCCCGTGCTGTTCGAGGACTACCTGTGGATGAAGCTGTTCGACAACACGCTGCCGCCCTCCGACCGCGGCCTGCTGTCCCGTGCCGAATTTTTTGCGACCGCCTTGGGCCACGAGAACGCGCGCAGCCTGTCGCTGCTGCCGCTGCCGTTCCAGCGTCGGCTCAACACGGCCGGGTGGGACGTGTTCTTCGCGGCCACCGTGTCGCCGTACCGCGTGACGCCGGGCACGCAGTTCATGGTGCGTTACTACGACGCACTGCCGCTGCTCAGCCCGCACACCATCGGCGAGCCTTGGCCGCACACCAACAGCCACGCCCGCATGCTGAAGCGCAACATGGACCAGGGCGCGCACTTCTTCTGCGACAGCGAGCCGGTACGGGAGGACGTGCTGCACCTGTTCCCTGAGAGCGAAGGGCGCGTCCACACCATCCCGGCGCTGGTTGCCCCCGAGTACCGCCCCGACGTGCGGGCGGAAGGCGAGTTGCGCACCATCCTGCGCCGCCGGGCCAGCACGGCGACGGCGCCCGCCGGCGGCCGGAGGGAAGCGCCGGACGCGCCGCTGCCGAAGCTCATCATCGCCGTCTCGACGCTGGAGCCGCGCAAGAACTACCTCCGCCTGTTCCGCGGCTTCGAGATCGCGCGCCGCATGACCCGGGCGCCGATGCAGCTCCTGATCGTCGCCAACCCCGGCTGGCGCTCCGACGCGGAGCTGGCCGAGCTGAAGCTGCTGGTGCGGGAGGGCGCCTACCACGTGTCCGGCGTGCCGCTCGCGGAGCTGCGGGTGCTGTACTCGATGGCGCACCTAGTCGTCGCCCCCAGCCGGGCGGAGGGGTTCGACTACAGCGGCGTCGAGGGCATGGCGTGCGGCGTGCCGCTGGTCGCGAGCGGCATCCCGGTGCACCGCTGGGTGTACGGCGACGCCGCCGAGTACTTCGACCCCTACGACGACGAGGAACTGGCCACGATCCTGGCCCGCCTGGTCGAGCTGCCGCGGGAGACCGGGGTGCTGTCCGAGATGCGCGACCGCGGCTTGCGCCAGGCGGCGCTCTACCAGTCGGCGGCGCTGTCGCCCCGCTGGGAACAGGCGGTGCAGTCGGTCGCCGTGCATTCGAGACATGCAGCCGCGATACAGCCGAGATGACGATGGAGCACCGGGACAACAACTTCGACGCCCTGCGGCTGTTCGCGGCGGGGATGGTAATCTACGGGCATGGCTGGGTCCTGGCGACGCCGGCCGGGCCGGGCTTCTGGGGCGTGCCGTTCGCGCGCATCGGCCTCGACATCTTCTTCGCCATCAGCGGCTACATGGTGACCGGAAGCTGGCAGCGCACGCCGAACCTGCCGTCGTTCCTGGCCAAGCGGGCGTTGCGCATCTTCCCCGGCCTGATCGCCTGCGTGCTCGCCACCGCCTACATCCTCGGCCCCCGGCTCAGCAACCTGCCGCTCGGCGCCTACCTGCACAACGGCGAGGTGCTCAAGTATTTGCAGAACATGTGGCTGTTCCAGCGGCTCTACCTCCCCGGCGTGTTCGAGGGCATGCGGCTGAACGGCGCCGTCAACGGCTCGCTGTGGAGCCTGTTCCCCGAGGCGCTGTGCTACCTGACGGTGCCGCTGCTGGCCCTGCTGCCGCGGCGGCCGCGGCTGTGGGCGCTCGGGACCGGCGGGGTCGCCGCGGGCGTCGCCGGCATGTGGCTGTTCTACGGCTACGAGGGCCTGCCGATCATCTTCTACAACACCGACGTCAAGTACATGCTGGTCCAGGTGCCGTTTTTCTTCCTGGGCGGCCTGTACCGGCTGCTGGGCGACCGGGCGCCGAACTTCTACCGGGCCGACTTCGCCCTGCTCGGCTACACGCTGAACTGGATGGTCGCCAGCTGGTATAGCTGGTGGAACCTGCCCATCGAATGGGTGACTTTGCCCTACATGGTCATCTGCTTCGGCCGCATGTCGATGCCGGTGCTGCGCCGGGCCGGGCGGTTCGGGGATTTCTCCTACGGCATGTACCTGTATGCGTTCCCGGTCCAGCAGATCGTGATCGCCGCCATGCCTCGCAACGAGTATCCCATCGCGACCTGCATGGTGCTGACCCTGCCGCTCGCCGTGCTGTCCTGGCACCTGGTCGAGGCGCCGGCGCTCCGCTGGAAACCTGGCGGCGTCCGCACCGTTGCCTCCGCGACCTGGAAAGCGGTTTTCAGCCCCACGAACCAAGCGTCCCGCAACCAGGAGCATGCACGCGGCCTGGAGTAAGGCCCGAACAGTGAAACTGAGTTGGCAAGGCATGTCTTTTGCAACCCGGCTTCGTAATCTTTGATGTTGCGGTATTGGTTGAGACAAACGAAGCAGGGTTGCAGTGGTTTCAACCATCAGCGACGTGCGTGCAGCAGTTACGGCAGCGCGTTTGGGTCTCCTTTCGAGAGGATTCCGTATCACTTGCTTGTGTCAGTAAGGGCGAAAGTTCAAGTCGGCAGGAGGTATGGATGATGTTTCCCGGAGTGAGGATATCTGCGCGGCGTGACGGGATGGGCGGACTGGACCGACGTTCAGCGTTGCGTTTCGGAATGGCGTCCGCGCTCATGTCGGGTGCAACGGCTGCGCTGACCGGCCTGACGGCTGCAAAAGCGTTCGCGGCCGCTCCGTCGCCCGAACAATCCAGCTTGCCGCAAGAGATCAAGTCGCAGATACGGCAGGAAGAGGCTTGGGCGTTCTTCCGGTCCGTCTATGACAGCCTTGATCTGGCCGACATCCCAGGTTTCCTGTCGCATTTCCTGCAATCGGATCTGCTCGTGTTCCAGGACGCGATCATCGGTACCGACTTGGAAGGCTACCAGCAGTTCGCGGGGGGCTTCACGGCCCTCCTCGGGGCGTTCGGCAGCGTCCTTGGTCCTGGGCGATCCTCGAAGATCCACCATGTCACCGGCGACCTGCGCTACGGCGCCGTGGTCGAGCACGTCTTTCCCCGGAACACCTTCTTCTCGACGAACGGGATCACGATCCAAAGCGTCATCGGCATGAGCAACGGGTTCATCTCGCGAAACCTCGATTACTGGGACTCGCGCGAACTCGGGCAAGCGGACATCACCGGCGGTGGCACGGCGAGCGGCGTCGCGGTGCCGTTCGGGGCTGTCCATCCCGGCGGCGTTCCGCTTTCGGCTCCGCCTCCCGCGCCGCCCAGCAACGTCGCCCTCGCTTCGGGCGTCGATGGCCGCGCGTCGGCGTCGCCCGCGATGGCCAACCTCGTCAAGGAGCTTGCCGACGCCCTGAGCCAAGGCAGCGTTGGCGACGTGCTGAGCTTCTTCACCGAGGATGCGCTTTACGTGAACCCCGTCATCCATCAAGGGCCGGCCTTCTACGGCAACTTCGACCAGACGATCCAGATCAGGGGCCTACGCCTGCTGCGGTCGTTTTTCGAGGCGGTGCTGAACCTGTTGCCGGATAGTCGGGGCTCGACGCTTGTTCACATCGTCGGCAGCGCTGCGGGCGGCGGTTTCGAGTGGAAGGCAGGCGGACCTTATGCAGGCACCGGCCTCGACCGGAGCGGCCTCTTCGGCAGCACCGCGTTGGATTTCGCGGGCGGCAAGATACGGCGGATGTCAGTGAAGTTCGATACCTTTCAAATGCCTGCCGCCGCCTATGACCTGATTAGGGCGGAGCTGCTGACGGCAGGCGTTGTCGATCAAGTCCTCTAGCGCGCCGCCCGGTGAGGATGCTTTTCGGGCGGGACGAAGTCTTTGACCTGACCTCACCTACCGGTGAAGAGCCGCTTGAGCCGCCCGCCGGAGGCAGGCTTGGCCGCGAGGCCCGGCCAGTCGGCATAGTTGATCCGATGATCCTCCGCCGCGGTCAGCGGCGGCAGCGGCTGCTCGCGGCGGCGGCCGACGAGGGCGGTGTGGTAGTTCGGCAGCACGCCCTGCCGGGTCAGCATCTGCTCGATCAAAATGATCAGCCGGGCCACCGTCTGGTCCCGGGGATCGGACCAATCGAAGTTGGGCAGGATGCCGGTGAAGAACGGCCGCATGATCGCGCCGCCGTAGTCCTGGCGGTGGACCACGTCGAACCATCGGTAGGTCAGCGGCAGGATGCGGGACGCATGCACCCCCTCCGACGGGTCATGCCCCATCATGAACTCAAGCGACGGGCGCGGCACCATGGTGCGGGTGTGCTTCGCCAGCACGTCCCAGCGGTACTGCGGGGCGAGGCAGTCGTTCACCTCGTCCATGATCGCCAGCACCTCCGGCTCATACATGTGGTGGTCGGGGCCGATGTACTCGTCGAACCATAGGAGGCCGCCGGGCTTCAGCACCCGGTGCATCAGGGCGTACATCGCCTCGATCTGATCGAAGTGATGGATCGCCGCCTGCACGAACACCGCGTCGAAGCCGGCCGTCGGCAGGTCCTCCGTCAGCACGTCGCCGCAGCGCAGGTCGAGCCGGGCCGCGTACTCCTTGTCCGCCACCCGGGCGCGGGCACCCTCGATGGCGGTGCGCGACATCTCGTAGGCCGTGACGTGCTGGGCGTAGTTCTGCGCGACCAGGTACTCCTCCAGGAACGCCATGCCCGACCCGATGGCCAGCACGCGGGCGGGTGGTGGGTTGAAGAACTGCCGGGCGATGCTGTCCACCGACCAGCCGTCGAGCGACCCGGTGAGCGGCTTGGCGACGGCGTGCTGGTACAGGAACTTGTGCTGGGTGAAGTCGATCGGGTCCCCCTCGATCACCGCCTGGGACCCGACGTGCTCCCCTTTCTCATAGCGTTCGTCCCAGATCGCCGTTGCGTCGGCGGCTGCTTTCTCGGTGTCCATGCTCGTGTCCTGTGTAGGCATCATCTCGATGATGCGTCTCCAACGCCTCGTCAGCGTCCGTGCACCATCAAGCCCGGCGGCAGCGTGGACAGCAAGGTCTCGAAATACGGGATCGTGCGCCGCAGCCCCTCGGTCAGCGAAACCGTCGGCTCCCAGCCGAGTTTCTCCTTCGCCTGCGCGATGTCCGGGCGGCGCTGCTTCGGGTCGTCCTCCGGCAGCGGCCGGTGGATGATGCGGGACTGCGACCCCGTGAGGTCGATGACTTTTTGCGCCAGCTCCAGGATGGTGAACTCCCCGGGGTTGCCGAGGTTTACCGGGCCTGCGACCTCAGCCGGGCTGTCCATCAGCTTGACAAAGCCGTCGATCAGGTCGTCCACGTAGCAGAACGAGCGGGTCTGCTGCCCTTCCCCGAACACCGTGATGTCCTGGTTGGTCAGCGCCTGCACAATGAAGCTCGACACCACGCGGCCGTCGCGCGGATGGGTGCGGGGTCCGTAGGTGTTGAAGATGCGCGCCACCTTGATCTGGAGCTTGTGCTGGCGGCGGTAGTCGAAGAACAGCGTCTCGGCGCAGCGCTTGCCCTCGTCGTAGCAGGAGCGCGAGCCGATGGGGTTCACGTTGCCCCAGTACTCCTCGGTTTGCGGATGCACCGAAGGGTCGCCGTAGACCTCGCTGGTGGAGGCCTGAAAGATCTTGGCGCCGGTCCGCTTGGCGAGGCCCAGCATGTTGATGGCGCCGATCACGCTGGTCTTGGTGGTCTGCACGGGGTCGCGCTGGTAGTGGATGGGCGACGCCGGGCAGGCGAGGTTGTAGATCTCGTCCACCTCGACGAACAGCGGGAAGGTCACGTCGTGGCGCATCAGCTCGAAATTGCGGTTGTCGTGGAGGTGCACGATATTGCGCGGCGTTCCCGTGAAGAAATTATCGACGCACAGCACATGGCACCCGGCATCCAGCAGGCGTTCGCAAAGATGTGACCCCAGGAAGCCGGCGCCACCCGTCACGAGGACACGACGTTCAAGATGCAATGAACCGCTCCTGATTTCAATGCAGGGTTGTTACCGCGACACGGCGCCATGGTAAACTGCCCGGCCTCCAGTGCCCGTCTGGTCCTGCGGCCGCGAGTGTGTCATGTTTCGCCGCTCTAATGAAAACGCCGTTTAGCACGCAGGTTGGCGGGGAGACAGGGTTTTGCGCATTGCGATGATCGGTGGCGGCTATGTGGGGCTGGTCT
>CAXSHI010000017.1:0-34663 GCA_964236755.1 uncultured Acetobacteraceae bacterium
TCTGTGCTCCCGGGGTCGAAAGGTCCGACCTGCTCGATGCGATGTTCCAAGCCGGTCTTGCGGCGTTCGGCGCACAGGCGCCGCAACTTGCGAAGCGTTACCGCCCATCGTGAGAATTGGCGCTTGCGCCAGCGTATGACCACGGTGAAGACTTGAACGGTAGCCAGGACTGATTGTGTCCGTCAACCGAAGCCAAGGCGGCCAGCTCTGAAATGTCCACCAACCCTGGCTTGCGCATGAGAAGATGGACACATTGATTGCCGGACGAGAAGACGGATATTCCCGACATTTCCCTGAGCAGGCCCACGGCGCCAAGTGGCGGCTTGAAGCTCAATAACCTCGCGCAACGTCGAACCGGTTCGGCAGCGGCTCGCCATCGCGGAACGCCCGCAGGTTCCAGAAAAAGATATCCAAGCTGAGCGGGATGTAGGTGTCGGGATCATCAGCCGAGACATGCGGCGTCATTATCAAATTCGGCGTCGCCCAAAGCCGATGGCCCAGTGGCACCGGCTCCGGCACGAACACGTCCAGCACCGCGCCGGACAGACGGCCGCCCTCCAGCGCATCGCAGAGCGCGTCCTGATCCAGCAGCGCGCCGCGGCCGATGTTCACCACCCCGGCGCCCGGCGGCAGCAACGCGAGCCGGCGGCGGTCCAGCACGCCCCGCGTCGCGTCCGTCAGCGGAAGTGCCAGCACCAGGAACTCCGTGTCGCCCAGCACCGCGTCCAAGTCATCCAGGGCGACGACCCGGGCGCAGGCCGGGTGCGGCTCGGCCTGGGTGCGGACGCCGGTCACGCGCATGCCGAACCGTGCCGCCTGCCCTGCCACCGCGCCGCCCAGCGTGCCCAGCCCGGCCACCGTCACCGGCCGTCCGGCCAGAACGGAGCCGTGCCGCGGCGCCCATTGCCCAGCCCGCTGCGCGGTCGCGAAGCCCGGCATGCCGGCCGCCAGCATCAGCAGCGCCATGATGCCATACTCGCCGGCCTTCGCGCCGTGCGTGCCACGGTTGTTCAGCAGCGCCGCGCCGGGCGGCAGCCGGTCGAAGGGGGCCAGCGAGTCGAGGCCGGCAGCCGTGCAGTAGATCAACTTCAGCCGCGGCGCGTCCGCAGGAAACAGCCTCCGGACCGCGCCGGTCTGCGCCACCAGCGCCTCAGCCTCGCCGATGGCCGCCTGGAACGCCTCGGGCGTCTCGCCGTAGGTCACGTCATGGCCGGCCGACACGTCCCGGGCGCGGGCGGCGGCGGCGGCCCATCGCGCCGGGGTGACGGCGAATTGCGGGTCGCCGGGCAGGTTCTGGACGTGGATGCGCATCAGATCCTCGGTTCGAGCTGGCTGGTGAGCGCGTGCAGCAGCACGGCGGCGGCCTGCGCGACGTTTAGGCTCTGCACCGCGCCGCGGCCCTGGATGCGGACCCGGCGGCGGCAGGTTTCCAGCGCATCGAAGCCGACCCCCCGCTCCTCGTTGCCCAGCACCAGCGCCACCGGGCGGTCTCGCGGCAAGGCGGTGACGGGTACAGCCTCCTCGGTGAGCGTCGCGGCGACGGTCCGGTAGTATGGATCGAGCGCCAGCAGCGCCTTGCGCAGGTTGCGGGTCTTGGACACCTCCAAGTGCTCAAGCCCGCCTTCCGCCACGCGGTAGGCAGCGTCAGACGGCATGGCCTGCAGCGGCGTCTCATGCAGCACCATGGCGCGCACGCCGAAGAACGCGGCGCTGCGGGCGATGGCGCCCAGGTTGTGCGGGTTGCCGACGCTGTCCAGGATCAGCAGCAGCGGGAAGCGCGGCGGTCGCACGAAGTCCAGCATGCCCAGCGGCCGGGGCGTCGCGACGGCGACGACGCCGCCGTGGTGCGGGGTACCGGCGGCGCGCTCCAGCTCGTCGGGCGGCAGCAGGCGGTAGGGGCGGCGCATGCGGGCCAGCTCGGCGCAGAGCGGGCCGACGCGCGCCTTGTTTTCTTCGTTGTAGAACAGCCGGATCACGTCGCCGGGCCGGCAGGCGAACAGGGCGGTGACGGCGTTCAGGCCGCAGATCCGGTCATCGGGCATAGGGGTGCTTCCGCCGCCCGGCCGCCGCTGTCAACCTGGCGGCATGATCCCGATCCTGTTCCAGAGCGTGCACTTCGTCGTGCTGAACAAGCCGGCCGGCCTGCCGGTGCACCCGGGACCCGGCGGCGGCCCCAGCGTCGAGGACAGCTTCCCCGCGCTGTCCCGCCGCAAGGACGGCCCTTGGCTCGCGCACCGCCTGGACGCCGACACGGCCGGATGTCTGGTGGTGGCGCTGCGCAAGCAGGCGCTGCTCGCGGCGCAGGCGGCGTTCGAGGCCGGGTCGGCGCGCAAGACGTACTGGGCCGTGGTACACGGCACCCCCGGCGCAGCATCGGGCGAGGTCGCCAATCGCCTGCGAAAGCGCAGCACCCCGGCGGGGTGGCGCATGGAGGCGGGGCCGGACGGCGTTCCGGCACGCACGCGCTGGCGTTTGGTGGGCCAGGCCGGCGGCCTTGCCTGGCTGGAGCTGCAGCCCTGGACCGGGCGGACCCACCAGATCCGGGTGCATTGCGCCGCGCTAGGCTATCCAATCGTGGGCGATCCGGTCTATGGGCGCGGCGACGGGCCGCTGCAGCTGCTGGCCCGCGCCATCGCCCTGCCGGTGGTGCCTCCGGTCGCCGCCACGGCCCCGCCGCCGCCTCACATGCGGCCGACGCTGCTGGCCTGCGGCTGGCCGGGCGACGACGCAGGCGGATGATCCACCAGGAACCACAGGCGGAACATCAGCGTCTCCTGCCAGGTTTGCCGCGACAGGCCACCGAGCTGCAGCGCCGCCAAACGCTGCGGCATGCCGCCCTGCAAGCCGGCCTCCACCACGTCCAACGCCGCCGCGGCGTCAGGGGTGAGCAAATCCGGCTGCGCCCGCAGGGCCGCCACGTGGCCGCGCAGCACGGCCATGAACGCGCCGGGTCCGCGCCGCAGCGCCTCGAAGAAGCGCCGACGCATCGAGGCGGGCGCGCCTACGGCGTTGCCGCCGTGCTGGCGATACAGCACCGTGGGCGTTGCGTCCGCCACCAGCCGTCCGCCATGGGCGGAGACGACCAGGTAGCTCCACCAGTCATGCAGCGTCGCAGGCGGCGGATGGCTGCCGGCCACCAGCCGCGCCGCGGCCTGGTTCAGCACGAGGGTGCATCCGGTGGCGACGTTCTGCGTCAGCGCGGCGGGAAACCCCGGCGGGTGATGCAGCCGCGCCGACAAGCCGATATGCCGGAGCGCCTCATCGACCAGGAGCTGCCGGCTGCAATACAGCGCCGGCTGCGAATCGGGCTGCAGCGCCGCGACCGCGCGTGCCAGCTTCTCCGGCAGCCATACGTCGTCCTGGTCGGCGAAGGCCACCGCAGCCACGTCGGTCTTCACCGCGACCCGCAGCAGCGCCATGAAGCTGCCCGTCGGGCGCAGCCGGCCCGGCGGGTCCAGCACCGCATGGCATCGCCCGGCGCCGGGTCCCGCCATGAAGCGCCGCATGATGTCCCGGGTCGCATCGCTCGACCCGTCATCACGCCAATACAGCACCCAATCCGCCACCGTCTGCCGCAGCAGGCTCTCAAGCTGGTCGTCGAGGAACTGCTCGCCGTTGAAAGTGGACAGCAGGATGGCGACAGTCGGCATGCGGGCCGCCGGGAGCGCCCGCGCCGTGGTGAGCGGTGGAGCCGAACCGGGATGGGGCGCCGACACGGTTGTCCGTCAAAGACGCGGCGCGGGCGTCGCCAGCAGTTCGGCAACCGTCCGCGACAGGCCGCTGCGCCACTCCGGCAGGCGCACGTCGAACACCCGGGACAGCTTGGTGCAGTCAAGTCGGCTGTCCGGCGGTCGGCGCGCCGGGGTGGGCCAATCCGCCGTGGCGATGGCGTCCACCGCCGGCACGGGATGGCCGTAGCCGGCCGCATCCTGAAACAGCGCCTCGGCCAGCCCGTGCCAGGTGGTGGAGCCAGCGCCCGCCGCGTGGAACACTCCGGCGTAGCGGTCCTGCCAACCGTCCCGCAGCCGTGCCACGATGGCGAGGATCGCCACCGCCAAGTCCCGCGCCGCGGTCGGGCAGCCCTGCTGATCTGCCACCACGCGCAGCCGGGCGTTCTTCTGCGCGGCGCCCAGCATGGTGCGGACGAAGTTCTTGCCGGTTGCCGAATACACCCAGGAGGTCCGCAAGACGATGGCGCGCGGCCATGCGGCCAGCACAGCCTGCTCGCCTTCCAGCTTCGTCATGCCATACACGCCGGTCGGGCTGGTCGGATCGGTCTCGGCATAGGGCGCGCCCTTGGTCCCGTCGAACACGTAGTCGGTCGAGACGTGGATCAGCGGAATGCCGGCATCGGCGCAGTGCGCCGCGAGCGTCGCCGGCCCGTCGCGGTTGGCGCGGCCGGCCGCCTCCGGCTCGGCTTCCGCCGCATCGACCGCGGTCCAGGCGGCGGCGTTGACCACGAGGGTCGGCTGCACGGCTTCCACGCACTCCGCAATCGACGGCGGGCGGTCGAAATCGAACGCCGGGCGGCCTATGCGGCGCACGACTGCGCCGCCCTCCTGCTCCATCGCCGTTGCGAGCTGCCCGGCGCCGCCGGTGACCATGATCATCGTCATGCCCCCCAGACTAGACCGGTTTTCCCGGCGCTAAAAGCGCGGCCGCCACGCCGGGCGGCTTGGCGGTTTCCTCAATCCAGCGCGACCGACGCCGCGGTCTCAGAACAGCACCGGCGCGTCGGCCCAGCGCGGCAGCAGCCGGTCCTTGTCGGACAGCACCGCCTCGCCCTCCCCCACCGGCCAGGGCAGCGCCAGGTCCGGGTCGTTCCACGTCACGCCCCGCTCGGACGCGCGATCATACACGTCGGTCACTTTGTAGATCACCTCGGTGTCCGCCTGCAGCGTGCAGAACCCGTGCAGGAAACCCGGCGGCACCCAAAGCTGTGCCCAGTTCTCCGCCGACAGCTCCGCCGCCGCCCACTGCCCAAAGGTCGGCGAGGCCCGGCGCGCATCGACCGCCACGTCCCAGATCGCCCCCCGGACGCAGCGCACCAGCTTGCCTTGCGGATGCGGCGCCACCTGGCAATGCAGGCCGCGGATCACCCCGCGCTCCCGCGACAGGCTCTGGTTGTCCTGGATGAACGGCATGTCGATCCCGGCCTCGGCGAATCGCGGCGCGTTGAACACCTCGGAGAAGAAGCCGCGCGCGTCGCCGAACCGCGGCGGCGTGACCAGGATCAGGTCCGGGACCCGGAGGCGCTCCACCCTCATGCGTGCAGCCCGTCGGCCAGTTCCAGCAATAGCCGGCCCAGCTCCGTCTTGCTCAGCCCTTTTGCCGCGGTGCGCAGCGTGCCGGCGTCGATATAGCCCATGCGGAACGCGACCTCCTCCGGGCAGCCGACCAGCATGCCCTGGCGGTTCTGGATGGTCTGCACGAACGTCGCCGCTTGCAGCAGGCTGTCCGGCATCCCGGCATCGAGCCACGCGCAGCCGCGGCCGAGTCGCTCCACGTGCAGCGTGCCCTCTTCCAGGTACATCTGGTTCAAGTCGGTGATCTCCAGCTCGCCGCGCGCCGAAGGCGTGATGCGCCGGGCCATCTCGGACACGCGGCCGTCGTAGAAATACAGCCCGGTCACCGCCCAGTTGGACTTCGGCGCCGCCGGCTTCTCGACGATCTCCTGGGCGCGCCCGCTGCTGTCAAAGGCGACGACGCCGTAGCGCTCGGGATCGCGCACCTGGTAGGCGAACACGGTGGCGCCCTCCGGTCGGGCCACGGCGGCGCGCAGCAGGACGCTCAGGTGGTCGCCGAAGATCAGGTTGTCGCCGAGCGCCAGCGCGCAGGGCTGCCCGGCGATCCAGTCCTCGCCGATGTGGAACGCCTGCGCCAGCCCTTCCGGCTTCGCCTGCTCGGCGTAGGTGAAGCGCACCCCGAACCGTTCCCCATTGCCGAGCAGGCGCCGGAACTGCGGCAGATCCTCCGGCGTCGAGATGATCATGATATCCTTGATCCCCGCCAGCATCAGCACGGACAACGGGTAGTACACCATCGGCTTGTCATAGACTGGCAGCAGCTGCTTGCTGCTGGCCAGCGTGATGGGATGCAGCCTCGTGCCGCTGCCGCCGGCGAGCAGGATGCCTTTCATGGTCCCGGCGCTCACGCCGCCGTCCCCAGCCGCTGCCCGGCGTAGCGGGCAGCGCGCACGCCCTCCCACCACGCCCGATGGTCCAAGTACCACTGCACGGTGCGCCGCAGCCCGGCGTCGAAGCCGTGCGGCGCGGTCCAGCCGAGCGCCGCGACCGCGCGGGCCGGGTCGATCTCGTAGCGGAAGTCGTGGCCCGGGCGGTCGGCCACGAAGTGGATCAGCCGGGCGCGCGGCCCGGCGGGGTCCGGGACCAGCTCGTCCAGCGCCGCGCAGATGGCGTGCACGACCTGCAGGTTGGTGCGGGGCTGCCGGGCGCCGATGGCGAGGGTGGCGCCGGGCTCGGCATGCTCCAGGGCGCGGACCAGGGCCTCGGCGTGGTCATCGACGAACAGCCAGTCCCGCTGGTTGCTGCCGTCGCCATAGACGGGCAGCGTCTTGCCCTCCAGCGCGTTCAGCGTCACCAGCGGGATCAGCTTCTCCGGAAATTGCCAAGGACCGTAGTTGTTGGTGGTGTTGGTGACGAAGGCCGGCAAGCCGTAGGTGTGCCACCAGGCGCGCACCAGGTGGTCGGAGGCGGCCTTGCTCGCCGAGTACGGGCTGCGCGGGTCGTAGGGCGTGTCCTCGGTGAACGGCGGGTCGTTGGGGCCGAGCGCGCCGAACACCTCATCCGTCGAGACATGATGGAAGCGGAATTGCTCGCGGGCGCCGTGGCCGAGCGTTGCCCAATAGGCGCGCGCCGCCTCCAGCAGGACGAAGGTGCCGACGACGTTGGTTTGGATGAACGGCGCCGGGCCGTCGATGGAACGGTCCACGTGGCTTTCGGCCGCGAGGTGCATCACCGCGTCGGGACGGTGCGTCGCGAAGACGTCACGCATGGCGGCAGCGTCGGTGACGTCGGCACGGAGGTGCTGATGGCGCGGGTGGCTGCGCGCCTCTTCCAGCGCGTCCTCGGAGGCGGCGTAGGTCATCTTGTCCACGTTCACGACGTCATGGTCGGTGGCGCGGATCAGGTGGCGGATAACGGCCGAGCCGATGAAGCCGCATCCGCCGGTGAGGAGTATCCGCATGAGGGATGGGGTATCCTGTTTACCGTTTCGCTGCTGCAAAATGCCAGCGATGCTGCGGCGGGGCAATCTGCTTTTAACAAGGGTGCCGACGCAAAGAACGTGATGGGCAAGTTGAGAAAGTGTCTCGCCAACACGACTGTAATCGCGATATGCCTGTTAAAACACGCGGAACGGTTGCAGATGGGGGCTTTGATGGACACGCTGCCCAATATGGCCTCGGATATCGCAAGCGACCCGGTGGTGCTGCAAGATGGAGTGCTCTGCTTGCGGTTTGGCGACCGCATCCTGCCGCTGCGCATAGGCCTGGCGCCCGTAGAACGCTTTGTTCCAGGGTGGTGGCCAGTGTTTGTCTATAGCGGGTTTTTCCCTTTCGCCGTTCTGCAGTTCAGCAGCGAATCGGGGGAAATCGCTGTGTGGATCGTCGATGCGGAAGGCACCCGGATCGGCGGGTCGGTGGGAGAACTGGAGCCGGACGCCCGGGAGGCGCTGCGCGTTGCGGCCGTGCCGCGCGTCGCGCAGTTGGTGGACATGGTGCTGCAATCGCCAGCGGTGTCGCTCGATCCGCGGGCGCGTGCGTTCTTGCGGCTTCCAGAGGCGCTCCGACGCGAGATCGGCCAGCTCTGCGCCACATCGGCGCTGCCGCCGGTGCGCCGGGTCGTGCTGGACGTGGCGCCCGACCCTTGGAACAGTGGATGGGGTCTGGACCGGGAGCATGTCGAGACGCTGCTGGCGACGCCGTTCCAGGACCGGCTGCTGCAAGTGGCTGAGGACGGCATGCTGAGTTGGCCCAGCCCGGTGGATGGCCGGATGCTGACCGTGCAGGGCAGCTTGTGCTCGGATGATTTCCGCTTTGCCTATCGGCTGGCCGATCCCGTGCATGGGTTGGTGTGTTATCCGATTGTCTCCCACCATCATGCGGCGACGCTTGGGCTGTATGTGCCTGCTTTGAGCCTCTTGCTAGTCCGTGACGGGTGGGCGGCGGGTTGGCTGGATGTTTATGCGCCCAGCGTGATGGATTGGCTGGTCCCGCTGGTCTGCCGCTTCGGGGACGCGCTGGAGGGTTATTTCGACGCGGGCGCCAGCCGGGTCGCCAGCATCATGCGCGGCTGGCCGGCCAACCATCTGGGCCATCAGCTTTGGAACGAGCTGAGCGGGATCGATCACTTTCTGCGCTCGGCTTTCGGGCCGCATTGGCCCAAATGGATCGTGTCCGGCCCGGACGTCGAGCTTTGGGGGCCAATCGACCAGGTGTTCCCTCAGCTTCAGGGTCGCGTGGACCGGTCCGCACACAACGTCGATGCCGCCATTAAGGCATCTTATGACACTGGCGCTTGCCTCGTCCGGATCACGAGCGAGTATGTGTCCGCAGAGCTGCGCGCCAGCTTGCAACGGATCGTCGAAGCGGATCCGGTTCACGGCGAGGTCCGCCGGGCTATCGAAGGACGCGCACGGCTGGACGCGCCGGTGATCCTGATCGGCTTACGCGTCGAGAACCGGACGATCGTCGATCTTCTGGACTTCTGCGAGGAGTTGCTGGAGCGGGTGGCCAGTGCCTTCCCCGGTGCGATTCTTGTTTTGGATGGGCACAACTCTGGGTCTGACGGGCATGTGATTGTGAGCCATGGCGAGTTAGCGGCCCGACGGCCTGCTCTGGAGGTAGAGCGGCAGATCGCGACGCACTTGCGGCGGCTCCAGGTTGGACGCGACGTGATGGTAGTGGACACTCTAGGCGCACCGATCTGGGCGAGCTTGGCTTGGTGCGGGCAAGCAGACTACTTTTTCTCAATTTGGGGCGCGAGCCTGTCCAAGTATCGTTGGGCCTGCAACAAACCCGGTCTTGTCGTTACGAGTCGTTGGAATCGAACGCACCGAGCCGACTTGCACATCTATGATTCCCCTGAATTCATGGAGGGACCAAGCAAACTGGTGTTTGCGGCTCCAGAAATTGCGACAGATGCACCGGGAGAGCCGCAGCTTGTCAATATAGGTCCTGGGCAATCGTCATTCTTTAATTTCAGAGTCGATGTATGTAACTTGATCTCGCAGATATTGGATCTCCCAAGCGGCAAAAACGTCTCATTATATCCAGGAAGACATGATGAAGCATGAGACATATATACATTTCGACCCATTGAAGAAAGACAATGTTCAAGAATATCTTTGCTATGATTTTGCAGGTCAACAGATGAGGTTGTCAGGTTCAGGGTGCGGCGGCCTACTTGGTGGGTGGGAAGCGGATTTTCTGTACAGCGGTTTCTTACCCATTCTGCTGCTTCAATTGAGCCATTCAAATGGAGATCGCGCAGTGTGGTATGTCGGCCCTGATGGCTCAAGGTTGGGCGGCAGCGTAGATGAACTCGACATAAATTACAAAAATCTTTTGCGGCAGAAAGTCCTGGAGACTTTGCGACCATTCATAAATTCTCTCATTAAAGACGTATCACCTGAAGTACAGCCAATAGCACGAGATTTCATGAGGCTTAATGAGAATATACGGCTTGAGCTAAGCATCTTAGTTCAGGATGGTTTAATCCTGAAACCTGAGCTTCAAACGCTCGAGAGCAACGAGGGAAAAATTCCTGTTATTGTCAATGATAGCAAGACTCAAGGCATAATCAATTCAGTCCATGTGATTGCAGTCCTTGAAAAAAATTTTCAGGAGTCTCTGCTTGAGGCTGTTAAAGCGGAGAGCGCCAGGTTCAGTGTTCCAGGCCCAAGCACTGGTAAAATGTTAGAAGTTACGGGCAGTCTATGTCTGGACGATTTTCATTTTTTGTATCGATTTGTGGAAGATGATATCGGAATGGTCTTTTACCTGATTGCGGGACGTGAGGTGTTACAAGTATACGCCTTTTATGTGCCTGCTTGTAACCTATTACTTTGCATGCCAGGCCAGAGCAGTGAGTGTAATACTTTAGCGCGTGAACTGCCGCGCTGTATATCACACCACATTATTCAATTTGGTCTCGAATTTTTGGAATACTTAATGCAGCCAGTCTCAAAGATGACGAATATGTTGCGTGCATTCCCTTGGGCGCATATCGGCCATCAGCTCTGGAATGAGCTTACCGGTATCGACAGACTACAACGCGAACTCGATTTTCGCGATCATGTAGAGTGGATTGTGCCCGACGCTAGGAATCAGATTGAGTTTTACGGACCAATTGATCAACTTTTTCCAAAGCTTCAAGGTTACGTGAAGCGGAATTTTCAAGATGTGACAGACGAAATTCGCTACATCTACAGGAATCATCGGCTCGCCGTTCGCTTCACCCAAAACTTCGTTTCATCCGGTCTAAGATCACGAATTGTGAGCTTCGCGGCATCGTCGCGCCCTTTGCACGAAAATTACGAAAAGGTGTTAGATGATGAAAATTCGCCAGTTATTCTACTTGGTTTGCGAGTCGAAAACCGAACTATCATTAATTTGCAAAAATTTTATAATAAAGTAATCTTCACTATTTTATCCGACTTTCCGACATCTCGCTTTTTGATCGACGGACACAACGTACCTGAAGGTGCAAACTCCAAATACAAAAGTCATGGTGAGCGCCCAGAGGAAGCTTCCGTCGTCGTCGCAACAGAACGAGAGTTCATCCAATCTTTAAGGGCGAAACATGGCGACCATAAGATTATCGACGGTATAGGTCTTACTGTTCTGGAAAGCTTACAACTAATTAACCGATGTGATTTCTTCATCTCATTGTGGGGAGCCGGGCTGGCCAAATATCGTTGGGTATGCAACAAACCAGGGTTTGTTATAACTAGTCACTGGAATCTAACACAAAGAACAGATCTCAGGATTTACGACCACCCTAACTTCGTGGAAAGTCCAAGTCAATTATATTGGATTCAACCAAATTTTGTGAAAGATATTCCAGATGCACCGCGTGTTGTGAAAGCTGGCGATCATCCACAATGGTCTAATTTCTCCGTCTGCGAAGAAGAAGTAGTTAATAGCATCAAGAGCGTTCTTTCAAAATACCTTAGTAGTAAAGTCAATTTATTGTAACAATGTTTATTTTGCTTAATCAATGAACTTTGCAAACAGACATTTGAGATGCAAAAAGTGACGATCGAATCTTTGAAGATGACTCAAGCGGTCCAATTTTTCGGGAATTGCTGGAACGTTCGACAGAGCAATGACGAAATGCGCCCTATCAAATTAGCCGGAACACCTGTCAACTCATTCGTAAGCGGGTGGCATCCAACGATAGTCGTCGATTTTGGTCTAAATGTGCATCTTCTCGAACTAGTGCATGACAACGGCCAACAGGCAACCTGGTTCCTAGATGATGATTACGATCACATCACTGACTGTGTGCGTTTGCTGCCGAAGGAAACCCAAGATAAGCTAGTGGAGGCGTTTTCCCGGTCATTCGAGTCCGTTTACAACGACGTGCTTCAAGCAACAGACTTGGCTGGTAGAAGAGACAGTTTCTTTCCCGATTTTGTGAATGAAAATACCATTAGGCAGCTAGTTGATCTCTTTCTTGAGAATTCAAAAAATCTGCCTTGGGCCGTTCAAAATCAGACATTCGAATATCAGACAATTACGCTTAGCAACAGATCAGGATTACTCACACTTGAATATCTGAATGCGATCTTCCTAGCTGACCTGCGACAGATTACGGACGTGGCACTACGTGACGGCTACTTGGCTTGTCCATCGCCCGTCAACGGGGTGGAACTGAGGAGTTGTCAAAGCTTGGTCATCCATGAGCATAGGATGGCTTTCAGGTTCGTCGATCCTGTTCACGACTTCGTCTTTTACCTGAGTACGACGCATCACCCGACCAAGATCGCCGACCTCTACATCCCTGCTGCAAACACCGTCTTTACGGCCTTGCCTGAGGATGCAAGGACGCCGCACTCAGGACTGATCGCCGAGTACCTCACGCACTTCGTTGCCCACCATCGGGAGATTTGTGCATACGTCCAGGCCAGCCGGCACACGCCGGCGGTCGTGTGCAGGGGCTTCCCCGGAATGCACATTGGGCATCAGCTATGGAACGAGCTGACGGCCTATGAACGCCTGGCAAGAACTCTGGATCGGGATCGCCTGCCCGTCATCATCGTGCCGAATGCTGAGCGCGGCTCGGAGGCCTACGGCCCGATGGACAAGCTGTTTCCGGAGTGGGAGGGAAAGGTCGATCGTTCGTTGCGCATGTCGTCTGAGACGCTTGCAGAGTTTGTTTATCGTCGAGGTTATTTCCTGTTCCGGGCGTTGGACCATCATGTGACTGTGGGCCTCAGTGATCGCCTTATTCGGCTTGCTCACACAGTCCCAATGACTTCGGCATCGCGAGCCCGAGTTGCAGATATGATAGCGCAAGGCTTCACCTTGGTGACCCTCGGCTTGCGGGTGGAAAACCGTACGGCCGTCAACCTTTACGACGTGCTGGAGCAGACGATCACTCATATAGCAGAAAGGTTTCCCAAGCTTGCCGTCATCATCGATGGACACAACAGCCGGGTTAACGGCGATCTTGCCACGGCCTTTGACAGCTTTGGCCAACCGGGTTCTGCCAACCCGGTCCTGACAGAACTGGAACTTGCAATCAGGCTCAGGCAACGTTTCGAGTACACCGAAATCCAAATCGTCAACACAGTCGGCAACTCTGTTTTGGACAGCATCGTGTGGGTTAAGGCCAGCGCCTTCTTTGTTGCGATTTGGGGCGCAAGCCTCGCAAAATATCGGTGGGCCTGCAACAAAATCGGGCTTGTCATCTCAAGCCAATCGAATCTCACGTCGAGGCATGACCTCCATATCTATGACAGCCCGGAGTTTCAGGAGAGCCCCGCACCCATCCTTTACATCAATCCAGCTACCGTCACGGACCGCCCAGAAGCGCCTGTCCTGTTCTCACCAGTCAATCCGGTCCCGGCCTCTTACGCCAACTTCCACGTGGATTGCGCTAAACTCATCCCGCAACTCGACAGGCTGCTTGAGATGGCTGCCGCTCGACCCGCTCCGACGCAGCTTAAACACGTCTTCGACCCAAGTTGAAGGAAACCTCAACCTTCGCCCCGATGGATCGGGTCCACCCAAGCCACCGTTTCCGGCCGCTCCGCCGCCGCGATGTCCAGGTTCACCACCACCGCCTCGTTGTCGCTCCGCACCAGCACGCATTCCAGCGTTTCCGTGGCGCTCGCGTTAATCTCCTGGTGCGGCACGAACGGCGGCACGAAGATGAAGTCGCCCGGCCCGGCCTCCGCCATGAACTCCAGAGCGTCGCCCCAACGCATCCGCGCCCGGCCACGCAGCACGTAGATCACGCTTTCCAGCGCGCCGTGATGGTGCGCGCCGGTCTTGGCGTCGGGGTGGATGTGCACCGTGCCGGCCCACAGCTTCTGCGCGCCGGCCCGGGCGAAGTCGATCGCGGCGGCGCGGCTCATGCCAGGCGTCTGCGGCGTGTTGCCGTCCAGGCTGTCGCCCGGGATCACCCGCACCCCGTTCGTCTTCCAATCCGTCGCCGCGGCCCCGCCCATGCCTGCCTCCCTCGTTCAGTCGCTCCAGCGTGGCGTTTCCGGACCGGGTCCGCAAGGCGGTGCCAAACCGGGCAAGTCCCGCTATAACCCTCCTGGACACGGTGCCAGCCACCCCAAGCAGGACGCCCGACATGGACATGCCGACCCCGCACCAGGCCGAACGGACGCAGAACGGTCAGCAGATTGCGCGGGTGGCGCTTGCCGTCGGCCTCGCGGCGGTGGGGCTGTACGTGCTCCAGGGCTTCCTGCGCGCCCTGGTCTGGTCGGCGATCCTGGCGATTGCCATCTGGCCGCTGTATCAGCGGACGCAGCGGCGGTTCGGCGCCGGGCGGCACCACGTGCTGCTGCCGCTGCTGTTCACCGCCGCGATCACCCTGCTGTTCGTGGTCCCGCTGACGCTCGTTGTGATGCAGCTCAGCCACGAGGCGCGCCTGCTGGCAGGCGTGGTCGTCGATGTCCGCGCCCATGGCATGGCGACGCCCGATTGGCTCGCGCGGCTGCCGGTGGGCGCCGCGCAGGCGACGGCCTGGTGGGATGCCAACCTGCGCGACCCGGCGGACGCGCAGGCGTTGCTGGGCCGGGTCGATCGGGAGCGGGTCATGCTGGCCAGCCGCGAGTTCGGCGCGCAGCTGGCACATCGCGGCGTGCTGTTCGGCTTCACCCTCGCCACCCTGTTCTTCCTGTTCCGCGACGGGACGCGCCTGGTCGACCAGATGCGCACGGCCAGCCGCCGCCTGCTCGGCCCGGATGGGGAAAGGCTGGGGCGGCAGGTCATCGCCTCCGTTCACGGCACGGTCGATGGCCTGGTGCTGGTGGGGCTGGGCATCGGCACCGCCTTGGGTTTCGGCTACTGGCTGGCCGGGGCGCCGCATCCGGTGCTGCTGGGCGCGCTGACCGCGGTGGCGGCCACGGTCCCGCTCGGCTCGATGCTGGTGCTGGCGCTTGCGGCGCTGCTGGTGCTCGCGACCGGGTCCGCCGTCGCGGCCGCGGTGCTGTTCGCCGCCGGTGCTGCGGTCATCTTCGTCGCCGACCACGCGATCCGCCCGGCGCTGATCGGCGGCACCACCCGCCTGCCCTTTATCTGGGTGCTGCTCGGCATCCTGGGCGGGGTGGAGGCGTTCGGCCTGCTCGGCCTGTTCGTCGGCCCTGCCGTCATGGCGGCGCTGATCCTGCTTTGGCGCGAATGGACGGGGACCGCCCAAGATGGCGGCGCGATGCCGTCACGCCTGCCGTAGCGGCCACCCCTTAAACTGGACAACGACCCGGCAGGCACGGCCAGCCGCTGAACCGAGGACGCACAGATGGACATAGCCGCCCCGCCTTCTGACGGTGCCGACGTCGCCACGCCCGCCGGCCGCATGCGGGCCAGCATCGTCGCCAAGCTCACCTACCAGGTCGGCAAGTCGCCCGGCGTCGCCAGCGAGCGCGATTGGTTCGTCGCGACCGCGCTCGCCGTGCGCGACAACGTGCTGGACTGCTGGTTCGACAGCGCCCGGCGCACCTATGAGAGCGGCGCCAAGCGGGTCTATTATCTGTCGCTCGAGTTCCTCATCGGCCGCCTGCTGTTCGACGCCGTCGGCAACTTGGGCCTGATGGACGAGGTGCGGGCGGCTCTGGCGGCGGAGGGCGTGGACCTCGAACGCCTGCGCGAGCAGGAGCCGGACGCGGCCCTCGGCAACGGCGGGCTGGGGCGTCTCGCGGCGTGCTTCATGGAAAGCATGGCGACGCTCGGCATCCCCGCCTACGGCTACGGCATCCGCTACGAGCACGGGCTGTTCCGCCAGGTCATCGAGGACGGCATCCAGCAGGAGCTGCCGGAAGACTGGCTGTCGCTCGGCAATCCCTGGGAGTTCGAGCGGTCGGAAGTCGCCTACCCCGTCGGTTTCGGCGGCACCGTGGCCCGGCACGAAGGCGTCGGCGGCCCCACCTATGCCTGGCACCCGGCCGAGACGCTGTCGGCCGTCGCCTACGACATGCCGGTGGTGGGCGGCCCCATCCCGGACGGCCCCCCCATTGACGGTAGTGCCGGCGCCGCCCCGCTGCACCATGCCAACACGCTCCGGTTGTGGTCGGCCCAGGCGACGACGCCGATGCACCTCGACGACTTCAACCGCGGCGACCACGTGGGCGCGATGCGCGACCGGGTGCGGATCGAGGCGGTGTCCCGCGTGCTGTACCCCGGCGACGAGAGCGACGCCGGGCAGGAGCTGCGGCTGCGCCAAGAGTTCTTCTTCGCCTCCGCGTCGCTGCAAGACCTGCTGCGCCGCCATGTGGAGCAGTTCGGCACGCTGTCCAACCTGTCGGACAAGGCGGCGATCCAGCTCAACGACACCCACCCGGCCATCGCGGTCGCCGAGATGATGCGCCTGCTGGTCGACGTGCACGGCGTCGAGTGGGGCGCCGCCTGGGCCACCACCGTCAAGACCTTCGCCTACACCAACCACACGCTGCTGCCCGAGGCGCTGGAGACCTGGCCGGTTTCGCTGATGGAGCGCCTGCTGCCGCGGCACATGCAGATCATCTACCTGCTGAACGGCCGCCACCTGGAGCACGTCTCGGCGCACGGCCCGGTGGACGAGGCGCTGCTGCGCATGCTGTCGGTCATCGACGAGCGGCATGGGCGGCGGGTGCGGATGGGGCACCTGGCGTTCCTGGGGTCGCACTCGATCAACGGCGTGTCGGCGCTCCACACCGGCCTGATGCAGAAGACGGTGTTCCGTGACCTCAACGCCCAGTATGGCGGGCGCATCAACAACAAGACGAACGGCGTCACCTTCCGCCGCTGGCTGCACCGGGCCAACCCGGGCCTGACGAGCCTGCTGGTCGAGACGTTGGGTCCGCGCGTGCTGCGAGACGCCGCGGCGCTCGCGGATCTCCGCGCCCATGCCGACGACCCTGGCTTCCAGGCCGCGTTCGCCCGGCAGCGGCTGGATCGCAAGCAGGCGCTGGCCCTGGTGATCGCCGACCGCACTGGCATCACGGTCGATCCCGGCGCGATGTTCGATGTGCAGGTCAAGCGCATCCATGAGTACAAGCGGCAGCTGCTCAACATCCTGCACGCCGTGGCGCTGTATGACTCGATCCGGGCGCAGCCGGTGGGCGACTGGGTGCCGCGGGTCAAGATCTTCGCCGGCAAGGCGGCGCCGGGCTACCGCGCGGCGAAGCAGGTGATCCGGCTGGCCTACGACGTGGCGCAGGTCATCAACTCCGACCCGTCGGTCGCCGGGCGGCTGAAGGTGGTGTTCCTGCCGAACTACAACGTGAGCCTCGCCGAGGCCATCATCCCCGCCGCCGACCTGTCGGAGCAGATTTCCACCGCAGGCATGGAAGCGTCCGGCACCGGCAACATGAAGCTCGCCCTGAACGGCGCCTTGACCATCGGCACGCTGGACGGCGCCAACGTCGAGCTGCGTGACCACGTGGGGCCTGCCAACATCTTCATCTTCGGCATGACGGCCGACCAGGTGCTGGCCCGCACGCAGCGGGGCCTTTCGGCGCATGACGACGTGGCCGCCTGCCCGGCGCTGCAACAGGCGCTGGACGCCATACGCTCCGGCGTGTTTTCTCCCAACGAACCCAGCCGCTACCAAGAGCTGGTGCACAATCTGCTGGAAAGGGACACGTTCATGACCGCGGCCGACTTTCAAAGCTACCTGGACCAGCAAGTGGCGGTGAAACAGCTCTGGACCGACCCGGCCGCGTGGTGGCGCGCCAGCATCCTCAACACCGCGGGCGTCGCCTGGTTCTCGTCGGACCGCACCATCACCGAATACGCCACCGAGATCTGGAACGCCACGCCCCAGGCGCAGTCGGCGCCGGCGCCGGGGAGTGCGGAGGCATGATCCGCACCAGCCCCGGGGTAAACGCCCCCCTCGCCCGCAGCGCCATGGCCTACGTGCTCGCCGGCGGGCGCGGCAGCCGGCTGATGGAGATGACCGACATCCGCGCCAAGCCCGCCGTGTACTTCGGCGGCAAGAGCCGGATCATCGACTTCGCGCTGTCCAACGCGCTGAACTCGGGCATCCGCCGCATCGGCGTCGCCACGCAGTACAAGGCGCACAGCCTGATCCGCCACCTGCAGCGCGGCTGGGACTTCTTCCGGCCGGAGCGCAACGAGAGCTTCGACATCCTGCCCGCCAGCCAGCGCGTGTCGGAAACCGGCTGGTACTCCGGCACCGCCGACGCGGTGTACCAGAACATCGACATCATCGAGAGCTACGAGCCGCGCTTCATCGTCCTGCTGGCCGGCGATCACATCTACAAGATGGACTACGAGCCGATGCTGCAGCAGCACGTCGAGCAGAACGCCGACGTGACGGTGGGATGCATCGAGGTGCCGCGGATGGAGGCGACGGGCTTCGGCGTCATGGCCGTCGATGAGGACGACCGCATCGTCTCCTTCCTGGAAAAGCCCGCCGACCCGCCCGGCATCCCCGGCAGCCCGGACGAGGCGCTGGCCAGCATGGGCATCTACGTGTTCGACACCCGGTTCCTCATGGACCAGCTCCGCCGCGACGCCGCCGATGCCGGGAGCGGCCATGACTTCGGCCGCGACCTCATCCCCTACCTCGTCAAGCACGGCAAGGCGGTGGCGCATCGCTTCGCCGCTTCCTGCGTGCGGTCGTCTGCCGAGGCGGAGGCCTATTGGCGCGACGTCGGCACCGTCGATGCGTATTGGGAGGCGAACGTCGATCTGACCGACTTCGTGCCCGGCCTTGACCTGTATGACCGGGACTGGCCGATCTGGACCTATGCCGAGATCACGCCGCCGGCCAAGTTCGTGCACGATGAGCCGGGCCGGCGCGGCCAGGCGATCAGCTCCCTCGTCTCCGGCGGCTGCATCGTGTCCGGCAGCTCCATTCACCGCTCCCTGCTGTTCACCGGCGTGCACACCCATTCGCGGGCCGTCATCGACGCGGCCGTGATCCTGCCCTACGTCACGGTGGGCCGCTCCGCGCGGCTCAGCAACGTCGTCATCGACCGCGGCGTGCAGATCCCCGAAGGCCTGGTGGTCGGCGAGGATGCCGAGCACGACGCCGCCCGCTTCCGCCGCACCGGCCGGGGCGTGTGCCTGATCACCCAGCCGATGATCGACAAGCTGCAGCTGACCAACCAGCCGCAAGCGTGACGCCGCTCCGCGTCCTGTCGGTCACGTCCGCGATATATCCGCTGGTCAAGACCGGCGGCCTCGCGGACGTGGCGGGCGCTTCCGGTGGCGTTGGCGGCGCAGGGGGGCGAGGCCCGGTCGCTCGTGCCGGGCTATCTCAGCGTGATTGGCATCCTGCAGCGCCACGGGCCACCTCCGTGCAAAATGCCGGTACCATCACCTGATCCCGGCGCGCTGCTCCACCAGCGAGCGATAAAGGCGTAGTGTGGTCTGCGCGATGGCGTCCCAGCTGAAATGCGCGATGGCTCGTTCGCGCCCGGCTTTGCCGAAGCGCGTACACAGGTCTGGATCGTGCGCCAGCCGATTGATGGCGTCGGCTAGGCCCGCCGAGAACGCGGCCGGATCGGCCGGCTCAAACGTGCCGGGTTTCAGGCCGGGATCAACCAGTAGCCCAGTCTCGTCCGGCACCACGACTTCCGGGATGCCGCCCACGGCGGAGGCGACGACGGCGGTCTCGCAGGCCATTGCCTCAAGATTGATGATTCCAAATGGCTCGTAAACCGAGGGGCAGCAGAACACCGTGGCATTGGTGTAGAGTTGGATGACCTCCGGGCGAGAGATCATCTCCTGGATCCAAATGACGCCCGACCGCTGGGCAGCAACCTTGTCCACGCCTTCCTCCATTTCACGACCGATCTCCGGCGTGTCGGGCGCACCGGCGCAAAGCACGATCTGCAGCGCCGGGTCGATGTGCGGAATGGCATTGACGAGATGGATGATGCCCTTCTGCCGGGTGATGCGCCCGACAAACAGCAGGAAGGGCCGGTCCGGGTCGATGCCATACTTCTTGAGCACGTCGGTGCCGGGCGCGGGGCGGTATTCTTCTGGGTCGATGCCGTTGTGGATGATGTGGACCCGCTCGGGCTTGACGTTGAACAGCCGCAGCACATCCTCCTTGGTCTCGCGCGAGACGGCGATGAGGGCATCGGCCTGTTCAATGGCAATGCGCTCCATCCAGGCGCTGAGATGGTAGGCGTTGCCGAGCTGCTCGACCTTCCAGGGGCGCAAAGGCTCCAGCGAGTGGATGGTTAGAACATAGGGGACGCCCCAGAGCTGAGAGGCAATGATGCCAGCCATGTCGGTGTACCAAGTGTGGCAATGCACAACCTGGGCATCGAGGCGATCTTTGGCCATGACCAACGAGCGTGCGAACGCATCGAGGGCGCCCGTGAAGCGCGGGTCGCTGCCGACCTTGGTTTCCTCCCATTGTTTGTAGCCGCGGACGGCAAGAGCGCCCTCGTCCACGGCTTGATCGCCGAAACAGCGAACCTCCACCTGTATGAGCTTAGCCAGCGCCAGGCTGAGATACTCGACGTGCACGCCCGCCCCACCATAAACGTATGGCGGGTACTCTTTGCTGAACAGGGCGACCTTGGTAAGCTTGGGTTTGCTCGAATCCAGCATGGCCAGGTCTCCACGACGGTGAGGCGGCAGCGTTCAGGCATGGTAGCCCGCCAGTCCGCTGGGCCGCCAGGGGGACCCTTCGCGCGCGAGTGCCGCCCTCCTCAAAGTCTTGGGCTTTCGAGCATGCGGCGCTGTATCGCACCCTCCAGCGGCTGTGGCCGGCGGGACGCCGCGCATGCTTCCCGCTGCCCCAAGATGGGACTACAAAGCCTGACTGCACCCCGCGCCGCCTTTCGGAGGCTTTCGGCAGCGCGGCGGCCATGCAGCAAGAAAGGGAGGACGGCCATGAGCATCAACATCAAGGCGTCGGGCGACGCGGTTCTGCAGCAGGCGGTGTCTGGAAGCCAACGAGTTCCCGGCGTGGCGGCGATGGCCACCGACCGGAGCGGCACCATCTACGAGGGCGCCGCCGGCAAGCGCGTGCTCGGCCAGGATGCCGACATGACAACCGACAGCGTCTTCGCAATCTTCTCCACCACCAAGGCGATCACCGGCACCGCCGTCCTGCAGCTGTATGAGGAGGGCAAGCTCGACCTCGACGCGCCCGCCAAGACCTATGCGCCGGAGATCGGCAAGCTCCAGGTGCTGGACGGCTTCGACGCTGGCGGCCAGCCGATGCTCCGGGCGCCCAAGCGTGACATCACCACCCGCATGCTGCTGCTGCACACCGCGGGGCTGGGCTACGACATCTTCAACGAGCAGTATCTCCGTCTGGCGCAGGAGCACGGTCAGCCGAGCATCACCACGGCGTCCAAGGCGGCGCTCAACACGCCGCTGCTGTTCGACCCCGGCGAGGCCTGGGAGTACGGCACCAACATCGACTGGGCGGGCCAAGTCGTGGAGGGCGTTGCCGGCAAGCGGCTCGGCAACGTCATGCAGGAGCGGATCTTCGCCCCGCTCGGCATGGCGGACACGGCCTTCACCATGACGCCGTCCATGCGGTCCCGCCTGGCGCGCATTCACCAGCGCTCGGCCGACGGCAGCCTGACGCCGCTCAACGACTTCGAGCTGCCGCAGGAGCCGGAGGTCCACATGGGCGGCCACGGCCTGTATTCGACGGTTGGCGACTACTGCCGCTTCATCCGCATGTGGCTGAACGACGGCGCCGGCGAAGGCGGCCGCGTGCTGAAGCGGGAAACCGTGCTGCTCGCCGAGAAAAACGGATTGGGCGACATGAAGATCAAGGGCCTGCCCGGCGTCATCCCCTCGCTGTCCAATGATGCGGAGTTCTTCCCGGGACAGCCCAAGTCCTGGGCCTTGTCGTTCATGGTGAACGACGTCGAGGCGCCGACCGGCCGTCCCGCGGGCGCGCTCGCCTGGGCCGGCCTCGCCAACCTGTTCTACTGGATCGACCGCCAGAACGGCGTCGGCGGGTTCTGGGCGACGCAGATCTTCCCGTTCGCCGACCCCGTTTCGGTCACTGGATACATCGACTTTGAAACGGCGGTCTATCAAGGCCTGGCTTTGAAGAACGCTGCATAGGCCTTGACCTAGCCCCCGCGTGCCGAGTGCGCGGGGGTGCTTGGGCGCAACACGTCGGGAAGCATGGCATGCGCATCGGAGTGGCGGGACTCGGCGGACGGATGGGCCTGCTGCTGGCGGCAGAGATTGCCTCGGCCGGGCAAGCGGTCGCCGGCGGGACGCTGCGGCCGGGATCGAGCCGGCCGCCGCCGCCCGACATCGCCATCCTGCCCGACCTCGCGGCCCTTGCGGCGCGATCCGACGTCGTCATCGACTTCACCCACGCCTCGACGGTGCAGCCGCACGCGGCCGCCCTGGCACAGGCCGGCGTCGCCTGGGTGCTGGGCACCTCCGGACTGTCGGCGGACGACGAGGCCGCGGTGGCCCGGGCTGCGGCCCGCATTCCCGTCGTCTATGCCGCCAACTTCGCGCCTGGCGTGAACCTGGTGCTGGCGCTCGCCGAGCAGATCGCCGCCGCCCTGCCGGCCGAGGCCTACGACGCGGAGATCGTCGAGATGCACCACCGGCAGAAGGTGGACGCGCCCTCCGGCACCGCCATCGGCCTGGGCCGGGCGGTGGCGCAGGGCCGCGGCGTGCGGCTTGAGGACGTGATGGTCAGCGGGCGCGACGGTCACACCGGCCCTCGCCCGGCCGGCGCCATCGGCTTCGCGGCGCTGCGCGGCGGCCAGGTCGTGGGCGAGCACACGCTGCTGTTCGCCGCCGGCGCCGAGCAGATCGCGCTGACGCACCGCGCCTTTGACCGCCGGGCGTTCGCGGCCGGCGCGGTTCGCGCGGCAGGCTGGGTGGCCGGACGGGCGCCGGGCCTCTACTCGATGTCCGACGTTCTCGGGATGTCGCGCCAGACCTGAGGCCTTGGCATTGGGTGCCAGGAATAGTCGCAGCCTCGTTACAAACGCGAGAGCCTGGATCGGCGTATCGTCCCTATGAGTTCCGGCCAAAAAACGAAGCCGGACCATAAGGGAGGTTGTCCATGCGTATAGGTTTAGCTGCGCTTGCCGTGTTGCTGACCGGCACGCTTCCTGTTTTCGGACAAGAGGGCCATGCCGACCTGCTCGCCGGACCCGCCGCCGTCAAGTGGGGGCCGGCGCCCCCGACCCTGCCGAAAGGCGCCCAGTTCGCGGTGCTCTCCGGCGATCCCACCAAAAGCGGACCTTATGTGGTCCGCCTCAAGTTGCCGGCCAACTATCAGATCCCGGCCCATCACCATCCCACCGCGGAAAACGTGACGGTCGTGTCGGGCAGCTTCCATGCCGGCACGGGCGACAAGCTGGACCGCACCAAAGCTGTCACCTTCGAGCCTGGCGGGTTTGCGGCGATGCCGGCCAACATGAACCACTATGCATGGGCCAGCCGCGACACCGTCGTCCAGGTGCATGGCGAAGGTCCGTTCGCCATCGTGTACGTCAACCCCGCCGACGACCCAAGCGTGCAATGAGCGACAAACCCGTAGGGTAGGCGAAGCAAGCCCCGACGGGACATCGCGGCCGCTCCACAAGGCGATGGTCCGCACCATCGCTCAAAGCAGCGTCCAAGTTTGACGCGAGCCGCACTGGCGGCCGGGGATGATGCTGTGCGTCATCCCATTCATTCCCGCGCGATCTTGACCTGCATACGCCGTTGCGCCACACCCGCCGCGCCCCGGCGTCCGGCCGGTGCGGCGGGCTGTCCAACGCGACGCCGCTCCCGCTTCATGCCAACGCGACAAGAGGAGAAATCCATGCGCGCCAAGGGCGAGTACCTGTTCACGTCCGAATCGGTGTCAGAAGGACACCCCGACAAGGTCGCCGACCGCATCAGCGACACTGTCCTGGACGCTTTCCTGGCCGCCGACCCGTACAGCCGCGTCGGCTGCGAGACGCTGGTCACCACCAATCGCGTGGTGCTGGCCGGCGAGACGCGCGGCCCCCACACGGTGACGCCCGAACTGCTCTGCCACCTGGCCCGGCTCGCGATCCATGACATCGGCTATGACCAGGGCGGCTTCAGCTGGCGCAACGCGGTCGTCGATTGCCATCTGCACGCCCAAAGCGTTGACATCGCCGCCGGCGTTGACAGCGCGGGCAACAAGGACGAGGGCGCCGGCGACCAGGGCATCATGTTCGGCTATGCCTGCACCGAGACGCCCGAGCTGATGCCCGCGCCGATCCACTACGCCCACCTGATCCTGCGTCGCATGAGCGAGATGCGGAAGAATGGCGATCCCACGGTCGCCGGCCTGCAGCCGGACGCGAAAAGCCAGGTCACGCTGCGCTACGTGGACGGCAGGCCGGTGGGCGCCACCAGCATCGTGGTCTCGACCCAGCACGACGAGGGCATGAGCCAGGCCCGCATCAAGGACATGCTGCACCCGCTGGTGGAAAGCAGCCTGCCGCCGGGCTGGATGCCGCCGGACGCGGAGTTCTACGTGAACCCGACCGGCAACTTCGTCATCGGCGGGCCGGACGGCGACGCCGGGCTGACCGGGCGCAAGATCATCGTCGATACCTATGGCGGCGCGTGCGCCCACGGCGGCGGCGCGTTCAGCGGCAAGGACCCGACCAAGGTGGACCGCAGCGCCGCCTATGCCTGCCGATACTTGGCGAAGAACGTCGTCGCGGCGGGCCTGGCGGACAAGTGCACGCTGCAGATCAGCTACGCCATCGGCGTGTCGCACCCGCTCTCGGTGTATGTCGATCTCGACAACACCGGCAGGGACGTGGACGAGGCGAGGCTGGAGCGCGTGCTGCGCGAGCTGATGAACCTGAGCCCGCGCGGCATCCGCGAGCACCTGCACCTGAACCGGCCGATCTATGCCGTGACCTCAGCCTACGGCCATTTCGGCCGCACGCCGGACGAGGACCTGGGCACCTTCACCTGGGAGAAAACCGATCTGGTGCCGGCCCTCCGCAGCGCCTTCAATCGCTGAGCGGGCGACCGCTGAGCAGGCAGGCTCTGGACGGTCGGGCGCGGTGCTCAAGCCGCCAGCCGACCGGCTGTACGGGCGGGGCCGCAGCCACCCGCTGCGGCCCCGTCAGCAGCTGCTGCTCGACGTGACGCTGCCCCGTTTGCGCTTCCCCGACGCGCAGGCGGCAGACCCGCTCGGCGCCTTCGCGGCCCGTTCCGAGGCGCTATGGCTGGAGATCGGCTTCGGCGGCGGCGAGCACGCGCAGACCTTGGCCGAAGCCCACCCGCACGCCAGCCTGATCGCCTGCGAAGTGTTCGAGAACGGCTTGTGCTCTCTCCTGTCCCGCCTGGTGCCGGAAGGCGCGGAGGCCGCGGCGCCGCTGCCCGGCAACCTCCGCGTTTGGGACCAGGACGCGCGCCTGCTGCTGCGGGCATTGCCGAGCGCCTGCCTGGGTCGGGCGTTCTTGATGTTCCCCGACCCTTGGCCCAAGGCGCGCCACGTCAAGCGCCGCTTCGTCCACCCGGCGCAGATCGCATTGCTGGCCCGGGTGCTGGAACCCGGCGGCGTCTGGCGCGTGGCGTCCGACGATCCGACCTACCAGGCCTGGGTCGGCGAGGTCATGGCGGCGCAGGGCTGGTTCGAGGCCGCCGCCCCCGCCGCGGCGCGCCCGGAAGGCTGGCCGCCGACGCGGTATGAGGCGAAGGCGCTGCGGGCAGGACGCGCGCCGTTCTACTGGTCATTCGTCCGGAATTCGGCGCCGCCGCCCGCCTTGCCGGCGTGATGCCACTTGCGTGAGGCATGGTGCTGGACTATCTAGAGACAATACAAAAGAAACCTTCCGTTGACTTCGGGGGTGGCCTTCACGGGCCGCCTTTTTTGTTTCTGGACCCCTTGATGACACGTCCCGCTGCCGGCGACGAGCCGAACCATTCCGGGCTGGAAGCCAAGATCGCCGGCATGATCACGCCGCAACTGTCCCACCTCGGCTATGAACTGGTGCGCGTCGCCGTGCTCGGCCGGGAGCGTCCAACCGTTCAGGTGATGGCGGACCGGGCCGATGGGTCGCAGATCAGCGTCGATGACTGCGAGCGTATCACCCACGCTGTCGGCGCCGTGCTTGACGTGGAGGACCCGCTCCCCGGCGCCTGGACGCTGGAGGTCAGCTCGGCCGGGGTTGACCGGCCGCTGACCCGGGTGAAGGATTGGGTCAGGTTCGCCGGGCATCAGGCGCGAGTTGAGATGCTGATGCCGCATGAGGGCCGCCGCCGTTTCACCGGCATCGTCCTCGGCGCGGACGAGACGCATGCCCGGCTGCGCCTGGATGACGGGACCGACGTGGCGCTGCCGCTTGGCGACATGCGGCGCGCCAAGCTGCTGCTGACCGACGCGCTGATCGCCGCCACCACCCCAGCCCGATCCGATACGGATGACGACCCGACCCGGCCCGACGCAGCCGGCCCGCTGGCGAATTAGGAGAGCACCCATGGATACCTCCGTCTCCCGCCCTGAACTCCTGCTGGTGGCCGACGCGGTCGCGCGGGAAAAGATGATCGAGCGGGACGAGGTGCTTGAGGCGATGGAGCAGGCCATTCAAAAGGCCGGCCGCGCCAAATACGGGCATGAGAAGGACATCCGCGCCACCATCGACAAGAAGACCGGCGACGTGCGCCTGTCGCGCTGGACCGAGGCGGTGGAGACCGTAGAGAACGAGGAAACCCAGATCCCGATCCACATCGCCCGCAAGTTCCAGCCTGACATCCAGCTCGGCCAGCACCTGATCGACCCGCTGCCGCCTATCGACTTCGGCCGCATCGCGGCGCAGACCGCCAAGCAGGTGATCGTGCAACGCGTGCGCGAGTACGAGCGCAAGAAGCAGTATGACGAGTTCAAGGACCGCGTCGGCGAAATCATCAACGGCGTGGTGAAGCGCACCGAGTACGGCAACATGATGGTGGAACTCGGCCGCGCCGAGGCGCTGCTGCGCCGCGACGAGCTGATCCCGCGCGAAAGCTTCCGCAACGGCGACCGCGTGCGGGCCTACATCTACGACGTGCGAGAGGAGCCGCGCGGCCCGCAGATCTTCCTGTCCCGCACCCACCCAGCGTTCCTCGCTAAGCTGTTCGCCCAGGAAGTGCCGGAGATCTACGACGGGATCATCGAGATCAAGGCGGTGGCGCGCGACCCCGGCAGCCGCGCCAAGATGGCGGTGATCAGCCGCGACCAGAGCATCGACCCCGTCGGCGCCTGTGTCGGCATGCGCGGCAGCCGGGTGCAGGCGGTGGTGCAGGAGCTGCAGGGCGAGAAGATCGACATCATCCCGTGGTCGTCGCAGCATGCGACTTTCGTGGTGAACGCCCTGGCGCCGGCCGAGGTGACGAAGGTCGTGATGGACGAGGAGGCCGGCCGGGTCGAGGTGGTGGTGCCGGACGAGCAGCTTTCGCTCGCCATCGGCCGCCGCGGCCAGAACGTGCGCCTTGCCAGCCAGCTCACCCGCTGGGACATCGACATCCTGACGGAGGCCGAGGAAAGCGAGCGGCGGCAGGAGGAGTATCGTCGCCGCACCGGCCTGTTCGTGGAAGCCTTGGACGTGGACGACGTGATCGCTGGCCTCTTGGTCACGGAGGGCTTCAACACCATCGAGGAGCTGGCCTACGTGGCGCCGGAGGAGCTGGCCGACATCGAGGGCTTCGATGAAAGCGTGGCCGACGAGCTGATCCGCCGCGGCCAGGCGTTTTTGAACCGGCGCGACGACGAGCTGACGGAGAAGCGCGTGGCGCTCGGCGTCACGGACGACGTCGCCTCCATCGACGTGCTGACCCCGGCCATGCTGGTGGCGCTTGGGGAGAAGGGCGTGAAAACGCTCGATGACTTGGCGGACCTCGCCTCGGACGAGCTGGTGGAGATCGTCGGCTCCACGATGGACGAGGGCACTGCCAACGAGGTCATCATGGCCGCCCGGGCCCACTGGTTCGACGGCGAGGAAGCGGCCCCCGATGGCGGCACGGTCGATGGGGAGGTCTCCCACGCCTGACGACCCTGCCGCTGCGCCCGATGAGGATGAGCCGGAAACCGGGCCGCTGCGTCGTTGCGCTGTCACCCGGGAACGGGATTATCGCGGGCGGATGATCCGCTTCGTCGTCTCGCCGGATCGTGTTGTGGTGCCAGACCTGGCTGCAAAGCTGCCCGGCCGGGGAATCTGGTTGAGCGCGCGCCGGGATGTGTTAGAAACCGCTCGCACCCGAGGCGCGTTCGCCCGGGCTGCGCGGGGACCTGTCGCCGTGCCGGCCGATCTGGTCGAATTGGTGCAGTCCGGCTTGGCCCGGCGGATCACTGAACTTTTGGGCCTGACCCGGCGCGCGGGACAGGCCATATGCGGATTCCAGAAGGCGCGCGAGTGGCTGCTGGCGGGACGGGCGGGCCTGGTCGTCCAGGCTGCGGATGGGAGCCGGGACGAGCGGATGCGCTTCCTGAGCGGGATGAGGGATGTGCCGGTCGCGGTGCCGCTGTCCGGGGCAGCCCTGGGCGCGGTCTTCGGTCGCGACTATGTGGTGCATGTCGTGGTGGCGCAGGGCCGGCTGGCCGAGGCGCTGGGTATTGAGACACACCGCCTGTCCGGCATTGCCGGGCAGGACGGATTGATTGAACGGGCGGATGCATGAGCGATACCAACGATCAGGACGCGGCCAAGGGCCGGCTTTCTCTCCGGCCTGCCGGCCGGCTGGAGCTTGGCCGCACCGTGGATGCCGGGTCCGTACGACAGAGCTTCAGCCACGGCCGGTCCAAGGTCGTTCAGGTCGAGGTCCGCAAAAAGCGTGCAGGGGCACCGCCTCCTCCCCCAAGCGCGCCCACGCCCATCGCGCCGGTGGTGCCCGGCGCGCCGCCGCGCCCGCCGATCGCGGCCCGTCCCGCCGCAGGCGCCGGCCGCGCGCTGACCGCCACAGAGGTCGCCGTGCGCCAGCGCGTGCTGCAGGAGCAGGCGCGCGAGAACGCCCGGCGCGATGCCGAGCGCCGCGAACAGGAAAAGATCTCGATCCTCTCCGCCGCTGAGGAAGCGCGCCGCCGCGAGGAGGACGCCCGCAAGGCCGCCGAGGAGGTCGCGCGCCAAGCCGCCGAGGACGCAGCCCGCACAAAGGTTGAGGAAGCAGCCCGGGTCGCCGCCGAGGCGGCCGGCGCTGAGCCGCCTGCCGCCAAGGCCGCCACCGTGGAGGAGGTCCGCCGCCCCGCGCGCCCCGCCGTGGCGCCTGCCGCGCCCGGCACCCCAGTCGAGACGCTTCGCCTCAAGACGGCACGGCCCGGCGAAGAGGAAGAGGCGCCGCGCCGCCGCCCCGGCGCTGTGCTGCCCGGACGCAAGCCGGTGCTGCCGGTTGTCAAGAAGGTGGTGGACGACCGCCGCCGCCCCGGCCGTATCGACGTGCAGGCCGCCATCGAGGGCGACGACGACAAGTCCCGCAGCTTGGCCTCCGTCCGCCGCCAGCGCGAGCGGGAGCGTCGGCAGGCTGAGCTTGAGCTGCTGCGCAGCGACCAGGTGAAGGTGGTGCGCGACGTGATCCTGCCCGAGGCGATCACGGTGCAGGAATTGGCAAACCGCATGGCGGCGCGGGTGCCGGAGGTGATCAAGGCGCTGATGCGCATGGGCGTGATGGCGACGGTGACGCAGGTGCTGGATGCCGACACGGCCGAGCTGGTCGTGGAGGAGTTTGGCCATCGCAGCCGTCGCGTCAGCGAGAGCGACGTCGAGCTTGGCATCGACGGGGAGCAGGACGTCGATACCGAGCTGGAGCCGCGCGCCCCGGTCGTCACGATCATGGGCCACGTCGATCACGGCAAGACCAGCCTGCTGGACGCGCTGCGCAGCACGGACGTGGCAGCGGGCGAGGCCGGCGGCATCACCCAGCACATCGGCGCCTACCAAGTGCAGCTGGTGGGACACGAGGACAAGCTGCAGGGCGACAAGAACGGGCCGCGGATCACCTTCATCGACACGCCGGGCCACGAGGCGTTCACCGCCATGCGCAGCCGCGGCGCGTCCGTGACCGACATTGTCGTGCTGGTCGTGGCTGCCGATGACGGTGTGATGCCGCAGACCATCGAGGCGATCCGCCATGCCAAAGCGGCCAACGCGCCGCTGATCGTCGCGATCAACAAGATGGACCGGCCCGATGCCAACCCGTCCCGCGTGCGCCAGGAGCTGCTGAGCCACGAGGTGGTGGTAGAAGAGATGGGCGGCGACACCCAGGACGTGGAGGTTTCGGCCACAAAGCGGACCGGGCTGGACACGCTGGAGGAGGCGATCCTGCTGCAGGCGGAGATCCTGGACCTCCGCGCCAATCCCCGGCGTGCGGCCGAGGGGTCGGTGATCGAGAGCCGGCTGGACCGCGGGCGCGGCCCGGTGGCGACGATCCTGGTGCAGAAAGGCACGCTGAACCAGGGCGACATCGTGGTGGCCGGCGCCGAGTGGGGCCGGGTGCGCGCGATGATCGACGACAAGGGCAAGCAGATCAAGGTGGCCGGCCCGTCCACGCCTGTCGAGATCCTAGGGCTGAGCAGCGTGCCCACCGCCGGCGAGCCGTTTGTCGCCGTGGAGAACGAGGCGCGCGCCCGCGAGATCAGCGAGTTCCGCCAGCGCAAGCTGAAGGACCGCTCGGCCGCTGGCGCCACGGCGGCGCGCGGCACGCTGGAGGAGATGCTGGCCCGGGCCGTGGCGGGCGAGTTGAAGGAAGTCGCCATCCTGGTGAAGGCCGACGTGCAGGGCAGCGCCGAGGCGATCCAGGGCGCGGTGCTGAAGCTCGCGCATGAGGAGGTCAAGGTCCGCGTGCTGCTGTCCGCCGTGGGCCAGATCACCGAGAGCGACGTGCAATTGGCCCGCGCCAGTGACGCCGTCATCGTCGCCTTCAACGTGCGGGCCACCAGCCAGGCGCGCGAGCTGGCGCAGCGGGACGGGGTGGACATCCGCTACTACTCGATCATCTACGACGTGTCGGACGACATCGAGAAGATGGTGCGCGGCAAGGTCGCCCCGAAGGCGCGGGAGAACTTCCTGGGCTACGCCGAAATCCGCAAGGTGTTCGACATCACCAAGACCGGCAAGGTCGCCGGCTGCATGGTGACGGAGGGTCTGGTGAAGCGCGGCGCCGGAGTGCGGCTGCTGCGCGACGGCGTGGTGATCCACAACGGCGAGCTGAGCCAGCTGAAACGGTTCAAGGACGACGTGCGGGAGGTGGCGCGCGGCTACGAGTGCGGGCTGAGCTTCGCCGGCTACAACGACCTGCGCGAAGGCGACATGGTCGAATGTTTTGAGATCGAGATGGTCCCGGGTTGAGCAAGTCGCCCCATCCCAAGCCGAGAGTGACGCCGGGGCGGGCGCAGAAGCCGGGGGGCAAGCCGCGCGGCAAGCCCTCTGCCAAGGCGCCGACTCAGCGGCAGTTGCGCGTGTCGGAGGAAATCCGGCATGTGCTCTCGGCGCTGTTCTTCCGCGGCGAGTTCCGGGACCCTGACCTCGCGGATGCGAAGATCACGGTGACAGAGGTGCGGATCAGCCCGGATCTCAAGAACGCCACTGCCTTTGTCGCCCGGCTCGGCCGCAGCGACATCGACGCGCTCCTGCCGGCGCTGCGACGGGCCGCGCCGTATTTCCGCATGCAGCTTGCCCACGAGATGCGGCTGCGGGTGGCGCCGCAAGTGTCGTTCCAGCCGGACACGACGCTCGACTACGCGATGCATGTGGACCAGCTCTTGCGGGCGCCGGAAGTGGCGCGCGACCTGGTGTCCGCCGAAGCGCCCGCCGCTCCCGACCAGTAGGGCCGGCTTCACAGCCAAGGATTCTCAATGCGACGCAAGCATGGCCGCCCGCTCAATGGGTGGCTGGTGGTCGATAAGCCGCCGGGTATGACCAGCACGGACGTGGTGAACCGTGTGCGCCGCGGTTTCGATGCGCAGAAGGCCGGACACGGCGGCACGCTCGACCCGCTGGCGACGGGCGTGCTGCCGGTGGCGTTCGGCCATGCGACCAAGACCGTGCCCTACGTCATGGACGGCACGAAGCTGTATCGTTTCACGCTGCGCCTGGGCGACGCGCGGGATACGGACGACGCGGACGGGCAGACGGTCGCGACCTCCGGCGCCCGGCCAACCGATGCGCAGATCGCAGCAGCGCTGCCGGCGTTCCTGGGCGACATCATGCAAGTCCCGCCGGCGTACTCCGCGATCAAGGTGGCGGGCGAGCGCGCGTACGACATGGCGCGCGAGGGCCGCGCGCCCGTGCTGGAGCCGCGTCCGGCGCGCGTGGACCGCTTCGCCCTGGTGGAACGCACCGACGCGGACACGGCCGTGTTCGAAGTGCAGTCCGGCAAGGGCGTGTATATGCGCAGCCTCGCCCGCGACCTGGCGCAGGCCTGCGGCACGCTGGGCCACGTCGCGGCGCTGCGACGCCTGCGCGTCGGGCCGTTCACGGAAGCACAAGCGATTCCGCTGGACAAATGCGCGTCATCGGCGGACAACGCGCCGGCTTCCCCGAACCTCTTGCTTCCTGTTGCGACCGCGCTGGCCGACATCCCGGCGCTGGCCCTGACGGAGGCAGAGGTCTTCGGCCTGTCGAACGGCCAGGCGATCAACCTGGTGGATTTGATGGGCCGCATTCCACAGACGGCCGATCCGGATGGCGGGTTGGCCCGTGCCATGGCGGGGACGCGCGTGATCGGTTTGTGCCGGCTGAGCGATGGCTGGCTGAAACCGGAACGCCTGTTGTAACCCCCTCACGGAGTTCAATCCGATGTCGATCACTGCGGAGCGCCGCACGGCGCTCGTATCCGAGTATGCCACCGGCACCGCCGATACCGGCAGTCCCGAGGTCCAGGTCGCGCTGGCGACCGAGCGCATCGTGAATCTGACGGAACACCTCAAGGTTCACGCCAAGGACTTTCACAGCCGCCGCGGCTTGCTGATGCTGGTCGGCCGCCGCCGCCGCCTGCTGGACTACCTGAAAAAGAAGGATGATACGCGCTATCAGGCGCTGATCGGCCGCTTGGGCCTGCGCCGCTAGCCGACTGCCACCCCGGCGCCATGGGGGCGCCGGGCGACCGCCGCGCAATGCGGCACGAGCCGTCGAACCCGTCCGCGACGGCGCCTCCGGCCACATGGCTTTTCGGGCTGGCCTTTCCAGCCCGTTGCGGCTGCACCGCTTGCAGTCCGCTCCCATGTCGCCCGAGTCGCCGACCCGCCGGACCCAGGCCTCGCCCACTCGTCGCCCGTTCCGCGTTTCAAGGACACGACATCCATGTTCAACTACTTTCGCAAGGAACTCGACTGGGGCGGCCGCAAGCTGATTCTGGAGACCGGCAAGATCGCGCGTCAGGCCGACGGCGCCGTCCTGGCCCGCTACGGCGACACCATCGTGCTGTGCACTGCCGTCGGCGTGCGCTCCACGAAGCCCGGCCAGGACTTTTTCCCGCTCACGGTGAACTACCAGGAAAAGGCGTTCGCCGCTGGTAAGATTCCCGGCGGCTTCTTCAAGCGCGAAGGGCGGCCGTCGGAGAAGGAGGTGCTGACCAGCCGCCTGATCGACCGCCCGATCCGCCCGCTGTTTCCGCAAGGCTTCCGAAACGAGGTCCAGGTCGTCGCGACCGTGCTCAGCCATGACATGGAGAACGACCCGGACATCGTTGCGCTGATTGGCTGCTCGGCCGCGCTGACGCTGTCGGGCATTCCGTTCTTCGGCCCGGTTGGCGCTGCCCGCGTGGGTTTCTCGAACGGCGAGTACATCCTGAACCCGACCGCCGAGCAGCTCGCGGCCAGCAAGCTCGACTTGGTGCTGGCCGGCACGGTCGAGGGCGTGCTGATGGTGGAAAGCGAGGCGCAGGAGCTGTCCGAGGACGTAATGCTCGGTGCCGTCACCTTCGGCCATGCGCATTTCCAGCCGGTGATCCAGGCGATCATCGAGTTGGCCGAGCATGCGGCCAAGGAGCCTTGGACCATTGCCGAGCCGGCCCCGGAGAGGGCGGCGCTCACCACGCGCATCGACGAGCTGGCCCGCGCCAGCCTGGGCGAGGCCTACCAGGAGCGGCAGAAGCAGATCCGCCAGGAGAAGGTGGGCGCGGCCAAAAAAGGCGCGCTCGAAATCCTCGTCGGCGAGGGGCACGACGCGGAGGCGGCCAAGTCGCTGTTCAAGCAGCTTGAGGCGGACGTGGTGCGCAACGCGGTGCTCGACACCGGCCTGCGCATCGACGGCCGCGACACCAAGACCGTGCGGCAGATCGTGGCCGAGGTCGGCGTGCTGCCCCGCGCCCATGGCAGCAGCCTGTTCACCCGCGGCGAGACGCAGGCGCTGTGCGTCGCGACCCTCGGCACCGGGCAGGACGAGCAGGTCATCGACGCGCTGGAGGGAGAGCGCCGCGAACACTTCATGCTGCACTATAATTTCCCTCCGTACAGCGTTGGTGAGGCAGGCCGAATGGGCAGCCCGGGCCGTCGTGAGATCGGCCACGGCAAGCTCGCCTATCGTGCCGTGCGCCCGGTGCTGCCCGGCAAGGACGTGTTTCCCTACACCATGCGCGTGGTGAGCGAGATCACCGAAAGCAACGGCAGCTCCTCCATGGCGACGGTGTGCGGCACCAGCCTGGCGCTGATGGACGCGGGCGTGCCGCTGGCGCGCCCGGTGGCCGGCATCGCCATGGGCCTCATCAAGGAGGACCGCGGCTTCGCCGTGCTGTCCGACATCCTGGGCGACGAGGATCACCTGGGCGACATGGACTTCAAGGTGGCCGGCAGCGAGCAGGGCGTCACCAGCCTGCAGATGGACATCAAGATCACCTCGATCACCGCCGACATCATGAAGGTCGCGCTGGAGCAGGCGCGGGACGGCCGGCTGCATATCCTGGGCGAGATGGCACAGGCGATCCAGGGTGCCCGGTCCGACGTCGCAGCGACCGCTCCTCGCATCACCATCATCACGGTGCCCAAGGAGAAAATCCGCGAGGTGATCGGCACCGGCGGCAAGGTGATCCGCGACATCGTGGAGCAGAGCGGCGCCAAGA
>CAXSHI010000018.1:0-34555 GCA_964236755.1 uncultured Acetobacteraceae bacterium
TGCCGCTGCTGGCGTGCAGGCCGAAGCTTTCGCGGTAGTTCACCGTCATCCAATGGGCGTAGAGCTTTGCCACGCCGTAGGGGCTGCGCGGGTAGAACGGCGTGCGCTCCGACTGCACGGGTTCCTGGATCAGGCCGAACATCTCGGACGAGGACGCCTGGTAGAACCGCGCCTCCGGCCGCATGAGGCGCACCGCCTCCAGAATGTTGCCGGCGCCGAGCGCCGTGACCGATCCCGTCAGCAGCGGCTGCTGCCAGGACGCGGCGACGAAGCTCTGCGCCGCCAGGTTGTACACCTCGTCCGGCTTGTGCGCCTGCATGATGCGGATCAGGCTCGACAGATCGACGAGGTTGCCGTCCACGAGCTGCACGTGGTCGAGCACGCCGAGCCAGCGCAGCCGCTCGCCGATCACGTCCGACGACGCGGAGCGCCGCATCAGGCCGACGACCTCGTAACCCTGGTTCAGCAGATGCTGGGCGAGGTAGGCGCCGTCCTGGCCGGTGACGCCGGTGATGAGGGCTACGGGCACGGTCGGTCCCTCGTATCAAGTGCGGCCATAGGTGTCCTCCACGCGGACGATGTCGTCCTCGCCCAGGTAGCTGCCCGACTGCACCTCGATCAGCGTCAGCGGGATGCGCCCGGGATTGGCCAGGCGGTGCGTGCAGCCGAGCGGCAGGTAGACGCTCTCGTTCTCCCGCACCATCAGCTCGGCCTCGTCGCGGGTGACCAACGCGGTGCCGCTCACCACGACCCAGTGCTCCGCGCGGTGGAAGTGCCTCTGCAGCGACAGCTTGTGGCCCGGCGTGACCACGATCCGCTTCACCTGGAACCGGTCGCTCAGGATCAGGCGTTCGTAGAAGCCCCAGGGCCGGTACATCCGGTTGTGCGCCACCGCCTCGTGCCGCCCGTCCCGGCGCAGGCGGTCCACCACGCGCTTCACGTCCTGCGCCCGGTCGCGGTGCATCGCCAGCACGGCGTCGCCGGTGACGACGACCACGGCGTCCTGCAGGCCCACCACCGCCGTCAGCATGCCGTCGCTGCGGACGTAGCAGTTGTCCGCCCCCTCCAGCAGCACGTCGCCCACCGTCGCGTTGCCGGCGCCGTCCTTCGGCGACTGCTCCCACAGCGCGTCCCAGCTTCCCACGTCGGACCAGCCGAGGTCGGCCGGCACCACCGCCGCCACCGTCGTCCGCTCGGCCACCGCGTAATCCAGGCTGATGTTCGGGCAGGCGGCGAAGGCGTCGGGGTCAAGCCGGGTGAAGTCGAGGTCGCGCACCCGGGCCTCGATGGCGCGGCGCACGGCGGCCAGAACCTCGGGCGCATGGCGCTCCATCTCCGCCAGCAGGGTCGCCGCGGTGAACACGAACATGCCGGAGTTCCAAAGGTACTTGCCCGACGCCACGAGCCGCGCCGCCATCGCCGCGTCCGGCTTCTCCACGAAGCGCGCGAGGTCGTGCACGCCGGGGGCAATGGCCAGTTCCGGCCCGACCTCGATGTAGCCATAGGCCGTCTCGGCGCGGTGCGGCTGCATGCCGAACGTCACGATGCGCCCGGCGCGGGCGGCGACGGCGGCACGTGCCAGCGCGGCATGCAGCGCCTCCGTGCGCTGGATCGCCGAGTCGGCCGGCATCATCCACAGCACGGCATCCGGGTCCGCCTCCGACGCCCGCAGCGCCGCCGCGGTGATCGCAGGCGCAGAGTTGCGGCCGACCGGCTCCAGCATGATCTCCGCGTCGGCGATGCCGGCGGCGCGCAGCTGCTCGGCGATCAGGAAGCGGTGCTCGTGGTTGCAAACGACGATGGGCGGCGCAAAGCCCGGACCCATCCCGCGCCGTGCCGTGTCCTGCAGCATGGTGCGGTCGGACACCAGCGGCCAGAGCTGCTTCGGAAAGCTTTCGCGCGACACCGGCCACAGACGGGTGCCGGTGCCGCCGGACAGGATGACGGGAACGATGCCGACGCCTGGCGAGGCGCCCGGCGGGGCGGGAAACGCAGTCATGGGGGCCTTCGTGCGAGGAGTATGGACCTGTACGGATCGGTTACAGTCGGACCGCGCCGCTGTCCAGTTGCCGCAGGCCGCCCGGGTCCGCATGATGGGCGTCTCAGCCGCAAGAGGGTCCATGAAGGTCTGTGTGTTCGGCGCCGGCGCGATCGGCACCCATGTCGCAGGGCGGCTGGCGAAAGGCGGCGCCGCGGTTTCGGTCATCGCCCGCGGTCCTCAGCTTGCGGCCCTCCAGGCCAATGGGCTGCGGGTGCACGCGGCGGATGGCGCGATCCAGGCCCGGGTGGCCGTCAGCGCCGACGCGCAGGCATTGGGGCGCCAGGACGTCGTGGTCGTCACCGTGAAGGCGCCGTCGCTGCCCTCCGTCGCCAGGGGCATCGGCCCGCTGCTGGGTCCGGACACCGCGGTCGCCTTTGTGATGAACGGCATTCCGTGGTGGTACTTCCAGGGGGCGGGCGGCGCCGAGGAAGGCCGGCGGCTGGACAAGCTCGATCCCGGCGGCACGCTGCAGGAGGCCGTGCACCCGGCGCGGGTGATCGGCGGCGTGGTCTATTCCGCCTGTACCCTGACCGAGCCTGGCGTGGTGCATGTCGAGAACCAGCGCAGCCGGATCGTGCTGGGGGCGCCGGATGGCCGCCCGTCCGAGCGCATCGAGGCGCTGGCCGCCATCCTGCGCGCCGGCGGCCTGGTCATGGACGTGACCGGCCGCATCCGCGACGCGGTCTGGGCCAAGCTGCTGCTGAACCTCGGCCTTGGTCCGCTCGCGGTGCTGACCGGCTGCGCGCCGGGCCGGTTCTATGCCGAGGACGCCTGCCGCACTGCCACCCGGCGCGTCCTGGCCGAGGGCGCCGCCATCGCCGCCGCCATGGGCTGCCCCATCGAGCCGAACGCCGAGGGCCAGATCGCCAACGGTGCCAAGTCGCAGCATAAGTCCAGCATCCTGCAGGACCTGGAGGGGGGCCGGCCCATGGAGATCGACGCGCTGTACAGCGTGCCGCTGGACTTCGCGCGCATGCACGGAGTGCCGACGCCGACATTGGACCTGCTGGTCGCCATGGTGCGGGCGCGGGCGCGGCAGGCTGGGCTTTACGCGGCCTAGCTTTGCGCGGCCCCTAGGCCGCCTGGCCCAGCACCCAGCCTTCCCAGCGGCGTATCCAGGGATCGTCCGGCGCCGTGTCGGGCCGTCGTCCCGCCAGCACCTGCAGCACGCACAGCAGGCCCAGGACGCAATCCATGCGGTCCTCGCCGGCCGCATCGGGGCCGAAGCCTTGCGCCATCAAGCGGTCAAGCGCCGGGTCGGGCGTGGCGGAGAGCATGGCCATCGACAGGCGGAGGGACGGCACCAGCGCCATGCGGTCGGCGTGGCGCCGCTTGCTGCCGCCCATGCGGAGGCGGAGCTGGCGCATCGCCTCCGCGGGATAGGTCTCCGCCAGCACGACTCTGCCGTCCGTCAAAAGCGGCCGCAGCGCGCCGTCGAACGGCCAAAGCGCCGGCGGATGCGGCCCGGCCAGCGCCGGCAGCAGCAGGTCGCGCCAGGCTGCGATGGCCGCCTTGCCGGTCTGGTTGGCGCCGAGCGTCCAGAACAGCGGCGCGCCCGCCGGGCGGTGCGGGGTGGCCAGATCGCAGGCCCGCGACAGGCCGGCCGCGCTGTCCAGCCCCAGCGCCTGCGCGTGCGACAGCCGCGTCATGCCGCGTGCGCCGCGCATGGGATAGAATGGCCGCGCCGCGCCGACCTCGTCGAGCGTGCTGCACACCGAAAAGAACCCGGGCCGGTCCGCCAGCCCACGCAGGAAGCCGGGAAAGTCGGGAAAAAGGCGCGCGGCCAGGCCGGCATGGAGATGCCGGGCGACATAGGCGCGCGGCAGGCCGATCGGGAAATCGACGCCCAGCGCGACCGGCGCATCCCGTGCGTGGGCACGCAGCCGCGCGAGCAGCGTCGAGACGTCGCCCACCGGCTCCGACCGCAGCGTCCAGCCCTCTGCATCGAACGACGCAAGGGCCATCCACCGCTTGTCCGGATCGACGCTCCAATCCGCGTGGGCGGCGACGGGTCTCAGAGCGGCTTGTGCGCGCGGTCCAGCAGGCGCGAGATCAGGCCGGGCTTCTTCTTCGGCGGCGGCGCGGTGGCCTTGGTCTCGGCAGCGGCGCGCTTCTGCTTCGCGTCCAGCCAGCTTTCCAGCGACTTGCCGGCCTTCGCAGCACGTTTCTGCTCATATGCGCGCTGCGCAGGCGTCAGGGTTTTGGGATCAGCCATCGCGGTCTCCTTCCGCCCGTTGTGGCAGCGCCGTGCGCCGGCTTCAAGGGACCAGGGCGTCCAGCCTCCGCTCGGCGGCGTCGCGAAGCCTGCCTGGGATCAGGCGCGACGCGCGCCACATGGGACGTTCGGCGACGGCAAAGGAGCATGGCATGGTGGCGCGGGTGAAGGCAAAGCTGTGGGTGCAGATGGCGCTTCGCATGGGCGACGTGGACGGACGGCCCGGCGCCGTGCTGCGCAGCGGCGACCCTGACGCTGGCGGCATCCTGGTCGTGCTGCGCGGGCGTGGGGGCCTGTGCGTGCTGTCCCAGGTCCGGGCCGGGGAGGGCGACGTTGCCTGGATGCGCGCCACCGGGCCGGAGGAAGTGGCCCAGGACCAGGCCGACGCCTACGTGGCCCGGCAGGTCGGCCGCGATCCCGACCTGTGGGTGCTGGAGTTCGAGGCGCCGGACCTCCTGCCGCCGTTCGAGGCCCGCATCGTCTAGCGAGAAACCGCAAGCTTGAAACCGTTGCAGACAATACAATAGGGATTTCACGTCAATGTGTGGTATATCTGCTTAGCCCTATGTGTCTTTCCGGACACAGCCCTCGCGAAAGTATTGGTGCCTTATCGCACTCGCGTTCATCGGTGTTATGATAGGCCTACCGAGTGGCGGGGGAACAGTCCCGCAGGCCCCCGGATGCGTTGAACGCGCAGTTTGTAATTGAGGAGAGAAAGTATGAAGCTCCGCAGCGCGCTACTGGCCGCGACCGTCCTGGCCGCTCCCATAGCTGCAAAGGCTGAGGCGATCAGCGGCTTGTACATCGGCGCTGGCGCCGGCGCCAACTTTTTGCAGCAGGAGAAGATCAAGTCCGTCGGCTTCCCGCAGGCCGGCATCCCGCAGACCAACCTGAACGTGCGCGGCTCGAGCGGCGCGAAGATCAAGAGCGACACGGGCTTTGTCGGCCTGTTCAGCATCGGCTACGGCTTCGGCAACGGCCTGCGGCTTGAGGTCGAGGGCAACTACCGCGACAACAAGCTCAACGGCATCAAGGGCGGCGGCCTCCAGGGCTTCAGCAGCGCCGGCGGCAACGAGAAGAAGTACGGCGGGATGCTCAACGTCCTGTATGACTTCGACCCGAACGTGCTCGGCTTTGCCAATGTGTTCGGCTATCTCCCGCTTCCTGTCTCCCCGTATATCGGCGTCGGCGCCGGCTATGTCTGGGCGCAGGACCAGAATGTGCGCCTGACCGGCTTCACGGGTCCGACCGCCGGCTTCCCGGGCGGCTTCCGTGAGCTGGCCCGCACCAACCAGGGGCAGGGCGCCTTCGCCTACCAGGGCATCGCCGGCGTGGCCGTCCCGATCGCGTCGGTGCCGGGCCTGGCCATCACGGGCGAGTACCGCTTCCTCGGGCTTGAGGGCGACCGGACCTACAACTACCAATACTTCGCGCCCGGCGTCGCAACGCGGGCAAAGGTCCGGTTCAACGAGGAGTACAACCACAGCGTCATGCTGGGCGTCCGCTATGCGTTCAACACCGCCCCGCCGCCGCCGCCGATGGCGGAGCCTGCCCCGGTGCGGGAGGCTGCGCGCACCTACCTGGTGTTCTTCGATTGGGACCGCGCGGACCTGACGGACCGTGCGCGCCAGATCATCGCGGAGGCCGCGCAGGCCACCACCCGCGTGCAGGTGACGCGCATCGAGGTGTCCGGCCACACGGACACGTCGGGCACGGCGCGCTACAACCAGGGGCTGTCGGTCCGCCGGGCGCAGAACGTCGCCTCTGAACTCGTGCGCCTTGGCGTGCCGCGTCAGGCGATCACGGTGCAGGGCTTCGGCGAGACCCGTCCGTTGGTGCAGACCGCGAACGGCGTTCGGGAGCCGCAGAACCGCCGCGTCGAGATCGTGCTGCGCTGACCGGCACGGCCTGTTGCTGAAACCGAGCCATGACTAAGCTGGGGCCGGTCCGCGCGTGGACCGGCCCTTGCTGTTTCTGGAGACGTTGCTGATGCGCTCGACCCTGCTCGCCGCCACGCTGCTTGCCGCACCGGCCTTGCTCCGTGGCGTGGCATGCGCCCAGCCGGTCAGCGGGCTGTATATCGGCGCGGGCGGCGGCGGGAACTTCATGCAGGATGAGCGGATCAAGAGCATCCGCGCCTTTGGCGCCACAACGCCGTCCGGCGCGCGCGTCGGCTTTCAGACGGGCATCGTGGGGGTGGGAAGCTTGGGCTACGGATTCGGCAACGGCGTCCGTGTCGAGCTGGAGGGCAACTATCGCTATAACCGCCCTGACTCGTTCCGCAACGCTGGGCCTGGAACCCGGTCGGTCGGCGGGCGGGAGCAGAAGTATGGGCCGATGGCCAACGTGCTGTTCGACCTCGACATCGGCAGCCCCTACGTGTTCCCCTACATCGGCGCCGGCGCCGGATACACCTATGTGGCACGCCGCTTGCGGGTGGCCCGCGCGGACGGTACCCTCGACAGCGAGGGCGGCACTGACAACAGCTTTGCCTATCAGGCAATCGCCGGGGTCTCGTTCCCCGTCCCGCCCGTCGTCGGCCTCTCGCTCACGGCCGAGTACCGCTACTACGCGCTGGCTGGCGAGCGGGAGTTCGGGCGGACCCTTTCGGGACCCGGCGGGACGTCCAGCAGCCAAATCCGGACGTCGGACAACTACAACCACAGCCTGCTGCTCGGGCTGCGCTATGCCTTCAACGTCGTCCCGCCGCCGACGCCTGCCGCCCCGGCGCCGGTGGGGGCCGTCCAGCAATCGACGCGCACCTATCTGGTGTTCTTCGATTGGGACCGCGCCGGCCTGACCGGCCGCGCCCGGCAGGTCGTGGCCGAGGCCGCGAGCGCCGCCGCCCGCGTCCAGGTCACGCGGATCGAGGTCGCCGGCCACGCCGACCGCTCCGGGACCGACCGCTACAACATGGGCCTGTCAATCCGCCGGGCGCAGGCGGTGGCAGACGAGCTGGTGCGCGACGGCGTGGCGCGCGAGTCGATCACGACCCAGGGCTTTGGCGAGCGGCAACCCTTGGTGCCGACCGCTGACGGCGTGCGCGAGCCGCACAACCGCCGCGTCGAGATCATCCTGCGCTAGGTGGGCTGACGGACCGCGGCCCGATGCGGCCGGGCTATGACCGTCGACGCGCCCGAGACCGCGCGGCCGGCGTCGGCGCTGCCGCGCACTCGGCGGCGACAACCGGCTGCCTGATCGACTTGCCCGCGGCGAAGTCCGGCAGCTCGGCCCCGCTGCGCAGGGCCATCACCTCATCGAACGTGCCGAGATTGTAGCGGCAGAACAGAGTGCCCTGGCTCAGCCCGAGCTGCGACTGGCTGTTGGCAAGCTGGGTGATGTAATCGTCCTGCTGCTGGCGCGCCCGGCGGCCGTGGGCGCGGCTGAAGAAGCCGGTCAGCGCCTTGTCATGCGACGTCAGCTCGGGGCGGTATTTCACGACGAAGGCGTTATATTTTTCATCGGCGCTGCAGGTCAGCGCGGTCACCATCAGCTTCGTCTTCAGCGCCGCGACATCGAAGGCAGGGTAGTCGGCCGGCCGGACGCATTGGGCGGCAGCCACGTTGCTGGTCAACCCAATGGCAAGCAGCCCGGACACAAGCATGCGCATCAAAGACATTCTCCTCAACCTCTGGAACACCATCGTGCCGCATGCATGCGGCTGCATCGCGCGGCGGCCAAGGTAAACCGCCTCTTGACCGGAAGCGCAACAAGCATTTGCAGCGGCGCTCCCGGGAGCAGCAACTGTGGCTGAAATGACGCTGCTGCGGTCTCATGCCGTGGTGGCCGCAGGCAACGGCACGGAGGTTGCAGTCAGGCACGCTCTGTGCATAACACGCTTCGTGCAACTGCAGCGTGAGCCGCGCGTGACAGCACTCCTGGACGCGCGGCCATGTCAGAACCACAAGCATCGACACCATCGAAGCCGCTTGTCACGAAAGCCCGACCGCCGAATGCAGCCGAACAGCGCCACTCCGTTCTCCTCCTACGACCCCGGCGCATATTATTGCGAACTCACCGCCCGCGACGGCGATGGCGGCTCGGCGGCGCTGGTGCGGAAGCGAATCACCAAGATCGGCCTTGACGCCCTGCGCCTGCGGGCACGGGCGGCGGAGCGCGACCTGTTCAACCTCGGTATCACCTTCACCGTCTATTCCGAGGCCAGCGCCATCGACCGCATCCTGCCGTTCGACTGCGTGCCCCGCATCATCGCCGCATCCGAGTGGTCCGTGCTGGAGCGCGGCGTCGCCCAGCGGGTCCGCGCCCTGAACCTGTTCCTGGCGGACATCTACAACACCCGCCACATCACCCGCGACGGCGTGATCCCGGCCGAGCTTGTCTATGGCAACGCCAACTACCGGCCGGAGATGGAAGGCTTTCCCGTCCGCTTCGGCACCTACGTCCATATCTGCGGCATCGACCTCGTGCGCGACGAGCGCGGGGCGTTCGCCGTGCTGGAGGACAACGCCCGCACGCCGTCCGGGGTGTCCTACGTCGTCGAGAACCGGCACCTGATGATGCGCGCCTTCCCGGACCTCGTGGCCGGCATGAAGCTCCGCCCGGTCGATGACTACGGCCGCCGGCTGCGCAGCGCCATGGACGAGATCGCGCCGGAGGGCATCGACAACCCGCAGGTCGTGCTGCTGTCGCCTGGCATCTACAACTCCGCCTACTTCGAGCACGTGTTCCTGGCGCGCGAGATGGGCGTGCCGCTGGTGGAAGGCGCCGACCTCACGGTCGAGGACGACAAGGTCTGGATGCGCACGACGGCCGGGCTGCGCCGGGTCCACACGATCTACCGCCGGATCGCCGACGACTTCCTAGACCCCAGCGTGTTCCGCCCCGACAGCATGCTGGGCGTGCGCGGCCTGATCGGCGCCTGGCGGCATGGCAACGTGACGCTGGCCAACGCTGTCGGCACCGGAGTCGCCGACGACAAGGCGGTGTATGCCTACATGCCGCGGATCATCCGCTACTACCTCGACGAGGACGCCATCCTGCCGAACGTCGAAACCCATATCTGCGGCGAGCCGGAGGGCCTGGCCTACACCCTGGACCACCTCGATAAGTTGGTGATCAAGCCCGTGGGAGAGAGCGGCGGCTACGGCATCACCGTCGGCCCGCGCGCGAGCCGGGCGGAACTCGATGCTGCCCGCGCCCTGCTGGTCGCCGACCCCACCAACTGGATCAGCCAGCCGATGATCTCGCTCAGCGTCGCGCCGACCTTGACCGAGGCCGGGCTGCGCCCGCGCCACCTCGACCTGCGCCCCTTCGCCATCACCGGGCGGGAGACCTGGGTGCTGCCCGGCGGCCTGTCCCGCGTCGCGCTGAAGGAGGGCAGCCTGATCGTCAACTCGTCGCAGGGCGGCGGGTCGAAGGACACCTGGGTGCTGGCGGAATGATCGGCCTCCAGCGCCGCACGCCGCTGCTGACCCGCGACGCGGAGGGCCTGTTCTGGATGGCCCGCTACCTCGAACGGGTCGAGAACCTCGCCCGGCTGATCGACGTGACGCAGACGTTTGAAAGCCCGGGGCGGGAGGCCGAGTCCTGGGCGGCGCTGGTCGCCATCATGGCGGATAACGACGGCTTGCAAGAGCGCGGCTTGACGGTGGACGCCGCGAACGTGAAGCGCTTCTACCTGCTGGATGCCACCAACCCGACAGGCATCCCTGCCTGCATCGAGCTTGCCCGCACCAACGCGCGCACCCTGCGCCCGCTGATCAGCACCGAGATGTGGATGCAGCTCAACGTGTTCCACCACGATCTGCTGGCCATCGAGCCGTGCGAGCTGGACGGCGACGCGCTGTCCCGGCTGTGCCGCCGCATCAAGGAGGGGGTGCAGGCGCACACCGGCATCACCGAGGGCACGTTCTTCCGCGACCAGGGTTGGCACTTCTACGAGATCGGCCGGCTGATCGAGCGCGCCGATCAGACGACCCGGCTGCTGGACATCAAGTATCACCTGCTGGCCCGCGGCACGGCGGAGGAGCGCCGGGTTGTCGAGTTGACCCAATGGAATGCGCTGCTGCGGGCGGCGGCCGGCTATCACGGGTTCCGCCGGGTGGCGCAGGCGGGGTTCGTGCCGGCGGACGTGGTCGCGTTCCTGCTGGGCGACACCTCGTTCGCACGCAGCGTCGCGCTGTGCGTGGAGCAGATGGAATGGCATCTCAGCGCGCTCCGCTCCCGCTACGGCCTGCGCGACACGGCGCCGGTGCTGGAGCGGATCGAGGACCTGCGCGTGGCGTTGGGCGAGCCGGTGCTGCGGCTGCTGCCGGACGGGCTGCATGATTTCCTGGACAGCATGCAGCGCGACCTGGCGCAACTGGGCGAGCTGATCGGCACGATGTTCTTCCGCGACTGGCGCCCGTTGCGGCAAAACCAGTCGCAGGGCCAGGGAGCCTCGGGGCACTCCCAGGACGGCCAGACGGGCCAAAGCCAGTCTCAAGGCGGCCAATCGCAATCCCAAGTGCAAGGGAATCCCTGAATGACCCGGCGGACCACCCGCGCTTGGCTGGGACTGGCGCTGCTGTGCCTCGGCGCCGCGTCTGCTTCGGCGCAGCAGATCGCGCCGCCGGGCATTTCCGCAGACCGCTTTCCCAAGCCGCTGCGCCCGGTTGCCAGCATCATCTCCAACCAGTGGTCAAGCGAGGACACGCGCGAGCGGATGGGGGAGGCGGCCCGCGTCATGCAGCTGCTCGGCATCCGGCCCGGCATGGCGGTGGCGGACGTGGGCGCCGGGTCGGGCTACTATACAGTGCGGCTGTCGCAGCGCGTCGGCCCGACAGGCCGGGTGTTCGCGGAGGACATCATGCCGGACTACCTGGCCGGGCTGCGCCGCCGGGTTGCAGCGGAGGGCTTGGGCAACGTGACGGTGGCGCTGGGCGAGGCACATGACCCGCACTTGCCGCCGGCGTCGGTCGATGTGGCGTTGCTGGTGCACATGTATCATGAGGTCGACCAGCCCTTCGGCCTGCTGGTCAACCTGCTTCCGGCGCTCCGCCCCGGCGGGCGCGTCGCGATCCTCGATGCCGACCGCGTGACCTTGCAGCACGGCACCCCGCCCGCGCTGCTGGAATGCGAGCTGCGCGCTGTCGGCTTCCGCCAGGTCGCGTTCCACCCGCTGGAGGGCGGCGCGACCTACCTCGCGGTGTTCACCCCGCCGCCCCAGCCGCCCGCGCCGGCCAGCATCGTGCCCTGCCGGGACGGGGCCGCGCGCTAGACAAGCAGGACCGCTTGCCCGTACGATCGAGGGCCGCAGGGGAACAGGGCATGGCCGGGCTGGACCTCCATGCGGAGTGGCTGGAAGCGGATGGGCGGGGCGGCTTCGCGTCCGGCACCGTTTCCGGCCTGCGCACCCGGCGCTACCATGCGCTGCTGCTCTCGGCCCTGCATCCCCCGGCCGGGCGCGTCGTCCTGGTGAACGGGATCGAGGCGTGGGCCGAGGGGGACGGCGGGCCGGTTCCCCTCACGAGCCAATGCTACGCACCGGGCCTCGTGCACCACGATGCGCGCCCGTTGATCGCGTCCTTCGCCGCCGCGCCCTGGCCCAGCTGGGGTCTTCGCCTGCCGGACGGGGCCGAGCTTCGCCATGAGCTCCTGGTGCATCGCCGATCCGGCGCGACGCTGCTGCGCTGGCGCCGGGTGGCCGGCCAAGGCGCCTGCCGCCTGCATGTCCGCCTGCTGCTGTCGGGCCGCGACTACCACGCCCTGCATCATGAGAACCCGGCGTTCCAATTCGCCGGCGAGCTTCGGCAAGGGCCGGCGGGCGCGACGGTGGCCTGGCAGCCCTACGCCGACCTGCCGCGCATCACGGCCTACGCCAACGCGGCCTTTGCCGCGGCGCCGGATTGGTATCGCAACTTCCTCTACACGGTCGAGCGGGACCGCGGCATGGAGGACACCGAGGATCTCGCGACGCCGGGCATCTTCACCTGGGACCTCGCGGCCGGCCCTGCGGTGCTGATCCTGCAGGCGGGGGAGGGGCCGGGCGTGCCGGCGCTGGAGGCGGCGGCGAGGATCGAGGCCGACGAGCAGGGCCTGCGCGGCGGTGCGCCGCCCTTGAGTTCCGTGCCGTCCTACATCGTGGGCCGGGGTGAGGGAAAGACCGTCATTGCGGGCTACCCATGGTTCACCGACTGGGGCCGGGACACCTTCATCGCGCTGCGCGGCTTGCTGCTGGCGACCGGCCGGCTTGCCGCGGCGGGGGAGATCCTGCTGGCCTGGTCCGGCCTGGTGAGCGAGGGGATGCTGCCCAACCGTTTTCCGGATGACGCCGGGCCGGCGGAGTACAACTCGGTCGATGCCTCGCTCTGGTTCATCGTTGCCGTGCACGACTTCCTGCGCGCCGCTCCCGAATCGTCCCGCACGGCGCTGCAGGAGGCCGTGGGCCTGATCCTGGAAGGCTACGCCGGCGGCACGCGGTTCGGCATCGCGGCCGACGCGGACGGGCTGCTGCGCGCCGGCGTGCCCGGGCAGCAGCTCACCTGGATGGACGCGAAGGTCGGCGACTGGGTCGTGACGCCGCGCATCGGCAAGCCGGTCGAGATCCAGGCGCTGTGGATCAACGCGCTGCGCATCGGCGCGGCGTGGCGGCCGGAATGGGGCGCGCTCGCGGACCGGGCGCAGGCGTCGTTCCTGCGGCGCTTCCCCGACCCGGACGGCGGCGGACTGGCCGATGTCGTCGATGCCGACGGCGTGCCGGGCCGCATCGACCGCCGGCTCCGCCCGAATCAGATCTTCGCCGTGGGCGGCCTGCCGTTCCCGTTGCTGTCCGGCCCGGCGGCGCGTCGCGTCGTCGATCTGGTGGAGGCGCGGCTGCTGACTCCCATGGGCCTGCGCACCCTGGCGTCGGACGATCCCGACTACCGCGGCCGCTACGCCGGGGACCGGGTGCAGCGGGACGGCGCCTACCATCAGGGCACCGCCTGGCCCTGGCTGACCGGCCCCTTCGTCGAGGCGTGGCTGCGTGTCCGCGGCGACACCGCCGACGCCCGTGCGGAGGCCGCGGCACGGTTCCTGGCGCCGCTCCGCGCGCACCTGGACACGGCCGGGCTGGGCCATGTGTCGGAGGTCGCGGACGGCGACGCCCCGCACACGCCCGGCGGCTGCCCGTTCCAGGCGTGGTCGCTGGGCGAGCTGCTGCGCGCGGAAACCCTGGTGGCGCCTTGAGCTTGTTCGACACGGCCGAGGGCCGCCGCCTGCGTGCCACCGGACCCGGCGCCCGCTGGCGCCGCTGGGGACCCTACCTCAGCGACCGCCAATGGGGCACGGTGCGGGAGGACTACAGCCCCGGCGGCACCGCCTGGGACTACCTGCCGCACGACCATGCCCGCAGCCGCGCCTATCGCTGGGGCGAGGACGGCCTGGCCGGGTTCAGCGACGACCAGCAGACGTGGTGCCTGGCCTTGGCATTGTGGAACGAGCGCGATCCCATCCTCAAGGAACGGCTGTTCGGCCTGACCAACGAGCAGGGCAACCATGGGGAGGACGTAAAGGAGCGTTACTTCTTCACCGACGGGGTGCCGACCCACTCCTACATGCGGATGCTGTACTGCTACCCGCACCAGGCCTTCCCATACCAGGAATTGCTGGAGCGCAACCGCGCCCGCGGCCTCGACGAGCCGGAGTTCGAGGTCGAGGACACCGGGGTGTTTGATGCAGCCGGGGCCGGCTGGTTCGATGTCACGGTCGAGTATGCCAAGGCCGGGCCGGACGACGTGCTGATGCAGGTGACGGCGCTGAACCGCGGGGGCGCCGCGGCGCCCTTGCACATCCTGCCGCAGTTCTGGGCGCGCAACGCCTGGTCCTGGGCGGACGGGCCGCGCCCCGGCCTGCGCCTCGCCGCCGATGGATCGGTGCGGGCGCTCCGCCGGGGCTGGAAGCCCCGGCGGTTCGAGGTGGAGGGCGGCTATCCCTGGCTGTTCTGCGAGAACGACACCAACGCGCGCCGCCTGTTCGGTGCGGAGGGGGGCGGGCCGTTCAAGGACGGGATCAACGATTTCGTCGTGCGCGGCGACCACGCCGCAGTGTCCCAGGACGACAGCGGCACCAAATGCGCGGCCCACGCCCAATTCCTGGTGCCGCCGGGCGAGCAGGTGCAGGTGCGGGCCAGGCTGCGCCTCGACGACGGCAAGCCCGCCCCGGACGGCGCCGCCGCGATGCGGGCGCGCCGGGCCGAGGCGGACGAGTTCCACGCCGTGCTGTCCCGAGGCATCGCCGATCCCGCGCGCAAGCTCGTGCAGCGCCAGGCCTTCGCCGGGCTGCTGTGGACCAAGCAGGTGTATCGCCTCGACGTGGCGCGCTGGCTTGACGGCGATCCGGCGCAGCCCGCGCCGCCCGAAAGCCGGAAGCGCGGACGCAACCGGGACTGGCGGCACCTGAACAACGCCGACGTGCTGTCGATACCGGATAGCTGGGAGTACCCGTGGTACGCCGCCTGGGACCTCGCCTTCCACGCCGTCGCATTCGCCGAGCTGGACCCGCAGTTCGCCAAGGACCAGCTCATCCTGCTGACCCGCGAATGGTACATGCACCCGAACGGCCAGTTGCCGGCCTACGAATGGGCGTTCGGCGACGTGAACCCGCCGGTGCACGCCTGGGCGGCGCTGCGAGTTTATCAGCGCGACGCGGAGATCACGGGCACGCCGGACCGGGCGTTCCTGGAACGGGTGTTCCACAAGCTGATGCTCAACTTCGCCTGGTGGGTGAACCGCAAGGACCCGGACGGGCGCAATGTGTTCCAAGGCGGGTTCCTCGGCCTCGACAACATCGGCCTGTTCGACCGGTCGAAGCCGTTGCCGACCGGCGGCACGCTCGACCAGGCGGACGGCACGGCCTGGATGGCGATGTATGCCTTGAACTTGATGCGCATCGCGCTGACGCTCGCCCGCGACAATTCGGTGTACGAGGACATCGCCAGCAAGTTCTTCGAGCATTTCCTGCTGATCGCCGAGGCCATGTCGAACCTGGGCGAGGGCGGGCTGTGGGACGAGGCGGAAGGCTTCTACTACGATGTGCTGCGCTTGCCGGACGGCTCGACGGAGAAGCTGCGCGTCCGCTCCATGGTCGGCCTGATCCCGTTGTTCGCGGTTGAGATGCTGGAACCCGGCGAGGTCGCCGCCATGCCGGGCTTCGCTGCGCGCCTGCAATGGGTTTACAATCACCGGCCGGAGCTTGCTGCCCTGGTGTCCCGCTGGACCGAGCCGGGCCTGGGCGAGACGCAGCTGCTGTCCCTGTTGCGCGGCCACCGCATGAAGGCGCTGCTGCGCCGCATGCTGGACGAGGCCGAGTTCCTGTCGCCCTACGGCGTTCGCTCGCTGTCTAAGGCGCATGCGGCCGAGCCTTATGCGCTGGAGCGTGGCGGGGAGCGTTTCACCATCGCGTACGTGCCGGGTGACAGCCGCACCCGCGCCTTTGGCGGCAACTCGAACTGGCGCGGTCCGGTATGGATGCCGGTCAACATGCTGCTGATCGACAGCCTGCGGAAGTTCCACCGCTATTACGGCCCGGAGTTCCGGATGGAGTGCCCGGTCGGCTCCGGCAACAGGCGCGACCTCGGCCAGGTGGCGGACGAGCTGTCCGGGCGTTTGGCCCGGCTGTTCCTGCCCGACGCGCAGGGCCGCCGGCCGTCGATGCCGGGCGAGCCGCCCGACGGCGCCGTGCTGTTCCACGAATATTTCGACGGCGACACCGGCCGCGGCCTCGGCGCCGCACACCAGACCGGGTGGACTGCCCTGGTCGCGCTGCTGCTCGCCGGGCCAAAGTAATGTTCGCGATGCCGCCCATCCGTTGTAAGTGCAAGGCATGATCTCGCTCGCGCTTGCCGCCTTGGCCTTCATCGCCATCCACCTCGGGGTGTCCGGCACCATGCTGCGGGACCGGATGGTGGCGGCTATCGGGCTGCGCGGCTACATGCTGGCGTTCTCCGTCGCGTCGGTGGGCGCGATCATCTGGCTGGTGTCGGCCTACCAGGCGGCGGCCTACGTGCCGACGTGGGGACAGCTCCAGTGGTGGAAGCCGGTCATGATCGCGCTGATGCTGCCAGCGTTCCTGCTGGTGGTCATCGGCCTGACGACACCGAACCCTACCTCGGTCGCGCAGGAAGGCCTGGTGGACCGCGCGCCGCAGGGCATCGTCCGCATCACCCGGCACCCGTTCCTGATGGGCGTGGCCCTTTGGTCGGGTGTGCACCTGATCGGCAACGGCGACGTGGCGTCCCTGCTGTTCTTTGCCGCACTTGCGGTGGTTGCCGTGGCCGGCACGGTGTCAATCGACGCGAAGCGCCGCCGGGTGCTGGGGGACAAGGCTTGGGACGTGTTTGCGTCCCGCACCTCCATCGTGCCGTTCGCCGCCATTCTGGCCGGGCGCAACAGCCTGGCGGCGCGGGAGATGGGCTGGTGGCGGCCGGCGTCCGGGATCGTGGCCTACGCGCTGATGCTGGGCGGCCACGCGCACATCGTTGGCGTTTCGCCCTGGCCGGCGTAGCGCCGGGCGCATGACGGAGGCGGTGGTCGTCGGCGCCGGCGGCGGGCTGGGCGGCGCGCTGGCGGCGGCGCTGGAAAGGAACGGCGCCTATGGCCGGGTCACGCGCCTGGGCCGCGGCAGCGTCCCGCCGCTTGATCTGCTGTCGGAGCCGAGCATCGCCGCCGCCGCGGCCTCCGTGGCCGGACAGGGCGAGGTCCGCCTAGTGCTGGACGCCACCGGTTTCCTGCACGACGGCCGCTACCGGCCCGAGCGCGGCTGGCGCGACATCGACCCCGCCCACATGGCGCACGCCTTTGCCGTCAACGCGATTGGCCCGGCGCTGCTGATGAAGCATTTCTGCCCGCTTCTGGCGCGCGAGGGCCGCGCCGTGTTCGCCACGCTTTCCGCCCGCGTCGGCAGCATCGGCGACAACCGGCTGGGCGGCTGGCACAGCTACCGTGCGTCGAAGGCCGCGCTCAATCAGATCGTGCGCACCGTCTCGGTCGAGCTGCGACGGCACAACCCGGCGGGCATCTGCGTGGCGCTGCATCCGGGCACCGTGGACACGGCGCTCTCGGCGCCGTTCGGCAAGGCCGGGCTGGAGGTCCGATCGCCGGCATCGGCGGCGCAAGACCTGCTGGGCGTGCTGGCCGGGCTGAATGCGGGGCACAGCGGGCAGTTCTACGACCAGCATGGCAAGCCGATCCCGTGGTGATGGCCTGGCCGGGAAACCCGCACCTGCGATCAACATGCGGCTCAGCGGCTGACGTCACCTGATCTCGCCTCAAAGCCAAGCCACAGCACGTTGATGCGGCGCCCCCGGCCACCCACCCTCATGGCGATACCGGCAGGGCGCGCACTTGGGCAAGCCGGTGCTCCCGTAACAGGATATACAGCCCAGCGCCGACGATGATGCCGGCCCCCGTCAGGCTCGCGATCCCTGGAACGTCGCCGAACACCAGGAAGCCGAGCAGGATGCCCCAGAACAGCATGGTGTACTGGAACGGCACGACGGTGATGGCGGGGCCAAGCCGCAGCGCCAGGTTCACGCAGAGGTTGCCGGAAAGGGAGCCAAGCCCCAGCACCAGCATCAGCCCGGCATCAACCGGACCCGGCGCCACCCAACCCCCGAACAGCATGAGGCCCATGCTCAACAGAAGCGTCGCACAGAGCTGCTGGACCATCAGCACGGACCGGTGCAGGCCAGGCAGCCGCCCGGTGGCGACCAGGAAGCCGGCATAAAGAAAACTGCCGAGCAAGGCGGCCAGCGCACCAGCCGACAGCCCGGTCGTGGGATGCAGGGCGATCAGCACGCCGCAGAACCCCACGAACACCGCCGTCCACCGCCGCCAGCCGACCCGTTCGCGCAGCAGGGCCGACAGCGCCGTGACCCAGATCGGGCCGGCTTGGTAATACGTGATCACCTCCGCCAGCGGCAGCGAGATCAGGGCGTAGAAGAACAAGCACGCCTCGGCGGGCGACAGCACGAAACGCAGGAGTTGGAGCCGCGGCCGATAGGATGGCGCTAAAAACGGCAGGCCGGTCCGCCGAAGTAGCGGCAGCATGATCGCGATCCCCACCAGGCCGCGCACAAGCGTGAGCTGCCCCAAGGGATAGGTGCCGATCAAGTGCTTGCCCAACGTGTCGTTCAGGCTGAACAGGAGCATGCCGAGCAGCATGAAGCCGATGCCGTGCAGGACGTTCTGACGGGTCGGGGCGTGGAATGCGGAAGACGCCATGCAGGCCGGCTAGCACGCCCGGCTCAGCGCTGCCACCACAACTGGCCCGGGGCGGTCGATGACGCAACGCTCGACTCTCCTTCATCGCGTCGGAGCGTCGGCTAGGTCTCTGTGTCCGCTGCGTGAGCGGCCATGTTCAGAGGGGCTGCAAGACTGGCTGGGGGACCTGGATTCGAACCAAGGCTTTCCGAGTCAGAGTCGGAAGTTCTACCGCTAAACTATCCCCCAACGCCGCAGCGCGGTGCAGTCTGGCAGATACCATGCGGACCCAGGCTGAGCAACCGTCCGCAGGCGATTGTGAACATTCAGCTTGCCCCTGCTATCGAACGGCACGGACACTGACGCCATATGGGCTCTTTGAAGGGACCCCTTGATGGTCGATGCGCTGCAATCGAATAGGGACCGAGACCCACGCCGCCCGGCGTTCGCCGCGCTCGATCTCGGCACCAACAACTGTCGGCTGCTCATCGGCGCGCCGGACGGCGGCGGCTTCCGCGTGCTGGACAGCTTCAGCCGGATCGTGCGCCTGGGGGAAGGGCTGCAATCCACGGGGATGCTGAGCGCCCTTGCCATGGACCGTGCCATAGACGCATTGCAAGCTTGTTCGGCCCGCATGGCCCGGCGTCCGATCCAGGCGGTGCGGGCCATCGCCACCGAAGCCTGCCGGCGCGCCGCGAACGTCGGGGAGTTCCTGGCGCGGGTGCGGGCGGAGACCGGCATCCGCTTCGACGTGATCTCGGCGCGGGAGGAGGCGGAGCTGGCCCTTGAAAGCTGCGCCACGCTGCTGGCGGGCGCGGGCCGCCGGGCACTGCTGTTCGACATCGGCGGCGGCTCGACCGAGGTCGCCTGGGTGCGCCTTGGCGGCCCTGGCGTGAGGCCAGAGCTGATCGGCTACGACAGCCTGCCCATCGGCGTGGTTAACCTGTCCGAGCGCTACGGCCCGGCGGCATTCACCGCAGCCGGGTTCCTCGCCATGGTGGACGAGGCCATCGCCCGGCTCGCGCCGTTCGAGCGGGTGCACTGCATCGCGCATGAGGGCCGGATGGGCGGCGTGCGCCTGCTGGGCACCAGCGGCACGGTGACGACGCTGATGGGGGTGGCGATGGGGTTGCAGCGGTATCGGCGTCCGCTGGTCGATGGCCGCGTGCTGAGCGCGGCGGCGGCGGACCACGCGATGGGCGTGCTGCTGGGCCTCGGACGGGACGGCCTGGCCCTGCACCCGTGCGTGGGCGCCGAGCGGGCGGATTTCGTGCTGCCGGGCTGCGCGGTGTTCGAGGCGATCCGCCGGACCTGGCCGGCCAGCGAGGTCGTCGTCGCGGACCGCGGCCTGCGGGAGGGCATGCTGCTGCGCATGATGCGCCAGCGGCAGGGCGGCCCGCACTGGGCGGGTGCGACCAGGGACTCGCGCGGGCGTGCGTTCTCCCGTACTGCATTGCCGGCATGAGCAACGACACGCCCAAAGGCACCACGGCCTTGCCGTCCCGCGGCCTCACGGTCTCGCTGCGGACGGCGCGCGGCCGCACCACGGCATCGCAGAAATGGCTGCAGCGGCAGTTGAACGACCCCTACGTGCGGGCCGCGAAGGAGCAGGGCTGGCGGTCCCGCGCCGCCTTCAAGCTGATCGAGCTGGACGACCGTTTCCACCTGATCGACAAAGGCTCGAAGGTCGTGGACCTGGGCGCGGCGCCTGGCGGCTGGGCACAGGTGGCGGTGAGACGGGGCGCTGCCACCGTGGCGGGCGTCGATCTGCTGCCGATGGACCCGGTGCCCGGCACCACGATCCTGCAGGGCGACTTCATGGACGACGCCATGCCGGGCCGGCTTGCGGCGTTGCTGGGCGGCAAGGCGGACTTGGTGCTGTCCGACATGGCGCCCAACACCACCGGGCACAACGCGACCGACCACCTGCGCATCATGGCGCTGGCCGACCTCGCGCTGCACTTCGCGGTGGAGATGCTGGGGGAGGGCGGCAGCTTCGTCGCCAAGGTGTTCCAGGGCGGGTCGGAGCGGGCGATGCTGGAGCGCATGAAGCGTTCGTTTGCCAGCGTCCGCCACGCGAAGCCGCCCTCCAGCCGCAAGGAGTCGAGCGAGTTATACGTGGTGGCGACCGGGTTCCGGCCTCACGCGGAGGGTTAGCGGGAACGAGAGCGGGCATCCGGTAGAAGCACGAAACCCGCAGTTGGATGCATTCTGAGTTCGATGACCAAGGGTCCATCACAGAAGCAGCGGAACCGAGACTGCAATCCAACCATCTTCGATCAGGGCGCGCAACGGCCTGAGTGCGCACGCGATTGGGCGTTCCACGAGACTGAGGGCGCCCTTCTCGGGGGTCCGGTAGCAGCGGAGCCGAAACTGCATTTCACGGGTTTATGTCAGCTCCGAAGAGTAAGCCGCCTGGCAAACCCCGGAGCCAACACTTGAGACTTTCGGTTTCCGCCTCGATCAGGGCGCGGTCGCCCTGGGCGTGTGCCAGCAGAATCGCGCCGTGGTACCCGGCCATCAGGAAGCGGGTATGCGCGCGGGCGTCGCAATGGCTGAAGCCGCTGGCTGCGAACTGGTTTTCCAGCCATGAAACCTGGACGGCGTAGATGCGGGCTGCCTCGGAAGCAAGGCTCCCGCCGCCCTGCCGAAGGTCGCGGGTCAGTCCCGCCAGTGGGCAGCCGAGAGCGACGTACATGTCACCGAGGGCGCACGCCTGGTCGATGAAGCCCTCAATCCGTTCCATGGGATCGTCAATGCCGTCCAACTCCCGCAAGTAGCCGGAAAGCAGGCCGCACCACCTGTCCGCGACCGCCCGCACCAGGTCGTCCTTGGTCTTGAAGTAGTAGAAGACGTTGCCGGCCGGGATGTTCGCCGTCCTTGCGACATCGGCCAGCGACGTTCCGGCAATGCCCTTGACATGGAACTGCTCGATGGCTGCCGTCACGAGCCGCTGTCGCTTGTCCGTCGCGGGCCGCCCCATTGCGCTCCAACACTAAGTAAGTTGACCTACTATGTAAGGCGGCTTAGGCTGCCTGTCACCGGGGAAGCGGAGGCCGACGCATGAAGCTGGGTTACACCATCCTGTATGTGGCCTCCGTTACCGACACGCTCGCCTTCTACGAACGGGCGTTCGGCCTTGAGCGCGGCATGGTGACTGAAACGGGTGAGTACGGCGAACTGCAAACGGGCGGCACGACGCTGGCGTTCGCCGCCAACAGCTTCGCCAAGGGACTCACGGACGTTCCGTTCGAGGCCGCCGCTCTGGACAAGGCAGCACCTCCCGTCGAGATCGGTCTCGTGACGGAAACCGTGGAAGCGGACTTCGACCGCGCCGTGTCGGCCGGAGCCGTCGTCGTCAAGCGACCGGAACGGAAGCCATGGGGGCAGCTTGTCGGCTACGTCCGGGACAACAACGGCTTCCTCGTGGAAGTCTGCTCTCCCGTGGCGGGCTGACCCCTGATGGCGTCGCAGGCCAGCACGGTGGAGTTCATCGCTGGGCAGGTGGCCACGGCCGGGGCGGTCTCGGCGCGGAAGATGTTCGGCGAGTATGCGATCTACTGCGACGGCAAGCTCACTGCCCTGATCTGCGACGACCAGCTTTTCGTCAAGCCGACCGAAGCGGGCCGGGCGCACATCGGCGAGATCAACGAAGCGCCGCCCTACAAGGGGGCAAAGCCCTGCTTCCTGGTCTCGGGCGACCAATGGGACGACCGCGAGCGGCTGACGACGCTCATCCGTGTCTCTGCTGCAGAACTCCCACTTCCCGACAAGTCCCGGCGCAAGAGGGGTGCCCGCCAGCATGGAAGCCGGTAACAGCGACCCGGGCCGCGCCGGCCCGCACCGGCAGGCCGCTGTGGTCAGGCCCGTTGTGCCATGCGACGTTCCGGCCCTGAAAGCCTTGATCGATGCGACCGGATTGTTCCCGTCGGATATGCTGGACGACATGCTGGCGCCATACTTTGAGCAGGAACTGGCGAGCACACATTTCTGGCTCACCAATGACGAGGGTGGGCCGGTGGTGGTTGCGTACTACGCCCCTGAGCGCATGACCGAGGGGACCTGGAACCTGTACCTGATCGCCGTCCATCCCCAGCACCAAGGCGGGGGACGCGGCTCGGCTTTGTTGCATCAGGTCGAGGCGGCGTTGGCCGGGCGCGGCGAGCGTGTGTTGCTGATCGAAACGTCGGGCCTGCCGGAGTTCAGCCGTACGCGGGCCTTCTATCTGGGCAATGGCTACGCGGAGGAAGCGCGCATCCGCGACTTTTACCAAGCCGGCGAGGAGAAGGTCATCTTCCGCAAGGTGCTTGGTGCCTCTACTTCGGATGAAGAACGCAGCGAGGTAGGGTCATAGAAAATCCTCCTTTGATGCGAATGGCTGGGCACTTTGCTCTGCTTGAGTTCCGGCAGTGCCCAGGACGCATCAACCCGTACATTGATCTCTGGCCAGCAAACCCCCGCTGCAGAGGTTATGGCAAAATGCACTTTCGGTTTGCTTGGTAGTGAACCTCGGACTCGCTACTTGCTGGCGATCAGGCCGTGCGTCGCCTGGCGCTGCTCGCGCAAGCATGGTTCGGATGCTTGCAATATGACTTTAATCTTAATGATCGCTCGGTGAATACCGTCCCCGCCTGCTCACGCCGCGCTTGCGCCGGTCCCCGCCGGGGCCTATGTCAAACCGCCAAGGATGGGGACCCGCAGGCGGGCCGCCCGCGGATGAAAGGTCCCCACCATGGCGCCGGACAGCAACCACGCCGAAACGACCGGGCGATCCCTCCGCATCGAGGAGGCGCTGGCCTTCGACGACGTGCTGATCGTGCCCGCCTACTCCAAGGTGCTGCCGGCGAGCGTCAGCACCCGCGCCAAGCTGACCCGCACCATCAGCCTGCACATCCCGCTGATCTCGTCGGCGATGGACACCGTGACCGAGGGGGCGATGGCCATCGTCATGGCGCAGCTCGGCGGCATCGGGGTGATCCACAAGAACCTCGACATCGCCGAGCAGGCGGCGCAGGTCCGCCGGGTCAAGAAATTCGAGTCCGGCATGGTGGTGAACCCGCTGACCATCCATCCCGACCAGACGCTGGCGGAAGCGCGGGCGCTGATGGCGCAGCACCACATCAGCGGCTTCCCGGTGGTCGAGCGCGACACCGGGCGGCTGGTCGGCATCCTCACCAACCGCGACGTGCGCTTCGCCACCGACCCGGGCGTGCGCGTTTATGAGCTGATGACCCGGGAAAACCTGGTCACGGTGCCCGCCGACGTGGACCGGGAGGAGGCGCGGCACCTGCTGCACCGGCACCGCATCGAGAAGCTGCTGGTCGTCGATGACGCCTACCGCTGCATCGGCCTGATCACCGTGAAGGACATGGACAAGGCGCAGGCGCACCCGCTGGCCAACAAGGACGAGCTGGGCCGGCTCCGCGCCGCCGCGGCGACCGGTGTGGGGGAGGACGGCTTCGCCCGCGCGCAGGCGCTGGTGGCGGCGGAGACGGACGTGATCGTGGTGGATACCGCGCACGGGCACTCCGCGGGCGTCCTGGGGGCCGTGGAAAAGATCAAGCGGCTGTCGAACGCCGTGCAGATCATCGCCGGCAACGTGGCGACGCCGGAAGGCGCCATCGCGCTGATCGAGGCCGGCGCCGACAGCGTGAAGATCGGCATCGGACCCGGCAGCATCTGCACCACCCGGGTCGTCGCCGGCGTCGGCGTGCCGCAGTTCACCGCCGTGCTGGAAACCGCCGCCGCCTGCCGGGAGCGGGGCGTGCCGGCCATCGCCGACGGCGGCATCCGCACCTCGGGCGACCTGGTGAAGGCCATCGGCGCCGGGGCGGACTGCGCAATGGTCGGAAGCCTGCTGGCGGGGACGGAGGAGGCGCCGGGCGAGGTGTTCCTTTACCAGGGCCGGTCGTTCAAAAGCTACCGCGGCATGGGCAGCATCGGCGCCATGGCGCGCGGCTCGGCCGACCGGTATTTCCAGCAGGAGATCAAGGACACGCTGAAGCTGGTGCCGGAGGGGATCGAGGGCCGGGTCGGCTACAAGGGTCCGGTCGCCGCCGTCGTGCACCAACTGGTCGGCGGCCTGCGGGCGGGCATGGGCTACACCGGCAGCGCCACCATCGACGAGCTGCAGCGCAACGCCCGGTTCCGCCGCATCACCGGCGCCGGGTTGCGGGAGAGCCACGTGCACGACGTGGCGATCACGCGGGAGTCGCCGAACTACCGGCAGGAGCCATGAGCGCCACGGCTGAAAGCGGCGGGGGCGGCATCCGCGCCGCGGTGTTCGACGCCTACGGCACCCTGCTTGACGTGCATGCCGCGATGCAACGCCACGCCGACCGCCTGCCGCCCGACTGGGAACGGATCAGCGCGGAGTGGCGGACCAAGCAGCTTGAATACACCTGGGTCCGCTCCCTGATGGGTCCCGCCCACCACTGCACCTTCTGGCAGGTCACGCAGGATGCCCTGGCCTTTGTCGCCGCCGGGCACGGCATCACCGACCCGGCCGTCTTGGACCTGCTGCGCGACGCCTATCGTCGCCTGCCGGCTTACCCCGACACGGTTCCCGCGCTGCAAGCCTTGCGGGCACAGGGAATGCAAACAGCGATCCTGTCGAACGGCGATCCCGCCATGCTGGACGCCGCCGTGCAGGCCGGGAGCTTGGCGCCGCTGCTGGACGCCGTGCTGAGCGTCGAGGACGTCGGCGTGTTCAAGCCGGACCCGCGGGTCTATGCGCTGATGACCCGGCGCTTCGGGCTGGCGCCGGCGCAGATCGCCTTCGTGTCGTCGAACGCATGGGACGCGCAGGCCGCGGCGGCGTTCGGCGCCCGGGTGTTCTGGTGCAACCGCAAGGGTCAGCCCGATGAGTACGGCCTCAACGCCATGGCGACGGCGATCCCGGGCCTCGACGCCTTGCCCGACCTTCTCAAATGACCTTGCCGGCGTGACCCCGGCCGCACGCCTCGCGGCCTCGATTGAGCTGCTGACCGAGATCGACGCATTCCCCCGCCGCCCGGCCGACGCCGTGGCAAACGACTTCTTCCGGGCACGGCGCTTCATCGGCTCCGGCGACCGCCGGGCGGTGTCAGACCGGGCATGGCGGGTGCTCCGGACGCGGCGGCGGCTCACCTGGTGGACGGCACGGGCCGGGACCGCGCCCACGCCGCGCATGCTGGTCGCGGCGTCGCTGCTGCTGGAGGGCTGGACCGTCGCCGGCGTCAAGCAATCCTACTCCGGCGGCCAGTACGGCCCGGCGCCACTGCTGCGCCAGGAGGCCGACGCCGCCCGTGCGCTGGAAGGCCACACGCTGCCGCATCCGGAGATGCCGGAGGCAGTCGCGCTTGAAGTGCCCGACTGGCTGCTGCCGCACCTGCAGGCCCGTTTCGGCGAGCGGCTCGCCCCCGAAATGGCAGCGACCCTCGACCCGGCGCCGCTCGACCTGCGGGCAAACATCCTGAAGGCCACGCGGGAGGAGGCGCGCGCCGCCCTGCTGGCCGAGGGGCTGGACAGCGAGCCGACGCCGCTCTCGCCCTGGGGCCTGCGCATCGACGGCCGCCGCGCCGTCACGTCCGGCCCGGCGTTCCAGGGCGGGCTGGTGGAAATCCAGGATGAGGGCAGCCAGCTCGTCGCGGCGCTGGTGGGCGCCGCGCCCGAGATGCGCGTGATCGATTGGTGCGCCGGCGCCGGGGGCAAGACGCTGGCGCTCGCCATGCTGATGGGCAACCGCGGCCACCTGATGGCCTGCGACGTGTCCGCCCCGCGGCTGGACGGCGCGGTGCGGCGCCTGCGCCGGGCGGGGGTGCACAACGCGGAGCGGCATCTGGTCGCACCGGGAGACAAGTGGGCCAAGCGGCGGGCCGGCGCGTTCGACCGCGTGCTGGTCGATGCCCCCTGCACCGGCACCGGCACCTGGCGCCGCAACCCGGACGCCCGGCTGCGCCTGCGCCCGCTCGACCTTCAGGAGCTGGTGCCGAAGCAGGCGGCGATCATGGACGACGCTGCCCGGTTGGTGCGGCCCGGCGGACGGCTTATCTATGCGACATGCTCCCTTCTGACCGAAGAGAATGAGGCCCAGGTGGACAGCTTTCTCGCCCGCACCCCCGGCTTCGCCGTCGTGCCGCTGCCGGCCGCGTGGACCCTGCCGGTCCCGGCGCCCGGTCCGGGGCCGTACTTGTCCCTGACCCCGCTGCGCCATGGCACGGACGGCTTCTTCGCGGCGGTGCTGGAGCGCACCGTATGATCCGGGTACGCCGCGCCTTCCTCGCCGACGCCCCATCCATCGGCGCGGTGCACGTCACAGCCTGGCGCAACGCCTATGCCGGAATCCTGCCGAGCGGCTATCTCACCCGGCTGTCGATGCCGCGCCAGGCCGCGCAGTACGATGCGTCGATCCGGGCCGGCGACGGCGTCTATGTCGCGATTGCCGCCCGGCCCAGCGCCGCGGCCGGGGTGGTCGGCTTCGTCACCGTCGGCCGCCCCCGGGTCCGCGGCCTGGCCGAAGGCGAGGTGCAGACGCTGTATGTCCTTGACGACTGGCGGGAGCACGGCCTGGGCCGGCGGCTGCTGGCGGCAGGCGCTGCACACCTCAAGGGGGCCGGGTGCCGCAGCGCGTTCCTCTGGGTGCTGCGCGACAATCCCAGCCGCTGGTTCTATCAGCACCTGGGCGGGCGTCCGGCCGCGGAGTCGGATACGCGGGTGGCGGGCGTGGCGATCCCGCAGGTGGCTTTCGTCTGGGACCCGATCGACCCGCTGCTCGCCGGGGTGCCCCAGGCATGATGGGTGTCATGATGGGCGCCGCTTGCCGTCCGGTCCCCGCCATGGTGGAACCCGTGTCATGACCCAGCCTGCCCCTGCGATCCCGGCTCAGGACCGGGTGCTGATCCTGGATTTCGGCAGCCAGTTCACCCAGCTGATCGCCCGCCGCGTCCGCGAGTCCGGGGTGTATTGCGAGATCTTCCCGGCCGACGTCGCCCCGGAGCGCATCGCCGCCTTCGGCCCCCGCGCCTTCATCCTGTCGGGCGGGCCGGCCAGCGTGACGGAGGGCGCCAGCCCTCGCGTGCCGCAGATGGTGTTCGACACCGGCCTGCCCGTGCTCGGCATCTGCTACGGCCAGCAGGCCATGTGCGCGCAGCTGGGCGGCGAGGTCAGCATCAGCGACCATCATGAGTTCGGCGCCGCGGTGGCGGAGGTCACGGACGACTGCGCGCTGTTCCAGGGCATCTGGCCGCCCGGCGCCCGCGAGCAGGTCTGGATGAGCCATGGCGACCGTGTCACCCGCCTGCCGCCCGGCTTCCGCGTGGTTGCGCGAAGCGAGGGCGCGCCGTTTGCCGTGATCGCCGACGATGACCGGCGCTACTACGGAACCATGTTCCACCCCGAGGTGGTGCACACTCCGCACGGCCGGCAACTGCTGCACAACTTCACCCACCGCGTGGCCGGGCTGTCGGGCGATTGGAGCATGGCGGGCTTCCGCGACGCCCAGATTGCCCGCGTCCGCGCCCAGGTCGGCGCCGGCCGGGTCATCTGCGGCCTGTCTGGCGGAGTCGATAGTTCGGTTGCCGCCGCGCTGATCCACGAGGCCGTGGGCGACCAGCTGACCTGCATCTTCGTCGATAGCGGCCTGTTGCGGCAGGGCGAGGCGGAGGAGGTCGTCAAGACCTTCCGCGACCGGTTCAACATCAAGCTCGTGCATCGCGACGCGGCCGACCTGTTCCTGTCGCAGCTCGACGGCGTGACCGATCCCGAGGCCAAGAGGAAAACCATCGGCCGCGTGTTCATCGAGGTGTTCGAGCAGGAGGCTGCCCGCATCGGCGGCGCCAACTTCCTGGCGCAGGGCACGCTCTACCCCGACGTGATCGAGAGCATCAGCGCCCATGGCGGCCCGAGCGTCACCATCAAGTCGCACCACAACGTCGGCGGCCTGCCGGAGCGGATGCGCATGAAGCTGGTGGAGCCACTGCGGGAGCTGTTCAAGGACGAGGTCCGCGCGCTGGGCCGCGAGCTGGGCGTGCCCGGGCACATCGTGGGCCGCCACCCGTTTCCCGGGCCGGGCCTGGCGATCCGCATCCCCGGCGCCGTCACCCGCGAGCGGCTGGACATCCTGCGCCGGGCCGACGCAGTGTTCCTGGAGGAGATCCGCGCCGCCGGGCTATACGACGCGATCTGGCAGGCCTTCGCCGTGCTGCTGCCGGTGCGCACCGTGGGGGTCATGGGCGACGGCCGCACCTACGACAACGCCTGCGCGCTCCGCGCTGTCACCAGCGTGGACGGCATGACGGCGGAGGTCTATCCGTTCGACATGGCGTTCCTCGCGCGCACCGCGACGCGCATCGTGAACGAGGTCCGCGGCATCAACCGCGTGACCTACGACATCACCAGCAAGCCGCCCGGCACGATTGAGTGGGAATGACCGGTGAGTGGGAATGACCGGGAAAGCTACTGCCGGCTGACCAGCGGCTGCAGCTCGGCCGGTATCTGGTCGTAATCGGCGGCGCTGACGGCCGGCGGGCTGATCGGGGTTGGGCCGGTCGCCGATTGCAGCGCGACGCCTTGCGGGCTGAACAGCAGTTGCAGGAACTGCACCGCGTTCGAGTGGTTCGGCGCCGCGCGCAGGATCGTGAGGCCCCACACCACGCGGGTAGCGGGAATGGCGATCTTGGGCGCCGTGTCCGGAAGCCCAAGGCCAGGAACGACGATGCTGGCCTGGCCGTAGCGCATGTCCTGGCGGGTCCTCGCCAGGCTGACGGCAGGCGGCAGCTTGACGTAGCGGTAGGCGGACGGGTTCGCCTGATAGGCGGCCAGCGCGCTGTGCTCGTAGATGAACTGGTAATCGTAGCTGAGGCCGAGCGCGTCGCCGGGCCGGGTGATCGTGTAGTGCCCGAGCAAGGTGTTGTACAACGCCGGCATGGAATAGTGCAGCGCCGCAAGCTGGAAAATCATGTCGGCCCGGTAGCCGCTCGGGTCGAGGAACGGGTGGGAGCCGCCGATCAGCACGCCCGGCTGCGCGAGCTGCCGATACCAGTCTGCGGCGGCCTTGGGGACCGAACCCGGCGGGTTGAACGGCGCGTCCGCCCCGGCGATGCCGTCGGCGTTGCGGCTGTTGGTGGTGTAGGCGAGCACCATGCCGCCCTCGGCGAACGCGATCGTGTAGTTTGCCAGCCCCGCCGGCTGCAGCAGCAGGCTGACGTCGAGGTAGTCGGCCGCGGCGGCGATGTCGGCCGGCTCCTGGCCGACGCTGACCCGGCGCGCGGCATCGAGGCTGCCGGCCGCCACATCGGTGATGCAGGCGCCCGTCTGCTGGGTGAACAGCTTCTCGACCGCGGTGAAGGCCGCCGACAGGCTGCCCGCGTGATAGATGATGAGCGCGTTCGGGTTGGAGGCGCAGTCCGACTGCGCATGAGCAGAGTGTCCGGCGCCGAAAACGAGGGCGGCCATGCCGCCAATGGCTAGTTCAAGCATGGCGTGTCGGGTCGTGGAGCCATCCTTTGATGGAAATGGGGATACGGCGGGCTTGACGGGCGCTACGGCATCCAACGTCGCGGCGCTCGGTATGTTCACGCGCACCATCACGGTTGCTGCGCCTGGCCTGCGGGCAATGTGACCGGGATCAGCCCATGCCGCGCCAGGATGGCCTGGCCCGGCCCGGACATGACGAACAGCGCGAAGCGCGCCGCCGCCGGGTTGGCTGACAGCACGGTCATGCCGTATTCGGGGCCGACTTCCAGCTCTAGCGGCAGCGGAACGGCGGCGAGGTCCGGCAGGGTGCGGCGCAGCGTGTCCGTGCCGCTGCAGTAGCCCAGCATGACGTCGGCGCGCCCGGACAGGAACACGCCCTCGCTCGGCCCCTGGCCTGGCACCAGCGGCGCCATGGAGGGACCGCCCACAAGCTGCTGCGCCTTGCCCTCCAGCGTGGCCCGGGCGCCGGGGCGCACCTGCTCGGCGCGGGCGAACACCGCCCAAGCGTAGTCGCCGCCGGGGTCGGCACCCGGCGTGCTGGTGGCGAGCTTGACCGCCGGGTCGAGCAGGCGGTCCAGCAGGTTGGCCTCCGTCAGCCCCAAGCCGCCGCGGGCCAGCGCGCACATGCGGTTGCGCGCGAACAGCACCACGGGCGTGCCGCGCCCGGCGTCGGCCAGGCGCCGTGGCTGGCCGATGTCGGCGGAGGCGAACAAGTCCGCCGGGGCACCCCGCTCCAGCCGCTCGCGCAAGACGCCGGATGGGCCGTAGGTGGGCTGCGACGCGGTGCCGGGCGGCGTGCCGAACGCCGCGAGCAGGGCGTTGAACGCGCCGGTCAGGCTGCCCGCCGCATAGACGCGCAGCGGCGCTTGCGCGTCTTGGGCCAGCGCAGGGACGGCCGCGGGCAGAAGCAACGCGGCCCCGAGCAGGACCCGGCGCAGGGCGCGCATCAGTTCAGCACCCGCGCGGCCGGGGCCAGGGCGGGCACGTGCTCCTGCCCCGCCTGCGCCGTCGCCGCAAGCTCGCCCGGCGCCAGCGTGAACGAAGCGCCGAAGCCGCCCGTCGTGTCGAGGCTCAGGATCAACAGCCCGTTCCCGCCCGCTTGCTCCAGCCGCCCCTCGCGCAGCGGATGCACGATGCGGTCGCGGTCGTCGCCGCAAGCCTCCAGCGCACGCTGCAAGACGCGGGGCAGGGTGAGCAGCAAGCCGCTCACCGCCTCCACCGGCAGGTCGATGCGGCGCAGGTGCCCGTCGCCGTCCGCGAAGCCGAGCTGCTCCCGGTTGCCGTCCTGCGACACGGACCAGGTCGTCAACGCCTCGCCGACCAGCTCGCGCGCCGTTGCCGCGTCCAGGGTGCCGTCCATCGGTGGATCTCCAATCCGGGGATGCGTCATATTCTTTGGAATACAGCGCGTGCGCCAGTGCCAAATGCGTGCGCGCCGGCACGATGCCGATATGCAGCCCCGGACGTGATAGGCGCACGCGCCCACCCGGCCGCGTGAGGACATGCCGCGGGCGGCGAGGTCTACGGTTTCGCATCTTGAAACGCGCGCCTAATGGTAGCGGGCCAACGGCTATTTGCCTTGATCTTTCCGACCTTGCGGGCTGCTGTTGCGGCATGGCAAGCCAGGGGGCGGCAAGGATGCGCTTGCGGCGCCGGGGATGCCGCGTCGCCGCGCCACTCGCAATGGTGGAGAAGCGGTCCCGGCAAGCGGTCCATGGTGTTCGACGCTTAAACAACTGAGTGGGATGACAACGATGACCAGGAAGACCGGCCGCCATTTCTTCGCCAACCCGGGGCCGACCAACATTCCGGACTCGGTGCTGCGGGCGATGGACCGCCCCTCGATCGACTTCCTGGACCCCGAGTTCATCGAGGTGTTCGACGCCGCCGTGGCTGGGCTGAAGCGGGTGCTGGGCACGTCGGGCGAGGTGTTCCTCTACACCGCCTCCGGCCACGGCGCGTGGGAGGCGACGCTGGTCAACTTGCTGTCGCCCGGCGACACCGTGCTGATCCTCGAATCCGGCTGGTTCAGCGAGGGCTGGGCCACGATGGCGCAGAAGTTTGGCCTGCAGGTGCAGACGGTCGCGGCGGACTGGCGGCGCGGCGTCGATCCGCAGGCGGTCTCGGCGGCGCTGCGGGCCGACGCCGGGCACGCAATCAAGGCCGTGCTGGCCGTGCACAACGAGACAGCGACGGGCCTCGCGATGCCGCTCCAGGCGATCCGCGCCGCCATCGACGACGCCGCCCACCCGGCGCTGCTGCTGGTGGACACCATCTCGTCCCTCGGCTCGCTTGAGTTCCGCATGGAGGAATGGGGCATCGACGCCGTGGTGGGCGGCAGTCAGAAGGGCCTGATGCTGCCGGCTGGGTTCAGCTTCACGGCCGCGTCGCCCAAGGCGATGCAGGCGCATGCCGCCGCCCGGCTGCCCCGGCACTACTTCGACTGGACGGTGATGCTCGGCCGGCCGTCGCGCAGCTTCGTCGGCACCATCCCCACCGCCCTGTTCTACGGCCTGCGCGAGAGCCTGCGGCTGGTCGAGCTGGAAGGGCTGGCGCAGATCGTCGCCCGCCACCACCGCCTGGCCGAGGCCACGCGCCGGGCCGTGCGCGTCTGGTCCGGCAATGACGGCCCACAGCTCTACTGCCTTGACCCGGCCCGGCTGTCGGACAGCGTGACCGCGGTGCTGATGCCGGAGGGCTTCAATGCCGACACCGTGCGGCGCACGGCGCTGGATCGGTTCAACGTCTCGACCGGCGGCGGCCTGGGCCGACTCGGCGGCACGCTGTTCCGCATCGGCCACATGGGCGACCTGAACGAGCCGATGGTGCTGGGCACGTTGGGCGCCGTGGAGATGAGCCTGCGGATCAACGGGGTGCCGCACGGCAAGGGCGGCGTAGACGCGGCGATGGACTGGCTCGCCGCGGCCTGAGACACTGCGGGCGGCGCGATGCCGAGTCGCCATTTCTTAGGGCGTTGGCGCGGCCGTAAAATCCTGGGCTGTGGAATCGGCGGCAGCCCAGGGGTGTGATGCGTTTGTCACGGTTTCGTGTGGCCTCTAGGGAGCACCGACACTACAGCTTGTGGAGCCGATTGCGACTCGGCAGCTAGATGTTGTAATCTGCGAAGCCGAAGCCGAACAACGCAGGAGTGTCCACCGTGCTTGACGCAGTGCAGATGCAGGGTCGCCATCAGGTGCGGGTGGACCGGTCGCGCGACCGGCTACTGACGGATTTCGGGCGCGCGACGCTCGATGACCGCTACCTGATGCCAGGCGAGAGCTACCAGGATTTGTTCGCCCGGGTCGCCAGCTACTACGGCGACGACCCGGCGCATGCCCAGCGCATCTACGACTACGTGAGCCAGATGTGGTTCATGCCGGCGACTCCGGTGCTGTCCAACGGCGGCACCACGCGCGGCCTGCCGATCTCGTGCTTCCTGAACGAGGCGTCGGACAGCCTCGACGGCATCGTCGGCCTGTGGAACGAGAACGTATGGCTCGCGTCCAAGGGCGGCGGCATCGGCTCCTATTGGGGCAACCTGCGCTCCATCGGCGAAAAGGTCGGTCAGAACGGCAAAACCTCTGGGGTGATCCCATTCATCCGCGTGATGGACAGCCTGACGCTCGCGATTTCCCAGGGGTCGCTGCGCCGCGGGTCGGCCGCGGTGTACCTGCCGATCTCGCACCCCGAGGTCGAGGAGTTCATCGAGCTGCGCCGCCCGACCGGCGGCGACCCGAACCGCAAGGCGCTCAACCTGCACCATGGCATCCTCGTCTCGGACTCGTTCATGCGCGCCGTCGAGGCGGACGAGCAGTGGGCGCTGACGTCCCCCAAGGACGGCGCGATGGTGCGGCTGGTGAGCGCGCGCAGCTTGTGGATCCGCATCCTGACCGCGCGGATCGAGACAGGGGAGCCTTACCTCGTATTCTCCGACCACGTGAACAATGCCCGGCCGGAGCAGCAGAAACTGTCGGGCCTTGAGGTCAAGACCAGCAATCTGTGCAGCGAGATCACGCTGCCCACCGGCATCGACCATCACGGGCGCCAGCGCACCGCCGTGTGCTGCCTCGCCTCGCTGAACCTCGAAAGCTGGCTGGAGTGGCACGACCACCCGCTGTTCATCGAGGACATCATGCGCTTCCTCGACAACGTGCTGCAGGACTTCATCGACCGCGCGCCCGAGGAGATGGAGCGGGCCAAGTACTCGGCGATGCGCGAGCGTTCGGTGGGCCTGGGCGTGATGGGCTTCCACAGCTTCCTGCAGTCGCAGAACGTGCCGTTCGAGGGGGTCGTCGCCAAGGTGTGGAACAAGCGGATGTTCAAGCACATCCGCGCCCAGGCCGACGCCGCAAGCCGCATGCTGGCGGAGGAGCGTGGGCCGTGCCCGGATGCCGAGGAATACAGCATCATGGAACGCTTCTCCAACAAGATGGCCATCGCGCCGACCGCCAGCATCAGCATCATCACCGGCAGCACCAGCCCCGGCATCGAGCCGATCGCCGCCAACGTGTTTTTGCAAAAGACTCTTTCCGGCAGCTTCACAGTGCGCAACCGGCACTTGCAGCAGCTTTTGGCGGCCAAGGGGATGGATATCGACGCTATCTGGTCCAGCATCACGCTGAACAAGGGCAGCGTGCAGCACCTCCATTTCCTGACCGAGCAGGA
>CAXSHI010000019.1:0-34512 GCA_964236755.1 uncultured Acetobacteraceae bacterium
AGAACGCAGCACCTGGGGCTTATCCAAAGACCTTGAAAGGGGTGGCTCTGAGATGCTGCGGCCTTAGCGGCTGGCGGCAACGGCGGTTCCGCGCGGGGCGAGGACCATGTTCGCCGCGGGCATGGCCGCCGCACCAAGGACGGACGACCTGCCGGTCAACGCGCCCGGCATGACCAGGACTTTGCGCGACGGCGGCGCATCCAGGCTGCCCTCGGACAAGCCGCCCTCGTCGAACACGAGCATGAACTCGCACCCACCCGGTCACAACTCCTAGATCGAGTGCGGGATGCCCGGCGGGAAGAACCACAGGTCGCCCTCGCCCATGTCGTCCACGAACTGGCGTCCTATCGTGGAAAGCCGCTTCGATGCCGGCATCCGGCTGGAGTTCGAGGAGGACGGGCGGCTTTTCCAAGTCAAGGTCGAGGGTCCGCTCGTGTTCAACGACGGCGACCTGATCAGCGAGGCCGCCTTGGCCGGGCAGGGATAAACCTACGCCTGCGAGGAGCTGGTTGCCGAGCATGTCCGTGCCGGGCCGCCTGGCAGGACCTGTCAGTTCAGGGCGGTGTCTGGGAAGTCCTCCGGCGCGACGATGCGTTGGGCCACCTCAGCCCAGCTCAGGAAGGTCGATCTGTCGAAGCGGCCAAAGGACAACGCATCCCTGACAGCCTTTACGATGGAGTTAGGGTCGTCCGAGGCATAGCCGAAGCGCCCCCCGCACTTGCCGGCCACCGCGGCCGGGCAGATCGCCGGCAAGCCCAAGTAGCCATACTGCATGAGCTTCATCGAGGTATGCGTCAGGTAAGCAGGGGCCTTGTCTGCCGCATAAGGCGCCACGCCGGCGTTGGCATGCTTGAGATAGGGCAAAGTGTCCTTGAACGGGGTTTCAGGATATACGGCGACGTTGGGCGCAGCCAGCTTGCGGGCGCTTTTGCCGCCGCCGATGACGTGGAAGTTGACGTTTGGGAATGCGGGTGCGGCGACCTCGAAGAAACGCGGGTCGAACAGCATGTTGCCGACGGATACGATGTTGACGCCTCCCTTGTACGGGGACGCGCCCGAGGTCTGCAACGCACTCGCGTCGATGCCATGAGGCACGAAGTAGAGCTTGGATGCGGGCGGGAAATCCGACGCCAGGAGCTTTGACGCAAGATACGCGGCGTCGAACCCGGAGGCGGCGCGCTGGAACGCCCTCTTCACGTAGCCGGACGAGCCAATCGTTTCGAGCGAGTCCGAGCCGATATAGGCGATCCGGCAGTTCGGGTTGTGACGCTTGATGAAATCGAAGAAGATCTCCGATCCGCCGGACTCCAGAAGAACCATGTCGGACTCAGCGATCCAAGTCCGCAGCAAGGCGGGCGAACGTTCGACATAAGCCTGATAGTACCGGTCCATCGCCCAATCAAGAGACTTCGGCGTTTTGCTTGGATGCATCCTCGTTTTCCAGAGATAGGCATCGACGCCGTCAACCTGTTCGACGCGGTTGGCGCGGCTCCAAAGAGAAAGCCTTTGATCGTGCGTCAGGTATGACAGAAAGCTGAACGGGCAGGAAAAGAGGCGTGTTGCACCCAGCTTCTCCAATTCGCGCGCAATGAAATGGATGTTGACCTTTCGCCTGCTGCGGTAGTCGTGTCGAGAGATGATGAGGAACTTGGGGTGGCGCACGGAACTCACATCCTTTTCTATCGGCATACTGATCTCTTGCATCGACACGCCTGCTCGGCACATATCAACGGCATCTCGACAATGGCCAAAGATCAAGCGCGGCTGATCGTATCACCGCCTCGGCCGGCATGTGGGTCCCGTGCAGCAACGCCAGGACAAGGACCGTCATCGCCGCGAGCCGTCCGATCCGCAGCCGGGCGGGCGGCGCCCCTGCGAAGCGGTCGGCTGCCATGGCGCCGCACACCCCGACCGCACCGCCCGCGGCGACCTCCAGGCCCGTATGCGCGCCCAGCGCCAATCGAGACGCCCCGATGACAAGCGTGACGAGAAGCGCGCAGGCCAGGGTCCAGCGGCCATGTCCGGTGGCGAGGCGCGCGGCCACCGCAAGCAGGCCGCCGTAGATGGCCGCGCCCGCCGCCGTGTGCCCGCTCGGGCTGCGGATAGGGTCGCCCGGCAGCAGGTGGCCGCACGCCAGGAAACTCAGCTTGAGCACCAGCACCAGGGCCAGCGTTCCCACGACCGCAGCCGCCCAGGCCACGGCGCCCCGCCGCCATCCCGCAAGGGCGAACACCAGCACGATGCCCGCGGCCAGCGGCAGCAGGACGGCCTGGTCGCCGAAATCGGTCACGAACTGCGCACCCTGCATCTGCGCATTCCCCCTGGGCACAAGAGGCTTCAGGACACCGGGGCCGCGACGCAACGGACGCGGGCCGGCCTAGTAGCGGCGGTGCACGGAGGCCAGGGCAAGCACGTTGCGAGGCAAGGCGCCCTGCGGTTGCGCCTCAATGGGACTTCGCGCGTCTCAGGTGGCGCCGGGAAGGTCGGCAGCGCCGGGCGATGCGGGAGGCATGATCGATTGGCATGGAGGCTGAGCCACTTCTGGTCACCAAGCTGCAGGCAGGATGCTGCGTTTGGGCAGGCCGGGGCCGACCCTGCGCCGGGCGTTTAATGGTTTTCAGCCGGTTGGTCCATCCCTCGACGGCCGCCTCATGGCACGGCCGCGGGGCGTACCCGCGTCAGTCGTGCTCGTATCCGTAGATCTCCGGCAGGATGAAGATGGCGGCCAGCAGCCCGATCAGCGGGAAGATCGCGACCAACAGCGTGGCGTTGGCCTGGCCGATCGCCGTGAACAGCGCCGGGAACAAGAAGATCGCCAGGAACGACGGCAGCTTGACGAACATGTAGGCGAAGCCGCTTGCCGTGCCGCGATACTCCGGCTTGGCCACGACCGTCGGGATCGTCATGCAGTTCGAGGCGTCCCAGTAGTGCCCCCAGAGCATCGCCGCGGCCGCGAAGGGCAGGAGCGCGGTGTTGCCCGTGTAAAGCGCCCCGGCGGCGACCAGCAGGGACACCAGCACGATGCCGAAGCCTGCGATGCTGATCCCGCGCTGCCCGATCCTCGGCGTGATCAAGGGTCCCACCCACCCGGCGATGGCGGCGATGACATAGAGCGCCATGGTGACGAGATTGATGCCCAGCAGCGACGACACCCCCACCATGACGAACAGCACCGGCAGGTAGAAGGCGAACGTCGAGAACTCGCTGCCCTGGCAGAAGCAGGCGATCCAGCCGTACAGCGTCGCGCGCCAGCGGATCGGGTCCCGGCGGATGTCGGCCAGGAACGCCGTCGGGCGCGGCTTGGGGACAGTGATGTCCTCATCCGGCAGCATGTCCAGCGGGTCCGAGTACATCGTCCGCGAGACCTGCTTCGCCTCGCGGAACCGGCCGTGGCGGATCAGCCAAACCGCCGTTTCCGGCAGGTCATGGCGCATCAGCAGGATGACGAGGGCCGGCAGCGCGCCCAGGCCCAGCGTCAGGCGCCAGATGACCTCGTGCGGCAGGTCGAGCACGATGAACACCGCGATCACCGCGAGCGTGAGCACCTCGCCGACCGCGAACATGAACTGCCAGCGGTTGCCCATGACCTCGCGCTCGCCCTTCGGCATGGACTCCATGATGTAGGTGTAGCCGTTGGAGATGTCGCTGCCGAGCGGGATGCCGAGCGCGAAGCGCACGACGACCAGCCAGCCGACGCTGGTGACGAACGCCTGCACCAGGGCGAGCACGATGAACATCACCATGGTGGACAGGAACATCACCCGCCGCCCGATCTTGTCGGACAGCCAGCCGCCCAGCAGCGCCCCGATCAGCGCGCCGCCCTGCGTGCCCGCCGCGGCCAGCCCGAGCAGCAGCGGGTCCGGATGGAACTGGTCGCGGATGAACACCAGCACGAAGGCGATCGAGTAAAGGTCCCAGGCCTCCACCAGGATGGAGGACATCATCAGCCACCCGACCCGGTTGCCCTTGGGGTTGTAGTTGGCCACGAGGTGACGGACGGCGCCGTCCATCGCCGCCTGGTGCGGCATCGTCATCGACACGCGAGTTCCTCCCTTGATTGTTGGCGCAGATGCGGCGTCCGCTCAAAGCACGGCGAGCATGCCGCCGTCCACGTAGATGATCTGCCCGTTCACGTAATCCGACGCCTGGGAGGCGAGGAACACGGCGGCGCCGACCAGCTCCTCCGGCCTGCCCCACCGGCGGGACGGCGTGCGGTTCTTGACCCAGGCGTCGAAGGCCGGGTCATCGACCAGGGCCTGGTTCATGTCGGTCAGCATGTAGCCCGGCCCGATGGCGTTGGCCTGGATGCCGTGCTGCGCCCATTCCGCCGCCATGGCGCGGGTCAGCATCTTGATGCCGCCCTTCGCCACCGTGTAGGGCGCGACGGTCGCGCGGGCCAGCTCGCTGGTGAGGGAGCCGATGTTGACGATCTTGCCGCGCCCGCGCGGGATCATGCGCCGCGCCGCCTCCCGCCCGACCACGAAGGCGCTCGTCAGGTTGGTCTCGATGACCCGGCGCCAATCCGCCGTCGCCAGGTCCAGCATCGGCTGCCGCCACTGGATGCCGGCGTTGTTCACCAGAATATCGACCGCGATCCCCTCCCCGTCCAGCCGCTCGAACGCGGCGACCGCCGCGGCCTCGTCGGTCACGTCGAAGCAGGCCTCGTGCACGGCCCGGCCCCGGCCGCGCATCTCGCCCGCCGCCGCGGCGAGCCGGCCCGGGTCGGCGCCGTTCAGCACGACGGAGGCGCCCGCGTCGGCCAGCCCCTCCGCCATGGCGCGTCCGAGGCCGCGGGAGGAGCCGGTCACGAGGGCCGTCCGGCCGGTCAGGTCGAAAAGCCCGGCGGGCATCGGCGCCTCCTTCAAACGCTTGAGCGTCGGACGGAAAGGTCCGACCGCTCGAACACGGCCGGAAGCAGCTCAGTCCCCAGCCCCGGCCCTTCCATGGGCAGCACGTGGCCGTCCCGGATGACCGGCACCTCTGTCACCAGCTCCCGGTACCAGCCGGTGTAGAAGGCGCGCACGCTCTCCTGGATCAGCGTGTTCGGCTGGCTGAAGGAGGCGTGCACGGCGGCGGCGTAGCCGACCGGGCCGGTGCAGTCGTGCGGCGCGAAGGGCCGGTGATAGACCTCGGCCAGCGAGGCGATCTTGCGCGCCTCCGTCAGCCCCCCGGTCCAGCAGATATCGACCATGGCGACGTGGGTGGCGTCGCGCTCCAGCATCTCCTTGTACGGCCAGCGCGATCCCAGCGTCTCGCTGGCGCATACCCAGACGTCCGTGCAGCGGGCATACTCCGCCAGTGCCTGGGAGGAGTTCATCCGGATCGGGTCCTCGAACCAGGTCGGCTTGTATGGCTCCAGCGCCCGGGCGATCTGCTTCGCGGCCGGCAGGTTCCACAGCGAATGGAACTCCACCATGATCTCCATCTCGTCGCCCACGGCCCGGCGGATCTTCTCGAACGGCTCGACGGCGCGCCTCATCTGCGCGGCGCTGATGAACGCGCCCTCGTTCTCCTGCGCCGCCGGGTCGAAAGGCCAGATCTTCATGGCCTTGATGCCGGAGGCGAGCAGACTCTCCGCCACCGCGTCGGCGCGGTTCATAAAGCCGTCCAGGTCTTCGTAGGGTCCTGCCCCGCCGCCGGCCCAGTTGGAGACCGGGCGGATGTCGTTGGACCGCACGTAGCCGGTGCCGGCGCAGGTGTTGTAAACCCGCACCTTGTCGCGGCACAGCCCGCCGAGCATCTGGTGCACGGGCTGATCGCAGGCTTTGCCGAACAGGTCCCACAGCGCGATATCGACCGCCGACGCGGCGCGGTACTCCGCGCCGGTGGAGGACTGCGCCATGGGCAGGTTCACCATGTCGCGGTGGATCGCCTCGATGTGCAGCGGGTTGCGGCCGAGCAGCCGCCCGGCGAGGGTGTCGTGGATGTGCGCCGCCACCGCGCCCGCGCCGTAGAACGTCTCGCCGAGGCCGACGAGGCCCGCATCCGTGTGGACGCGGACCCAGAGCACGTTGGCGAACTCCTCCGTCCGCAGCGTCTCGATCCCGGTGATCCTCACGGCGGCCCTCCCCCGTCCTGCTTGGCTTTTCGGCACCGTGTTCCTGGCCCTTGCACCGCCTGCTGCTTGGGAAGCGAGGCTAGCAGCGGCGGCGGGAGACCACAATTGTCGCCGCGACGCCCCTAGCGCCCTTCCAAGTACGCCTGTTTCGGCAACAGGTCATCAATGCCAAGCCCCGCCAGCCGCTCTCTCGCTGCAACGCTCCTTGTCCGCACCTCAGGGTTCTCTTCGACAGCCCTTCCATGCCAGTAACGGGCCGAATACAGATCCCCAAGCGCCTCGTAGCATTCGGCAATTTTCTCGCCCAAGTAGCCGGCGTCAAGAGACGGGTCTCCATCGGCCATGAACAGGTAAATTCGTAGAGCGTCCTTCCAGCGGCAGCTTTCCGCCAATTCGCGCGCCCTTTGCTCCAGCACGTTGAAATCCATTCTCATGCTTTTCTCCGTTTATTGCGGCAGGATGCAGAGGTCCACGCCGCTGCGCTCCAGGTTGATGCGAGGCCATTGACCATGGACATGGTGGCCCGGCTGAGGATCAAACCTCGGACCCATCCCACTCGGAAAGACGCGCCGCATCGCGCTTTTGTGCGGACCGGATGAGACCGCGCCTGCAAACGTCGTCTATGCCGCCGGGAGATCGTCGTCGATGTCGCCCCGCAACGCCGCCGCCACCTTGGCGCCGATTGCTTGCGCGACCTCCTCGCCCATGCTGGACGCGACGGGCGCCAGGAACGGCCGCGCCGGCATGCGGGAGGTGCCCATCTCCTGCGGCACGGCGGCCGGGTCGTTGCTGCCCACGGCCGCCTCCAGCCCGGCCGCCTGCGCGCCCACGCTGTCGTGCAGCGCCCCGCTCTGCACCCAGGGCCGGTCATGCTCGCCCGCGCCGGCCGGCTCGGACAGCGCATCCTGCACCGCCGCCGCCATCCGTTCAGCCTGTTCTGCCAAGGCTTGCGCCATCGCCTCCTCCACCCGCAGCCGCGCAAGGCGCTCGCTCAGTTCCGCCAGGTTCCTGATGTCCAGACTCATGCCTGCCCCCTCGGTCGTTCCGACGCACGTTCTGTATTTGTTCCAATCAGCCGTGCAAGCGTTCAGCCGCAACGCTCACCGGGACGCTCGCGCCCATGCAGGGAGGCCCGTCCCCACCCCGTGGCATCCGGCGCAGCGCCGGCCTAGGCTCGGGCGGCAGGCTGACCGGGAGGACCCCTACGTTGACGCGACGGCAGATGAGGCTCGGCCTCTCGATGCGCTACCTCGGCTACCACGACGCAGCCTGGCGGCATCCGGAGGTGCCGTCCGGGGGCGCGTCGGACTACGCGCACTTCCTGCGCTGCGCCCAGGCCGCCGAGCGGGGCTGCTTCGACATGGTGTTCTTCGCCGACGGCATCGGCGTGCGCGCCAACGACGAGCCGCCGGGTTCGCTCAGCCACTCCAACCGCAACGTGGAGCTGGAGCCGCTGACCCTGCTGTCTGCCCTCGCGCCGATGACGAAGCGTATCGGCCTGGTGTGCACGGCCTCCACGACCTACAACGAGCCGTACCACATCGCCCGCAAGTTCGCCTCGCTGGACCACATCAGCGGCGGCCGGGCCGGGTGGAACATCGTCACCTCCTGGTCCGAGCAGGAAGCCTGGAACTTCGGCCGCGACACCCACCTCGACTACGACACCCGCTACGAGCGGGCGCGCGAGTTCGTGGATGTCGTCACCGGCCTGTGGGACAGCTGGGAGCCGGACGCCTTTGTCCACGACAAGGCCAGCGGCCAGTTTTATGACCCGGCGAAACTCCATGTGCTGCACCACCGGGGCAAGCACTTCGCCGTCCGCGGCCCGCTGAGCGTCCGCCCGACGCCGCAGGGCCGCCCGATCCTGGTGCAGGCGGGTGCCAACCCGATGGGGCAGGAGATCGCCGCCGCCGACGCCGACGTGGCGTATTCGTCCATCAACGACTTCGCGGGCGCGCAATCCTACTACGCCTCGGTGAAAGGCCGCATGGCCCGTTACGGACGCGACCCCGACCAACTGCGGATCATGCCCGCCCTGGTGCCCATCGTCGGCCGGACGGCGGCGGAGGCGCGGGCAAAGCTCGACCGGCTTCAGGCGCTGATCGACCCGCTGGTCGGCCTGTCCCGCATCTACGGCCTGATGGGCGACCTGTCCGGCCACGACCTCGACGGCCCGGTGCCGGAGCCGGTCGGCGCCAAGGTGCGCAGCCTCGCGTACAGCTGGTATGAGCGGTCCCGGCGCGAGAAGCTGTCCATCCGGCAGATGTACAGCGAGTACGCGGTCGGCGAGGGCTTCCGCGTCGTGGGCACGCCGTCCCAGGTGGCCGACACGATGGAGGAATGGATGGACGGGGGCGCGGCCGACGGCTTCAACATCACCCCGACCCACCTGCCGCACGGGATCGACGACTTCGTGGAGATGGTCGTGCCGGAGCTGCGGCGCCGCGGGCGGTTCCGCACGGAGTACGAGGGGGCCACCCTGCGGGAGAACCTGGGCCTGCCGCCCTACGTCAGCCGCTGGCAGCGGGCCTCCGCACAAACGGTTTGACGCCGGCGGACGCCCCCCGCAGGATAATGCGGCGCAGCAAACAGGATGGGTGCCGGCCGTGCAGCGGCAGATGAGGCTCGGGCTGAACATCGTGGCGAACGGCGCCCACGCGGCCGGCTGGCGCATGCCGGAAGCGCGCGTGGACGCGGCGCTCGACATCCGGCTGTGGAAGCGCATGGCGCAGGCGGCGGAGCGGGCCTGCATCCACTTCATGTTCTGGGCCGACGGCATCGCGGTGCGCCATTCCGCCCGCGACGAGGACGAGCTGAGCTACAACGCCCGCATCGACGTGTTCGAGCCGCTGACGCTGATCGGCGCGCTCGCCGCCGTGACCGAGCGGATCGGCTTCCTTGCCAGCGCGTCCACCACCTACAACGAGCCTTACCACGTCGCCCGCAAGTTCGCCTCGCTGGACCACATCAGCGAGGGCCGGGTCGGCTGGAACGTCGTCACCTCCTGGAGCGAGCAGGAAGCCTTCAACTTCGGCCGCGACGCGCACATGGAGCACGGCCTGCGCTACCGCCGGGCGGAGGAGTTCGTCGATGTCGTGTTCGGCCTGTGGGACAGCTGGGAGGACGATGCCTTCATCCGCGACAAGGCAAGCGGGCGCTACTTCGACCCGGCCCTGTTGCACACGCCCGACCACAAGGGAGAAATCTTCTCGGTCAAAGGCCCGCTCAACGTGGCGCGCCCGGTCCAGGGCTACCCGGTGATCGCGCAGGCCGGGTCGTCCGGCCCCGGCCAGGACCTCGGCGCCCGCGTCGCCGACCTCATCTACACCGCGCAGAAGTCGCGGGACGACGCCGTCGCCTTCTGCCGCAGCGTGAAGGCGCATGGGGAGGCGGCGGGCCGGGCGCCCGGCTCCATGCTGGTGATGCCCGGCATCCTGCCCGTCATGGGCCGCACCCGGCAGGAGGCGCAGGAACGGTTCGAGCAGCTGCAAAGCCTGGTGCATGAGCGGCTGGGCCTGCCGATGCTGACCGACACCTTCGGCGACCTATCCGGCCACGACCTCGACGGCCCGCTGCCGCCGGCGCTCGACACGCACAACGCCGTCAAGAGCGCGCATGAGAAGCTGGCCCGGATGGGCCGGCAGGAGGGGATGACGATCCGCAGGCTGTATCAGGTCATGGCCGGCGCGTCGGGGCACAACGTCGCGGTCGGCACGCCCGCCGACATCGCGGACGTGATGGAGGACTGGTTCACCGCCGGCGGCTGCGACGGGTTCAACATCATGCCCGCCTTCATGCCGGACCCGGCGGTCGAGGCGTTCGAGTGGCTGGTGCCGGAACTGCAGCGGCGCGGGCTGTTCCAGACCGAGTACGCCGGCGACGGCACGCTCCGCGGCAGCCTGGGCCTCCTGCGCCCGGCGCATGGGAGCCACAGGCGCCGGGCTTGACGGCCAAGCAAGGGGAACCACGATGCGGCAGGCTTCATGCGGGACCGCCTTGCGGATCGCGCTCATCCTCGGCCTGGCATCGGCCGCCTGGCCCGCCGCGGCGGAGGGCGACCCGGCGCTTGCCCAGGCCGCGCAGCCTGAACTCGCGAAACTGCTGCCGCCACGGGCCGCCGAGACCCGGACCTTCACCCTCGCCGTGGCGCTCGGCTCCCCGCCCGACGACTTCCGCGACGCGAAGGGCGAGGTCGCAGGCTGGGAGATCGACATCATGCGCGCGGCGACGGAGGCGCTGGGCTTGCAGCTCGACATCCGGCCCACGACCTTCGATTCCCTGATCCCCGGCCTGCAGGCGAAGCGGTTCGACGGCGCCACCGGGCAGATGGGCATCACCGACACGCGCGAGAAGGTCGTGGACATGGTCGGCACGCTCACGGGCAACGAGCTGTTCGCGGCGCTGGCCGGGTCCGACCTTCAGGTGAACGGCCTCGACGACCTGTGCGGCATCACCGTGGGCACCACCCGCGGCTCGCGCGAGATGGTGTTCGCCGAGGACCACCAGCCGAAATGCGCCGCGGCCGGCCGGAAGCCGATCAACGCGCTGGCGTTCAGCGACGGCAACGGCGCGGCCGAGGCGCTGATGAGCCGCCGGGCCGACCTGTTCTGGCTCGGCTCCACCGCGGTCAGCTATTTCGTCGCGCAGTCCCGGGGCCGCGCCAAGGTCGTCGGCAGCTACACCGACACGAGCTACCTGGGCGTGGCGCTGCCGAAAGGCTCCGACCTGGCCGCGCCGCTGCAAGCCGCGGTCCAGCACCTGATCGACGACGGCACCTACGCCAAGATCGTCGCGAAGTGGGGCCTGGAGGGCAACGCGATCAGGCAGGCGCCGTTGAACCCGACCGGCACCCCGCGTTGACGGAAGCGGGCGGCGTGCTGTCGCCTGCGGATGGCGCCGCGCCGCTGCGCGTCGTGCCGCTCCGCCATCCCTGGACCTGGCTGGCCAGCGCCGTCGTCGCCCTGCTCGCCGGCCCGGCGCTGTTCAGCGTCGCGACCAACCCAGCCTTCCGCTGGCCGGTGGTGGCCGAGTACTTGTTCGACGGGCAGATCCTGCTGGGCCTGCTGCGCACGCTGGAGCTGACGGGGATCGCCATGGCCATCGGCTTGGCACTCGGCACCGTGCTGGCGATGATGCGCCTGTCGCCCAACCCGCTGCTGTCCGCCGTGAGCTGGGCCTACATCTGGTTCTTCCGCAGCGTGCCGGCGCTGGTGCAGCTGATCTTCTGGTACAACTTCGGCGCGCTCTACCCGACGATCTCGGTCGGCCTGCCCTGGGGGCCGACGCTGTTCAGCGCCAGCGCCAACGCGCTGATCACGCCCTTGTTCGCCGCCCTGGCCGGGCTGGGCCTGGCGCAGGCGGCCTACACGGCGGAGGTGATCCGGGGCGGCATCCTGTCCGTGCCGCGCGGCCAGACGCGCGCCGCGCTGGCGCTGGGCATGCGGCCGATGACCACCTTCCGCCGCATCGTGTTCCCCCAGGCGCTCCGGGTCATCATCCCGCCGGTCGGCAACGAGGTGGTGTCGATGGTCAAGAGCACGTCCCTCGTCAGCGTGATCGCGATGGCGGACCTGCTCTACACCGCGCAGCTGATCTACGCCCGGACCTACGAGACCATCCCGCTGCTGATCGTCGCCTCGCTCTGGTACTTGGCCGTCGTCTCCGTGCTGTCGGCCGGGCAGCACGCGCTTGAGCAGCGGTACCGGCAGCGGTGACGGACGCGGTGGTGCGGATACGCGGCCTGTCGAAGCGTTACGGCGGGCGGGAGGTGCTGCGCGGCATCGACCTCGACGTGGCCGCCGGCAGCGTCATGTGCGTGATCGGCCCGTCCGGCTCCGGCAAGAGCACGCTGCTGTCCTGCATCAACCACCTGGAGCGCATCGACGCCGGGCGGATCTGGGTGGCGGGGGAGCTGGTGGGCTACCGCGAGCGGGGCGGGGTCCTGCACGAGCTGCCGGAGCGGCAGATCGCCCGGATGCGCCAGCGGGTCGGCATGGTGTTCCAACAGTTCAACCTGTTCCCGCACATGACCGCGCTGGGGAACGTCATGGAGGCGCCGGTCCAGGTGAAGCGCACGCCCGCTGCCGAGGCGCGCGCCCGGGCGATGGCGCTGCTGGACCGCGTGGGGCTTGCGTCCAAGCATGCGAACTTCCCCGCCCAGCTTTCGGGCGGCGAGCAGCAGCGCGTCGCCATCGCCCGCGCGCTGGCCATGGACCCGGTGCTGATGCTGTTCGACGAGCCGACCTCGGCGCTCGACCCCGAGCTGGTGGGTGAGGTCCTGGCGGTGATGAGGGACCTGGCGCGCTCCGGCATGACGATGGTGGTGGTGACGCACGAGCTGGCCTTCGCCCGGGAGGTCGGGGACGAGCTGACCTTCATGGACGCGGGCCAGGTGGTGGAGCGCGGGCCGCCGCGCAGCGTGCTTTCGGCCCCGCAACAGCGGCGCACGCGGGATTTTCTGTCTCGGGTGCTTTGATGGGACCGCACCTCGCCAATGGTCTGAACCAGGCGTTTGACGCCCACGCTGCCAGTTGGCCCGTGGTAAAATCCGAACCCTTGCGTGACACGCCCGGACGATGCCGGTACGAGACTGTCAGGATGGTACCTTAGGAATGACGATATGGATCAGGACGGCGTCAGCGCCGGACGCCAGCCTCCTCGCTCGGCTGAACCGCGATGTGCAAAGGCTGCATGCGGCGTTGGAACCGGGATTCTTCAAATCGGCTCCTGACAACAAGGAGGTTGCCGGCTTCTTTGCAGCAAGGCTCACGTGGCAGGATAATCATATCCGCATCGCTGATGCCGACGGCGATCCGAAAGGCTACATTTGGTTCGAGGTGCAAGACCGCCCGGAAACGCCGCTGACGCTTCCGAGAAAACGCATCTACGTCCACCACCTATCAGTCCAAGCAAGCGTCCGTCGCCAGGGCATTGCATCCGCGTTGTTGAAACATGTCGAAGAGGAGGCGCGGGCACGAGGGATTACGAATATCGCCCTCGACACTTGGGCCGCCAACGGGTCGGCTCGCAGCTTCTTCTCCGCTCGTGGCTTCGCGCCGTTCAACGTCTCTCTCGGCAGGCGGCTGCCATAGGCCTGCTCAAGATCGCAAGCGATGGTTCGACGATGAATTGGCCTACAGCGGGCGCTAAGGAATGCAGGGCGACCCGCCTACTCGCCACCATAAAGCTCTTCAACCGTGATGACGATCCCAGGCGGGTCCATCGTGATCGGGCCGCCCACGACGACCAGCGTGTCGATGCTGGCGCCAGTCCGGCGGTGGTGGGTAACCATTCGCCGGGTGGGATGGACAATCAGATAATGCGCGACTGACGACACCCGAAAATAGTCGGCCAGCTTGCCGCCGGTGTCCGTAGACGCCGTGCCCGGCGAGAGCACCTCCACGATGATCACCGGGTTTGGAGCCGCGATGGCATCGTCGGCCATCGGCTCTCCGCAGTTTACCAAGGCGTCCGGCTCGTAGTTGCTGTCGCCGGTTTCCACCGTCGCGCCATCAGGCAATGCCTGGCAAACAACGCCAGCAACTGCGACCGCATGGTCCAGCGCCTTGTAAACAGCCCCCTTGACCCGGAGGTATGCACCGCGTTCCGGCGCCATGGCCACGATGCGGCCGTCCACCCGCTCGTAGCGGCCCCGCGGCTGCGCTTCGCACCATCGCCTGAACTCCTCGCGGGAGTAGCGCCGGTCCGTCTCGGGCGACACAAGCGTCATCAGGAACTCCGTGCTGGCGTTGACCCTCGCCCGGCATCGTGCCGCAAAACGCCAGGAGGGCCAAGCAGGGCCGCAGCCCCTGCCCATCCGCCCCCGATTGCTGCATGGTGGCCCCTCCCCAAGGGAGCCGACGATGCACCGCCGCCTGACCACGGCCCTGCTATGCCTCCTGGCTACCGTGCCGCCCGCCCAGGCTGCCGCCGCCAGCCTGCCGGACGCCGTCGCGAGCCGCGGCAGCCTCGCCGTCGCCGTCGTGCCCAACTACCCGCCGATGGAGTTCCGCGACCCTGCCACTGACACCCTCTCCGGCTTCGACATCGAGCTGGGCGAGGCCCTGGGCCGCAAGCTGGGCCTGCGGATCGCGTGGCAGGAAACCAGCTTCGACCAGATGATGCCCGCCCTCGCGACAGGCCGCGTGGACGCCGTCCTGTCCGGCATGACGGACCTGGCGACCCGGCACGGCGCGGCATCCTTCGTGGACTACCTCCGCAGCGGCCCGCAGTTCTTCGTCCAGCAGTCCCGCGCGGCCGGCGCCGACATGGCGGCCCTATGCGGCAAGGCCGTCGGCGCCAGCCGCCGCACCTCCTTTCCCAAGGAGATCACCGCCTGGAGCGACGCCCACTGCCCCGGCGATCCCATCCGCGTCGTCGGCACGGAAGGCTCGGGCGACGCGCGCATCCAGCTGAAGCAGGGCCGCATCGACGCCGCCGTGCAGGGCAGCGAAACCCTGCCCTACGTGATGGAGCAGGAGCCGCGCGCCTACGCCCCGCTCGGCGCCCCCATCGCCACCCAGCTCACCGGCATCGCCCTGCGCGTAGAGGAGACCGGGCTGCAGCAGGCGGTGGCCGCGGCGCTCGACGGCCTGATCGCCGACGGCACGTACCGGGCGCTGCTCGCCAAGTGGCACCTCGCGGACAACGGAATCGAGAAGGCAACGATCAATGCTGGACGGTAAGGCGCTCGCGAGCATCCCCCTCGCCCCGGCCAACACGGCCCCGCCCGCCCCGGCCTACCCGTGGCCGGCCCCCCACACGTCCGCCATGTTCCTGTCCTTCGACGTGGACGCCGAGGCCGCCTGGACCAGCAAGGATGCGCTGCACGCGGAGCGCCTGGTCACCATGAGCTACGGCGGCTACGAGGCGCGGGTCGGCACGCCGAAGCTGCTCGAATTGCTGGACCAGCTCGGCCTTCGGGCGACGTTCTTCGTCACCGGCTGGTCGGTGGACGCCCACCCCGGCATGGCGGAGGCGATCCTGCGCGCCGGGCACGAGATCGGGCACCACGGCTACCACCACCTCCTGCCCGACCCCGGCGACCCCTGGATCGAGGAGGAGCTGGAGCGCGGCTTCGAGGTGCTGCGCCGCCGCCTGGGCGTCGTGCCCACCGGCTACCGCGCCCCGTACGGCGAGTTCACCGAGGCGCTGCGGATGGCACTCGTGCGCCACGGCATCACCTACACGTCCTCTTTCCGCGACGACGTGCGCCCGTACCGCCACCGCCTGGCCGACGGCTCGCCGGGCACGGTCGAGCTGCCGGTCACGGCCAGCTACGACGACTGGATGCACGGCCTGTCCGCGCGGTTCAGCCCGCGCCCGATCTTCCCGAAGGAGCACGTGCTCTCGATCTGGAAAGACGAGCTGGACGAAATCCGCGACTGGGGCGCCATGGTGACGACCGTGCTGCACCCGCAGTGCAGCGGCCGGCCGATGCGCCTGCGCCTGCTGCGGGAGTTCCTGCAATACGCCCAGTCCTGCCCGGACGTCTGGATCGCGACCGGCGAGCAGGTCGCCGCCAACTTCCTCCGGCACGAGGCGGCGGCTTGACCGGCCGACGCGCCCGCTGCGAGCCGACGCGGGGGCGCCCGGCATGACGACCACGGCCGTCTTCGGCAGCCACGTCCTGACCCGGCGTGACGGGACGCAGCACGTGCTGCGCGACCATTGGGTGCTGCTGGAAGGCAGCCGGATCGCCGCCGTGACCGCGGGCCGGCCCGTCGCCGACACGGTGTTCGACAAGCCCGGCCGGTTCGTCCTGCCGGGCCTGCTGAACCTGCACAACCACTGCTTCAGCGAGGCCGTGGCCCGCACGCACACCGAGGACGGCCACGGCCGCCGGAACAACCAGAGCATCGTCTATACCGTCCTGCTGCCGCTGACCCGGCGCGGCGCCGACCTGCTGTCCGCTGCGGAACGGCTGGACGCGGCCCGGCTCGGCATCCTGCAGCTGCTCAAGGGCGGGGCGACCACGGCCATGGAGCCTTTCCGCAACACCATCCCCGAGATGTTCGACGCGGCCGAGGAGATGGGCATCCGCTTCTACGGCGCGCCCTACCTGTTCTCGACGGCGGACGCGCGGGCCGGCGCGGACGGGGTGGTACGCTATGCGGGCGACGACGGGGAAGCCGACCTTGCCGCCTGGGACGCCCTGCACGGGCGATGGCACGGGCGCGCGGACGGGCGCATCCGCCTGGCGATGAGTCCGCACGCGACCGACACCTGCGGTCCCGAGCTGCTACGGGCCTGCGCGTCCCGCGCCCGGGCGCTCGACGTGCCGATCACCACCCACCTGGCGCAAAGCCGGGAGGAGGTCGCGACGGTCGCCGCGCGCCACGGCGGGCGCACGCCGGCGGAGTACCTGGACTGGCTGGGCCTGCTCGCGCCCGACCTGCTGGCCGCGCACTGCATCGCCAGCACCGGCGCCGACCTCGACCTGATGGCGGCGCGCGGCGCAACCGTGCTGAACTGCCCGCGGGTGTTCGCGCGCAGCGGCGTCACCGCCGCGTTCGGCCGCTTCGCCGGGCATGGCGTCCGCACGGTCATTGGTACCGACGGCTACAACATGGACCTGCTGGGCGAGCTGAACGCCGCCTCGATGATCTCGAAGATCGCGGCCGGCGCGGCCGGCGTGGCAACCGCGCCGGAGCTGATCGACGCCGTGACCGCGACGGCGGCGGCGGCGATCCGGCGGCCCGACCTGGGCGTCATCGAGCCGGGGGCCGCCGCCGACCTGACCGTCGTGGACATGTCCCACCCGCACTTGCAGCCGATGGCCGACCCCCGGCGCGGGCTGATCGCGCTCGCCAACCGGGCCAACATCGACCTGGTCGTCGTGGACGGGCGCGTGCTGATCGCAGACGGCCGCTACGCGGGCGGCGACGAAGCGGCGATCACCGCGGCGGGCGCGGCTGCGATCAACAAGATTTGGGCGCTGCCCGAGGCACAGGCCGCGTTCAATGGCTGAGCCGGCCATGGCGCCTGGGATCAGCACGGAGTGAGCATCGAAATGGAGGCAGGCCCTTTCCTGATGGGCTGCGGCGCCGGGTTCTCCGGCGACCGGACGGACGCGCCCGCGTCGGTCGTGGACGCCATCGCCCGCTCCGGCCGGCCCGGCGCGATCATGTTCGAGACGCTGGCCGAGCGCACCCTCGCTCTGGGCCACGTCGCCCGCCGGGCCGATCCCGGCGCGGGCTACGAGCCGTTGCTGGCCGAGCTGGTCGGCCCGGTGCTGCCGGCCTGCCTGGGCGCCGGCATCCCCATCGTGGGCAACTTCGGCGCCGCCAACCCGCCCGCGGCGGCGCGGCTGCTGCAACGCCTGGCGGCGGACGCCGGGCTGCCGCCGCCGCGCATCGCGGTCGTGCACGGGGACGACATACGCGGCCTGGACCTGGACGGGATGGAGGCCGCGGAGGGCGACGCCGCGCTGGCCAGGGCCGGGGCAGAGCTGGTCGCGGCCAACGTCTATCTGGGCGCGCGGCCCATCGCCGACGCGCTGCTGGCCGGGGCGGAGATCGTGGTGACGGGCCGGGTGGCGGACCCGGCCTTGGCGCTCGGCCCGCTCGTGGCGCATTTCGGCTGGGACTGGGACGACTGGGACCGGCTGGCGGCGGGAACGCTGGTCGGGCACCTGCTGGAATGCGGGTCGCAGGTGACGGGCGGCTACTTCGCCGACCCGGGCTACAAGGAGGTGCCGCGGCCCGAGGCCATCGGCTTCCCCATCGCGGAGGTGGCGGTGGACGGGTCGGCCGTCATCACCAAGGCCGCCGGCACCGGCGGCTGCGTTACCGTGCGGACGGTGACGGAGCAGGTGCTGTACGAGGTGCACGACCCCGCGTCCTACCTGACGCCGGACGTGATCCTGGACGTGACCGCCGTGCGCCTGCGGCAGGACGGCCCGGACCGCGTGGCGGTGTGCGGCGCCCGCGGCCGCCCGGCGCCCCCAAACCTCAAGGCCACCGTGTCGTATGCCGGCGACTGGATCGGGGAGGCGGAGATCTCCTACGCCGGGCCGAACGCCCTGGCCCGCGCCCGGCTGGCGGCCGACGTGATCGGCAAGCGCCTGGACCTCCGCGGCCTCCTGCTGCGCCGCCGGCTGGACCTGATCGGCGCTCTGAGCGTGTTCGACGACGACAACGGCACCCTGGCCGCCGCGGCGCCGGACCTGCCGGAGGTCCGGGTGCGCCTCGCGGTGTCCGGCCCCGACCGGCGCCCGGTGGACGGGGCGGTGCAGGAGGTGCTGGCCCTGCTGTGCTGCGGCCCGGCCGGCGGCGGCGGGATGCGCTCCCAGGTGCGCAACCGCGTCCGGACCGCGTCCTGCCTGGTGCCGCGCAACCGGGTCAGCCCGGGGTGGAGCTTCCTGTGACAACGGTGCCGCTGCACGAGGTCGCCCATGCCCGCGCCGGCGACAAGGGCAACCGGCTGAACGTGTCCGTGGTGGCCTACCACCCGGAGCTGTGGCCGGTGCTGCTGGCGCAGGTGACGGCGGAGCGCGTCCACACCCTGTTCCGCCACCGCGGCGCCTCGGTGGTCGTGCGCTACGAGCTGCCGAACCTCCATGCGCTCAACTTCGTGGTGGACGAGGTGCTGGAAGGCGGGGTGAACGCCAGCCTCAACCTCGACATCCACGGCAAGACCAACTCCTTCCGCGTGCTCGGCCTGCTGGTGGAGGTGCCGGATGCGCTGGCGTCCCGCCTGCCCGCCCTCCGGAGCGCCCCGTGGCCGGGATCGTGACGCCGGACGGCACGGAGCCGGTTTGCCGGCGTCAGACCAGCTCGCCCATGGCGGCGGCAGTGAAGTCCCGCAGGCCCTCCCTGTCGCCCGTCCGCACCTTTGTCACCCAGTGCGGGTCATTCAGGATCGCGCGGCCGACGGCGATCAGGTCGAACTCCCCGCGCTCCATCCGGTGGACCAGGTTGTCGAGGCTGGCGGGCTTGGACCCTTCGCCGGCGAAGGCGCCCATGAAATCGCCCGACAGGCCGACGGAGCCGACGCTGATGGCGGCGGCGCCCGTGAGCTTCTTGGCCCAGCCGGCGAAGTTCAGCCCGTCCGTCCCGTCCACCTCCGGGAACTCCGGCTCCCAGAAGCGGCGCTGCGAGCAGTGCAGCACGTCCGCCCCCGCCTCGACCAGCGGCACGAGCCAGTCGGCCATGGCGCCGGGCGTTTCCGCCAGCCGCGCCGCGAAGTCCTGCTGCTTCCATTGGCTGAGGCGCAGGATGACGGGGTAGCCCGGCCCCACCGCGTCGCGCACGGCCTTGACCACTTCGGCGGCGAAGCGGGCGCGCTCCTTCAAGGTGGCGCCGCCGAAACGGTCCGTGCGGGTGTTCGTGCCGGCCCAGAAGAACTGGTCCAGGAGGTAGCCATGCGCGCCGTGAAGCTCGACCACGTCGAAGCCCAGCCGCTTGGCGTCGGCGGCGGCGCGGGCGAAGGCGGCGACCGTGTCGGCGATGGCCTCCTCGCTCATCGCCTCCCCGCGCGGCTGGCCCGGCGCGATCAGGCCGGACGGGCTTTCCACGGGCACCGGAGGCACCCAGTCCGTTTGGAAGCTGACCACCGAGCCGGTGTGCCAAAGCTGCGGACCCATCCGGCCGCCCGCCGCATGGACCGCCTCGATCACCTGCCCCCAGCCCGCCAGCGCGGCATCGCCGTGGAAGAAGGGGATGCCTGGGTCGTTCCTGGACGCCGGCCGGTCGATCACCGTTCCCTCGGACAGGATCAGCCCCACCTCGCCCTCGGCCCGGCGCCGGTAGTAGGCCGCGACGTTCTCGCCGGGCGCGCCGCCGGGCGAGAACGAGCGGGTCATGGGCGCCATGACGATGCGGTTCTTCAGTTCGAGCGACCCCAGCCGGAACGGCTGGAACAGGACATCGACGTGCTGTGCGTTCATGCGATCTGGTCCGCTTTGTTTGCTTGGACCAATAGGTATATGTCGGATACCTGCCTTCAATAAGGCACTTCAAGTCAACCAGGTCTATGCGAGGAAACCGGCGTGTCGGACCATGAGGACCAGGTGTTCAGGGCGGACTGCGCGAGCCGGCCGTTCCTCGACCAAATCGCGGACAAGTGGTCCATGCTGATCCTGGCCGTGCTGTGCAAGCAGCCGCTGCGCTTCAACGCGATCAAGCGGCGGCTGGAGGGCATCACGCAAAAGGCGCTGACCCAGACCCTGCGGCGCCTGGAACGGAACGGCCTGGTGGCCCGGCGGGTCATCCCGGCCTCGCCCGTGGCGGTCGAGTACTCGGTCACGCCGCTCGGCCGCACCCTGCAGCAGCCTTTTGCGGCGCTGTATGCCTGGACAGTCGATCACCTGCCCGACATCGAGCAGGCCCAGCGGGACTTCGACCGGCGCGCGAGCGGGTGAGCCTGCCCGACAGATTGCCGAACAGATGCCCCGTCCGGTCGCCGCGCCGTCCGCTTGCCCGCCGCGGCGTTTGCCGCCACCCTGGCCCGCACCAAAGGAGCGCCGATGCCGCGACGCCAGATGCACCTGGTCGCCTACCTCAAGACCGGCCCGACGGCGCTGCACGTCGGCGGCTGGCGCCATCCGGAATCGACGCTCGACGACATCCTGGAGCCGAGCCGCTACGAATACATCGCCCGCCTGCTGGAGGCCGCGCGCTTCGACGGCTGCTTCTTCGCCGACCTGTTCGGGCTGTACGACCTGCACGGCGGCAGCTTCGACGCCTACGTGCGCCGCGGCGGCCAGATCAGCTTCCTCGACCCGACCGTCGTGCTGCCGGTGATGGCCGCGGCCACCCGGCACCTCGGCCTGGGCGCGACGCTCTCGACCAGCTTCCACACCGCCTACCACCTGGCGCGCTGGCTCGGCTCGCTGGACGCGATGAGCAAGGGCCGCGTTGCCTGGAACGTCGTCACGTCGGCCACCGACCTGGAGGCGCAGAACGCGGGGATGGACGAGCTGCCGCCCAAGGACCAGCGCTACGACCGGGCCGACGAGGTGCTGGAGGCGTGCTTCGCGCTGTGGAACAGTTGGGATGCCGACGCCTTCGTGGGCGACAAGCAGGCCGGCGTGCTGGCCGACCCGGCGAAGGTCCACTACGCCAACTACCGCGGCCGCTGGATCAAGTCGCGCGGCCCGCTGTCGATCCCGCGCAGCCCGCAGGGCCGGCCCGTCATCATGCAGGCCGGCAGCTCCGACCGCGGGCGCGAGTTCGCCGCGCGCTGGGCGGAGGTGGTGTTCACCATCCAGCGCGGCGAGGACGAGATGCGCGCCTTCTACGCCGACATGAAGGCACGGCTCGCCGCGCACGGCCGCGCCCCGCACGAGCTGGCCATCCTGCCCGCGGTGACGATGGTGCTCGGCGAGACCGCGTCCATCGCGCGGGAGCGGGCGGACTACCTCAACAGCCTGATCGACCCGGAGCTGAACCTCGCCGCCACCTCCAGCAGCGTCGGCGCCGACCTGACGCGGCTGAAGCCCGGCGTCACGCTGGAGCAGTTGCAGGGCAACCAGGGCATGCAGGGCACCAAGGACCTGCTGGATCAGGTGATGCAGGCCGAGGGCATCGACCTCAAGCAGGCCGCGACGCGGCGGACCGAGGGGCGGGAGCTGGTCGGCACCCCCGTCATGATAGCGGACCGGCTGCAGGATCTGTTCGAGGCCGGGGTGTGCGACGGTTTCGTGGTGACGCCCACGACGTTCCCCGGCATGTTCGAGCAGTTCTGCCGCGGCGTGGTGCCGGAACTGCAGCGCCGCGGCCTGTTCCGCACCGAGTACGCCGGCCGCACCTTGCGCGAGAACCTGCAATCCTGATCCGGCCCGCCTGCAACCCTGCCCGCCGTAACCCTGAAAGACCGTCCCGCATGGCCATGCGCCTCCGCCCCGCCGCCACCCGCCGCGCCGTCCTGCGCGGCGTCCCTGCCCTGGCCGGCTTGTGGGCCGCCGGCGCCCGCGCGGCGGTGGATCTCAAGGGCAGGACGGTCGTGTTCGCAAGCTGGGGCGGCGCCTACCAGGATGCCGAGCGGGCCTGCTACTGCGACCCCTTCGCCGCCGCGACCGGCGCCCGCGTGGTGCAGGACGGCCCCATGAACATTGCCAAGTTCCGCGCCATGGTCGAGGGCGGGGCGCCGGACTGGGACGTGGCCGACGTCACCATCGACTTTCTCTATGCCGGCAGCGCCGACGGCCTGTTCGAGCGGATCGACACCGCGGCCGTGGACACCGGGCGCATTGACCCGCGCTTCGTGCACGAGAACGGGATCGGCTGCATCGTCTGGTCGTACAACCTCGGCTACAGCACCGCAGCCTTCCCCGCCGGCAGGCAGCCGCAGACCTGGGCCGACCTGTTCGACCTCAAGCGTTTCCCCGGCAAGCGCACGCTCGGGGACGAGCCGACCTCGACGCTGGAAATCGCCCTGCTGGCCGACGGGGTGCCGCCGGAGAAGCTGTACCCGCTCGACGTGGACCGCGCGTTCCGCAAGCTCGACGCCATCCGGAACGACACGATCTTCTGGTCCACCAACTCGCAGTCGCAGCAGCTGTTCGTCGATGGCGAGGTGGGCCTCGGCATGATCCTCAACGGCCGCGCCTTCGACGCCGCCAAGAAGGGCGCGCCCATCGCGCTGTCGTGGGAGCAGAACATCCAGTCCATCGACTACCTGGCCGTCCCGCGCGGCAGCCGCAACAAGGCGGCGGCGATGCGGCTGATCGACACGATGACGCTGGCGGAGAACCAGGCGAAGCTCGCGAACCTCATCGCCTACGCCCCCACCAACCCGGCGGCCTTCGGGTCCATCGACAAGGCCGTCGAACCCTGGCTGTCCACGGCGCCCGCCAACGTCGCGAAGGGATTCGTCATCAACGCCGCCTACTGGCGCGACAACCAGAAGGCGCTGATGGAACGCTGGGCCGCCTGGAAGTTGTCGTAGCCGACGCGCGCCGCATCGGGATGGACCGGCGCGCCTGGCTGCTGGCGCCCGCGCTGCTGCTGCTCGCCGCCTTCGTCTGGCCCGTGGGCTGGCTGCTGCTGCGGGCATTCACCGAGCCGCGGCTGGGCTTGCAGAACTTCGCGCTGCTCTGGGAACGGCCGGTGTATCTGCGCGTGGTGGGGAACACGGTGCTGATCGCGGCCGTGCTGACCCCGGCCTGCCTGCTGCTCGGCTTCCCCGTGGCGCACGCCATGGCGCATGGCGGCCCGCGGCTGCGGCGCTGGCTGACGGCCATGGTGCTGGTGCCGTTCTGGACCAGCCTGCTGGTGCGCGCCTTCGCCACGGTGATCCTGCTGCAGCGGCGCGGCCCGCTGAACGCGGCGCTGCTCGCCCTGGGCATCACGGACCAGCCGCTGCCGATGTTGTACAACCGAACGGGCCTGATGCTCGGCGCGCTGCAGACCCTGCTACCGTTCGCCGTGTTCCCGTTGCACGCGGCCATGGCGCGGATCGAGCCGTCGCTGATGCCGGCGGCGCTGACCATGGGCGCGCACCCGGTCCGCGCCTTTCTGCGGGTGTACCTGCCGCTCACGCTGCCGGGCGTGCTGGCGGGCGCCACGCTCGTGTTCATCAGCGCGCTGGGCTACTACGTGCTGCCCGCCATGCTGGGCGGCCCGCGCGAGCTGATGGTGGCGCAGCTCATCCAGGACCAGATCGGGCATGGCGACTGGGGCGCGGCCGGCGCCTTGTCCCTGGTGCTGCTGGCGTCCACGGCCTTGCTGCTCTGGCTGCTGCACCGGACCGTCGGGCTGGGAACGGTCGCGCGTTGAGCGTGCGCGACGGCATGGCGTCCTGGCGGGTGCTGCGCGGCGGCGTCTGCCTGCTGGCGGCGGCGCTGCTGCTGGCGCCCCTGGCGGTCATCGTGGTCGTGTCGTTCAGCGCGGCGCCGTTCCTGCAATTCCCGCCGCCGGGCTGGTCCTTGCGCTGGTACCGCAACCTGGCGGGCGACCCGGCTTGGCTCGACGCCATCGCCGTCAGCCTGCAGGTCCTCGCTGTTTCCGCCACGCTGGCGACCGCGACGGGCACCGCCGCGGCCTACGCGCTGGCCCGCGGCGACATCCCGGGGGCCGGGATCATCCGCGGCCTGCTGCTGGCGCCGGTCGTCGTGCCCGGCGTCCTGGTGGCGGCCGGGCTGTTCGGCGTGTTCCGCGGCCTGGGCCTCAACGGGACGCTGACGGGCCTCGTGATCGGGCACACCGTGCTGACGCTGCCCTACGTCGTCGCGACCGTGGGCGCCGCGATGCAGGGCCTGGACCCGCGGCTGGAGGACGCGGCGGCGACGCTGGGAGCCTCGCCCTGGGCCGCGTTCCGCCGGGTCACGCTGCCGCTGCTGCTGCCGGGCGTGCTGTCGGCGCTGCTGTTCGCCGCCGTGGTGTCGTTCGACGAGCTGATCGTGTCGCTGTTCGTCAGCACGGCGCGGGTGCGGCCGGTGCCGGTGCAGATGTGGTCCAACCTGCGCGGCGACTTCGACCCGACGGTCGCGGCCATGGCGTCCCTGTGCTTCCTCGTGGCGCTCGTGGCCTTGCTGCTGGACGCGCTGCTGCGGCGCCGCCGCGAACCCAGAGCACCATGACCGATGAACCGGCGGTGCTGGAGCTGCGCGGCGTCCGCAAGTCCTACGCCGGGCAGGAAGTGGTCGCGGGCGTTGACCTGTCGCTGCGGCGGCACGAGTTCCTGACGTTCCTGGGGCCGTCCGGGTCGGGCAAGACGACGACGCTGATGCTGGTGGCCGGGCTGCAGCGGCCGGACGCCGGGTCGATCCTGCTGGACGGCGCGCCGGTGGACCGGCTGCCGCCGCATCGGCGCGACGTCGGCATGGTGTTCCAGCACTACGCCCTGTTCCCGCACATGACCGTGCGGCGCAACGTGTCCTTTCCGCTGGAGATGCGCCGCGTGGACCGGGCCGAGACCGCCCGGCGGGTGCAGGAGGCGCTGGGCATGGTCGGCCTGTCCGAGCTGGGCGACCGCTTGCCGCGGCAGCTTTCGGGCGGCCAGCAGCAGCGCGTCGCCCTGGCCCGGGCGGTGGTGTACCGCCCGGCCCTGCTGCTGATGGACGAGCCGCTGGGCGCGCTCGACAAGCAGCTGCGCGGGCAGCTGCAGCTGGAGATCAAGCGCATGCACCGGGAGTTGCGCATGTCCGTCCTGTATGTCACGCACGACCAGGACGAGGCGCTGACGATGAGCGACCGCATCGCGGTGTTCAACGCCGGCAGGGTTGAGCAGATCGGCACGCCCCTGGACCTCTACGAACGGCCGGCCACGCGCTTCGTCGCGGGCTTCGTCGGCGAGACGAACTTTTTTCCCGGCAGGGTCGCCGGGGCTGGCGGGGGATCAAGCCGTGTCGATGTGTCCGGCGTCCTGCTCGGCGCCACGCTGCCGGATGGCGCCGCACCGGGCGCCGCAGTGACGGTCGCGGTGCGTCCGGAGCGCATCCGGCTCCATGCCGCGTCGGAGGGGGCGGCCGGGCTTCCCGGCAGCTTGCGGGACAGCATCTACCTGGGCAACGCACGGCGCTTCGTCGTCGGGTTGGCCGACGGCCGGGACTGCCACGTGCTGCGCCCGGCCGACGCCGCCCCCATGGCGCCGGGCCAGCCCGTCACCCTGTCCTGGGACGCCGCGCATGCCCGGGCCTTTCCGGGCTGAGCCTCGCCCACAGGTGCGCGACAAACGCTTTCCTCCCGTCCGGAAACCCGCCATCCTCGCATTGCAGCATAGGAGGCATGATGGCCTGGCGCGTGGGCGTGGATTCAGGCGGGACGTTCACCGACCTTTGCCTGTTCGACGACGCGACGGGCCGGGTCGAGGTGTGGAAGGTGCCCTCCACCCCGGACGACCCGAGCCGCGGCATCGCCGAGGGCGTCGGCGAGGGCTTGGGGCGCGTGGGCGCCGGGCTGGCGGACGCCGGGTACTTCGGCCACGGCACGACGGTTGCGACCAACGCGCTGATCCAGCTCCGCGGCGTGCGCACCGGGCTGATCACGACCGACGGGTTCCGCGACCTGCTGGAGATCGGGCGGCAGAAGCGGCCGGATCTGTATGACATGCAGGCCGACAAGCCGCCGGCGCTGGTCAGCCGCGACCTCCGCTTCGAGGTGATCGAGCGCGTGCGGCACGACGGCACGGTCGAGCACGCGCTCGACGAGGCCGCGCTGCGCCGGGCGGCGGAGGCGCTGCGCGACGCGGAGGTGCAGGCGGTCGCGATCTGCTTCCTGTACTCCTTCCTGCGCCCGGCGCACGAGCGGCGCGCGCGGGAGATCGTGGCAGAGGTGCTGCCGGACGCCTTCATCTCGACCTCCCACGAGGTCGCGCCCGAGTTCCGCGAGTTTGAGCGGATGAGCACGGCCGTGGTCAACGCCTATCTCGGCCCGGTGATGCGGCGCTACATTCGGCGGCTCGGCGACCGGCTGCGGGAGGGCGGGCTGCGCGCGGCACCCCACCTCACCCAGTCGAACGGCGGCGTCATCGGCTTCGAGCAGGCGGCGCTGCTGCCGGTCCGCACGGTGCTGTCGGGACCCAGCACCGGCGTGGTGGCGGCGCAGGCGCTGGCCGCCGCCGTGGGCATCCCGGACCTCATCACCTTCGACATGGGCGGCACCAGCACGGACGTGGCGCTGCTGTCGGGCGGCCAATGCCGGCTGGCGAGCGAGGCCGTCGTGCACGGCTACCCGATCAAGGCGCCGATGCTCGACATCCACACCGTGGGCGCGGGCGGCGGCAGCATCGCCTTCATCGACGGCGGCGGGCTGCTGAAGGTGGGGCCGCGCAGCGCCGGGGCCGATCCCGGCCCCGTGTGCTACGGCCGCGGCAGCACGGAGCCGACCGTCACCGACGCGAACGTGGTCTTGGGGACGCTCAATCCCACGCACCTGCTGGGCGGACGCATGGCGGTGCGGCAGGACCTGGCGCGGGCCGCCATCGAACGCCTGGCGGAGCCGTTGGGCCTCGGCGTGATGGCAACGGCGCAGGGCATCCTCTCGGTCGTGACCGCCAACATGGCGCGCGCCATCCGGGTCATCAGCGTGCAGCGCGGCCACGACCCGCGCGACTACGCGCTGGTGGCGTTCGGCGGCGCCGGCCCGCTGCACGCGGCGCGGCTGGCGCGCGAGCTGGACATCCCGCGCGTCGTGGTGCCGCGCAACCCCGGCATCCTGTGCGCCATGGGACTGCTGCTGACCGACCTGCGCGCGGACTTCGCGAGCACGAAGCTCCTGACGCTCCGGGCCGCGGCGCAGCCGGAGGTCGCGGGCGGGTTCGACGCGCTCTCGGCGCGGGCGGCGGCGTGGTTCGGGGATGAGCGCATCCCGCCGGACGCGCGGCGGACGGTCCGCACGGTCGATATGCGCTACGCCGGGCAGAACTACGAGCTGCCGATCCCCGTGCCCGATGGGGACGTGACGACGGCGACGCTGGACGCCCTGGCCGAGGCGTTCGATGCCGCGCACCGCCGGCTGTACGGCTTCGCCGCCGAGGGCGAGCCGGTGCAGTTGGTGACGTTCCGCATCGAGGCGTCCGGCCTCGTGCCCAAGGCCGCTTTCCCACCGCAGCCGGAAGGCCCGCCCGACGCCGGCGCCGCCGTGATCGGCCGCCGCCCGGTGTGGCTGCCCGAGGCCGGCGGGTCCGTCTCCTGCCCGGTGTATGACCGCGACCGCCTGCGGCCCGGACATCGCATCGCCGGTCCCGCGGTCGTCGAGCAGATGGACGCGACGGCCGTGATCCTGCCCGGCATGACCGGCCGGGTCGAACCCTACGCGAACCTGATCCTGGAGGCTGCGTGATGAGCCATGCCGTGGCGGCCGAGCCTCGCGCGCCCGTGGACCCGATCACCGTCGAGGTGATCGGCAGCGCGCTCGCCTCCATCGCCGAGGAGATGGGGGAGGCGCTGATCCGGGCGAGCTACTCGACCAACATCAAGGAGCGGCGCGACTGCTCCACGGCGCTGTTCGACACCGCCGGGCGGACGCTGTGCCAGGCCGAGCACATCCCGATGCATCTCGGCAGCTTCATCGGCATCATCGAGCATGTCCTCAAGCGCCACCCGGCGGCCGGCATGCGCCCCGGCGACGTGTTCGTCGGCAACGACGCCTACGAGGGCGGCGGCACCCACCTGCCGGACATCGTGCTGGCCGAGCCGATCTTCGTCGATGGCGCCATCATCGCCTGGGCGGTGAACCTCGCGCACCACGCGGATTTCGCCGACCGCGGCCACGCCCACATCTTCCAGGAAGGGCTGCGCATCCCGCCGATCCGGCTGTACCGCGCGGGCGAGTTGCAGGCGGACGTGCAGGAGCTGATCCTGCTGAACTGCCAGGTGCCGCGGGAGCGGCTGTCGGACCTGCGGGCGCAGATGGCGGCGAACCGCCTGGGCGTGCAGCGCATGCAGGCGCTGTGCAGGAAATACGGCGTCGCCACCGTGCTGGCGGCAGGCGAGGCGCTGCTGGACTACGCCGAGCGCAAGATGCGGGCCGGCATCGCTGCCATCCCCGACGGGACCTACGCCTTCGAGGACCGGCACGACAGCCCGGAGCTGGACGGGGAGCTTCGGTTCTCCGCCCGCATCGAGGTGGAGGGCGACGAGATGCGCCTGCACTTCGACAGCCCGCCGCAGGTGCGGGCCGGGATGAACATGACCTACACGGCGCTGCTCAGCACCGTGTACTACGCGGTGAAGACGCTGGTTGACCCGACGATCCTGCCGAACGCCGGGCTGGCCCGGCCGCTGCATGTCACCGCGCCGGAGGGCACGGTGCTGAACTGCATGAGCCCCGCCGCGGTGAACGGCCGGCTCGGCGCCTGCCAGCGCGTGGTGGACCTGGTGCACGGCGCGCTGGCGCCCGCGGTGCCGGACCGGGTGGTCGCCGCGTGCAACGGCTCCTGCGTGTCGGCGACCTTCGTGGGCACAATGGAGGATGGCGCCTTGTGGGTGTACCTGGAGACCATCGGCGGCGGCTCCGGCGCGCGGCGCACCAAGGATGGGCTGGACGGCGTGCACGTGCACATGACCAACACCAGCAACCTGCCGGCGGAGGCCCTGGAGGGCGAGTACCCGCTGACCCTCCTGCGCTACGAGCTGGTGGACGGCTCCGGGGGCGCCGGGCGGCAGCGGGGCGGCATGGCGCTGCGCCGGGTGTACCGTGCCGACCGGGAATGCCGGCTGCGGCTGGACGGCGCCCGGCTGCGCTCGGCCCCCTGGGGCCTTGAGGGCGGCCGGCCCGGCGCGATGGGCGCGTTCCTGTTCAGCCCCGGCACGGAGCCCTTCGACCATGGCAACGGCATGCTGCGGCCGGGCGACATCGTGACCCTCGTGACGCCGGGCGCCGGCGGCTACGGCCCGGCGGCCGAGCGCGACCCGGCCCTGCGCGCCCGGGACATGCGGGAGGGACGGCTGAGCGAAGCCGACTATCGGGAGGCCCTGGCATGATCCCCCTCACCCGCCGCGCCGCCATCGCCGGCGCCGCCGCGCTGCCGTTGCTGCACGGCCCCGCCCGGGCCGCGCGCGTGCCGGGCGTGCTGCGCTTCGGGCTGTCGGCCTACCCGCCGACGCTGGCGCCCTGGGCCAATGCCGGCACGGCCGCAGGCACGGTGCAGGCGTTGATGAACCGCGGCCTGCTCGGCTACGCGCCCGACGGCAGCCTGCAGCCCGAGCTGGCCGAAAGCTGGGCGGCGGAGGGCCAGGCGGCCTGGGTGTTCCGGCTGCGCGAGGCCACCTGGCACAACGGCAAGCCGGTCACGTCCGAGCAGGTCAAGTGGAACCTCGAGCAGGTGGCGGGCGAGAAAAGCACCGCCTACCTGCGGGCGCAGTGCCAGGAGATCGCCCGGATCGAGACGCCGGACGCGCGCACGGTCCGGCTGGTGATGAAGGCGCCCAACGCCACCGTGCCGCAGATGCTGGCGACCACCTTCATGCCGATGATCTACCCGGACTCCAACGCCGGCGGCGCGCAGGCGGTGGGCGCCGGGCCGTTCGTCCTCAAGAACGCGGAGCGCGGCGTGGGGATCGAGATGGAGGCGCACGCGAAGTACTACAAGCCTGGCCTGCCGAAGCTGCGCGGCGTCCGGCTCACCGCCTATGCCGACGAGACCCTGCGGGTGGCGGCGCTGCAGGCGGGCGACGTGGACCTGATCGAGTACGTGCCGTGGCAGAGCATGGCGGCCATCGAGGCGGACCCGCGCCTGGTGCTGCAAGCCACGGACGGGCCGTACATGTACCTCATGTTCAATGGTCAAGCCGGGGGTCAAGCCGGGGGCAAGACCGGCCCGCTGTCGGACAAGCGGGTGCGGCAGGCGGTCGCCCATGCGATCAGGCGGGACGACGTGGTGCAGGCCGCGTTCTTCGGCCGCGGCGCGCCGCTGGAGGGCCTGCCGATGCCCCGGGGCACCCCGTTCTTCGACGAGGCGCGCAGCCGTGCGCAGGCCTACGACCCCGCCCGCTCCAAGGCGCTGCTGGCGGAGGCCGGGTATCCCGACGGGTTCAGCACGAGCCTGCTGTCCACCGCCACCTACGGCATGCACAAGGACACGGCCGAGATCCTGCAGCAGAACCTGGCCGCGGTTGGCATCCAGGTGGAGCTGCGCCTGCCGGACTGGTCCACCCGCGTCGCCCAGGGCAACCGGGGCCAGTACGAGATGGGGCTGATGGGCACGGCGTCCGAAAGCAACGACCCCGACGGGGTCGCCAACCAGGTGGACGGCACGCTGGGCCCGTCCTACGTCCGCAGCGTCAACCTGCCGACGCCGCGCGTCCACCAGCTGCTCGCGGCGGGTCGGGGCGAGTTCGATCCCGAAAAGCGCCGGGCGATCTACGCCGAACTGGAGGGGGCCGTGCTGGATGAGGCGAACTTCGTCGGCATCGCCTGGCGGGCGCAGGGCTACGCCTTCACCCGGGACCTGCGCGGCTTCCAGAACCTGCCGGGCGCGCTAAGCTTCTACTCCGGCTCCACGCTCGACGGCGCCGAGTTCGTGCAGGGCGCCTGACCGGTGCTGGCCTGGACCCTGCGGCGGCTCGGCGTTTCGGTCGGACTGGTCTGGGTGGTGGCGACCTTGGTGTTCCTGGCGATCCGGCTGGTGCCGGGCGACCCGGCCGAACTGCTGCTGAGCCAAGGCGGCGGCGCACCCGATCCCGCCGCGGTGCAGGAACTGCGCGAGCAGCTTGGCCTCGACCGGCCGATCCTCGCCCAGTACGCGGCGAACATGGGCGGGGCGTTGCGGGGCGACCTCGGCCAGTCGATCCAGGACGGTAGCCCGGTGATGGCAACCATCGGCCGCCGCCTGCCCCGCACGCTGGAGCTGATCGGCGCGGCTGCGCTGCTGGCGGTGCTGATGGGCGTGCCCATGGGGACGCTGGCGGCGGTGCGGGCCGGCGGGTGGCTCGACCGCACGGCGTCCGCCTCCGCGGGGCTGGCGCTGGCGGTGCCGGTGTTCGTGCTGGGCACGCTGATGGTGCTGCTGTTCGCGCAGCGGCTGCACTGGGTGGCGGCGGGCGGCTACGTGGCGTTTGGGGAGAACCCGGGGCAGCATGCCTTGCTGCTGCTGATGCCGGCGCTGGCGATTGCGGCGGGCCTGGCCGCGGCGGTGTTCCGCATGACGCGCGCCGCCGTGCTGGACGTGGCCGGGCGCGACTGGGTGCGGACCGCGCGGGCGAAGGGGCTGGGACCCGGGCGCATCCTGCTGCATCACATGCTCCGCAACGCGATGATGCCGGTGGTGACGGTGGTGGCGCTGCACTTGGGCAGCCTGCTGGGCGGCACGGTCTTGGTCGAATACGTGTTCAATTGGCCCGGCCTGTCGGGGATGCTGGTCGATGCGGTGTCGGCGCGGGACTATCCGGAGGTGGTAGGCGTGATCCTGGTGATCTCCGTGCTGTTCGTCGGGCTGAACCTCTTGGTCGATCTGCTCTACGCGGCGCTGGACCCGCGAGTGCGGCACGGGTGACAGGCGTGCGCCGCCTGGCCTGGTCCGCGGCCGGGATCGGGCTGATCGCCTGCGCGGCGCTGGCGGCGCCGCTGCTGCCCCTGCCCGACCCCGTGCGGATGGACGTCGCGCACCGGCTGGCGGCGCCGGGTTCCCTGCATCTGCTGGGACAGGACGAGTACGGGCGGGACGTGCTGGCGCGGCTGCTCTGGGGCGCGCGGGTGTCGCTTTCGGTGGCGCTCACGGCCTCGCTCGCCGCCAGTGTCCTCGGCACCCTGCTCGGCGTGCTCGGGGGCTACTTCCGCGGCGTGGTCGAGGTGCTGACGGTGCGGGCGATGGACGTGGTGCTGTGCTTCCCGCCGCTGCTGCTGGCGCTGCTGGTCGTGACCTTGGCCGGCCCGGGGGCGGCGACGCTGATGCTGGTGCTGTCGGTGCTGTATGTGCCGGGCTTCGCCCGCATCGCCTATGCCGGAGTGCTGGCGACGGGGGCGCAGGACTTCGTGGAGGCGGTGCGCGTGCTAGGCGCTTCCAGCGGGCGGATCATGCTGCGCACGGTCCTGCCCAACGTCTTGGGTCCGGTGCTGGTGCAGTTCAGCCTGACCTGCGCCGCCGCCATCGTGCTGGAAAGCGGGCTGTCGTTCCTGGGCCTCGGCGTCGTGCCGCCGGCGCCGAGCTGGGGCCTGATGATCCGCGGGGCGCGCGCCACCATGGACCAGGCGCCGCTCCTGCTGCTGTGGCCGTGCCTGGCGCTCACGCTGACCATCCTCGCGGTCAATGCGTTCTGCGACGCGCTGCAGGGAGTGCTGGACCCGCGGGCCGTGGTCCGGTCGCGGCGCGCGTTCGGCCGGGCTGCGCCGGGGCTGCCGCCGTCTGCCGCCCGGACCGGCGCCGGCATCCTGGAGGTGCGCGGCCTGACTGTGGAGATCGCGACGCCGGCCGGGCCGATCCGCCCGGTGCGCGACGTGTCGCTGTCCGTGGCGGCGGGCGAGACCTTGGCGGTCGTGGGGGAAAGCGGGTCGGGCAAGTCGCTGACCGGGCTGGCGATCCTGGGCCTGCTGCCGCCGGCGGCGCGGGCCGTGGCGGGCGAGGCGTGGGTCGCCGGGCAGGACACGCTGCGCCTCCACGCCCCGGCGCTGCGCCGGCTGCGCGGCGGCACGGCGGCGATCATCTTCCAGGACCCGCTCAGCAGCCTCAACCCGGTGCACCGCATCGGCCGGCAGATCGCCGAGGGCATGGCCGGCCCGGGCCGCATGGGGCGCGCGGTGCAGTTGCTGGCCCGCGTCGGCATCCCCGACCCGGCAGCCCGCGCCCGCGCCTTCCCGCACGAGCTGTCCGGCGGGATGCGGCAGCGGGCGATGGTGGCGCTCGCGATTGCCCGCAGCCCCAAGCTGCTGATCGCCGACGAGCCGACGACGGCGCTCGACGCGACGATCCAGGCGCAGGTGCTGGACCTGCTGGCCGGGCTGCGGGCGGAGCGCGGCATGGCGATGGTGTTCATCACCCACAGCCTGCCGGTGGTGAGCGAGATCGCCGGCCGGGTCGCGGTGATGTATGCGGGCGAGGTGGTCGAGGAGGGGCCGGTCGCCGAGGTGTTCGCGCGCCCGCTGCACCCCTACACCGCGGCGCTGCTGGCGAGCGCCCCGCGCGAAGGGGGCGGGCCGCCTGTCGGCATCCCCGGCGTGGTGCCGCCGCCGCACGACCTGCCACCGGGATGCGCCTTCGCGCCGCGCTGCCCACACCGCCGGCCGCAATGCGACGCGCCGCTGGCCTTGGCGCGGCTGGGCGTCCGCGCCACGCGCTGCGTGCGCTGGCAGGAGCTGGCGCCGGCGGAGCATGCGGCGTGATCCAGGCCGAGGCGGTCAGCAAGCGGTTCGCCACGCGCGGCCTGTTCCGCCGCCCGGCGGTGCAGGCGGTCACGGAGGTGACGCTCGGCATTCCCTCCGGCGAGGCGGTCGGCCTGGTGGGCGAGAGCGGGTCCGGCAAGAGCACGCTGGGCCGGATGGTGCTGGGCCTGCTGCCGCCCAGCGCCGGGCGCGTCCTGGTGGACGGGCAGGACCTGGCCCAGGCCGACCCGGCGGCGCTGCGCGTTCTTCGGCGGCGGATGCAGCTGGTGTTCCAGAACCCGTATTCGAGCCTCGATCCCCGCCGCCGGGTGGGCGCGCAGGTCGCGGACGGGCTGGCGATCCACGGCCTGCCGGGCGGGCGGGAGCGGGTGGCGGCGCTTTTGGAGCAGGTGGGGCTGTCGCCTGCGCAGGCGGCCCGTTACCCGCACGAGTTCAGCGGCGGGCAGCGCCAGCGCATCGCCATCGCCCGGGCATTGGCGACCGGGCCGGACCTGCTGGTCGCGGACGAGCCGGTGTCGGCGCTCGACGTTTCGGTGCAGGCGCAGGTGCTAGCGCTGCTCGCCGACCTGCGCACCCGGCTGGGCCTCGCGCTGCTGTTCATCAGCCACGACCTGCCGGTGGTGCGCAGCCTGTGCGACCGCGTGGTGGTGCTGTACCTAGGCCGCGTCATGGAGGACGGCCCGGCGGACGCGGTGTTCCGGCGCCCGCTGCATCCCTACACGCAGGCCCTGCTCTCCGCCGCCCCCAGCCTGG